>JBFKVA010000077.1:0-9772 GCA_041635475.1 Acidimicrobiia bacterium | reverse complement strand
GCCACCCGCAGCCCCATGATCTGGGCGGCCTGGACCGCAACCCGTTCGTACTCGGGGCTGATCTCGATGGCGTGGGCGGATCCGCCCCGGTGGACGTTGGATCGAAACTCGTCGCCCTGGGCGACCCGGCGCATCGCCCCGACGACCCGGTCACCCACGACGAGGGCCCGGATGTCCTTGCCCCGGCTCTCGGCGACGAACCGCTGGATGAGCACGTTCTGCTTGGCGCTCTGCAGCGTTTCGATGACGGCTTCGGCGACCTTCGTGTCCGGCGCCAGGATCACACCGATCCCTTGGGTGCCCTCAAGGAGCTTGATCACGACCGGGGCGCCTCCCACCCGGTCGATGGCTGCGAGCACGTCGGCCCGGTCCCGTACGAACGTCGTGGCCGGGATCCCGATCTCGTGGCGGGAGAGAATCTGGATCGAACGGAGTTTGTCCCGCGAGTTGGCGATTCCGTGCGCCGTGTTGGGGGTGTACACGTCCATCTGTTCGAACTGGCGGACCACGGCCAGGCCGAAGAACGTGATCGACGCCCCGATCCGAGGCATCACGGCATCGAAATCACCCAGTGCCTTCCCCCGGTACTGGAGGTCGGGTTCGTCGCCGGCGAGGTCGATGGCGAACCGGAGGGTGTTGAGGACCCTGGCGTCGTGGCCGCGGTCGTGGGCGGCCGCAACGAGGCGCCTCGTGCTGTAGACGTGCGGGGCACGCGAGAGGATGGCAAGTCTCATGGTCCGTTCCTTCCGGCGGGACGGTACACCGATGGCACCCCCTACTCGGTCGCGTGGGGACGGACCGGGCTCGGGTCCGTCCCCTCATTTCGTTTTGGGGTCGTTTGAGCGGCTTTGTGACCACCAAACGGCCCCAAAACGCTCTGGATGTCCTGTCAGGCCGACGAGCCACCCTTGAGGATGTTCTTGACGCCGCCGACGCCGCTGGCCGCGACATCGGTGACCGCGTGCACGGCCTTCTCGCCGATGTTCTCGGCAGCCTCCAGGGCCCCGGACGCGGCCGCCTCGGCGGCCTCTTCGACGCCCACCCCGATGGTCTTGGCCCCACTGATGGCACCGGCGATCGCACCGGTGGTCACATCGACGACGTCGGCGCCCACCTCGCCTGCGCCCTGGATGAGGCCGCGGGCCGTGTTGCGGATGGCCGAGAGGACGTCGCCGCCCACCTCCGCCACACCGGTCACCGCGCCCGACATGGTGCCCGAAGCGGTGGCGACGACGTCGCCCCCGATCTCTTTCACGCCCCCGATGGCCGACCGGCCAAGGGCGACCGCCCCATCGGCCAGGCCCACCCCGGTGTTCTTGGTGGCGCTGATGATGCCCTCGGCGATGGCGGCCGCGGTCTGGGCCACGTCGGTACCGACGGCACCGGTGCCCTTGATGGCGACGCGGACCGTGTCGGAGATGACGCCGACGGTGACCGTGGCCACCTCGCCGACACCCTGGATGACCCCGACCACGACACCCTTGACGGTGCGGACGAGGCCGGTGCCCACCTCACTCACTGCGTCGAGGGCTCCGCCGACGATCTGGCCAACCGTCCCGGTGAGGCTTCCACCGATGTCGCCAACGCCCTTGACCGTCGTGACGACGGTATCCCGGGCGATATCGGCAACGCCCTTGACGATGCTTCCGGTGCCACTCAACAGGCCACTGATCCCGTTCTGGACCCGGCTTCCGATTCCTTGGTCTGACATCTCGACTCCTTTGCGTGTCCCGGGTCCCCGACTCTCGGACCCCCGGCCCCGGATCCCCGGGGGCGATGACAACAGGATTCCATGGACGCGTCGTGCCTGTCCATGACGAAGCGGTGGGATCGACCGCCCGGGTTCGACAGCCGCCCGCCCGCCCCTGGCAGGACCCTGCCAAGTCGGTACGCTGGCGCCATGGGCCAACGAGTCGGCGTCGTCGCCACCACCCCCACGATCATGCGGGGCGTACTTTCGGTGCTCGAAGAGGCCGGGTTCCAGCCCGTGGAAGTCGATGGCCTCGGCAACTGGACCCCGATCAAGGACGGCACGGCCATCGTGATCACCGTTCGCGACGACTCATCCCGCGAGGCGATGGGCACCTTCTGCGATGACCACCCGTCGGTTCCGGTCATCGCCATCGCGCCGGCGAACGATGTCGGTACGTTCGGTGAGCTCGTCCGGGCGGGCGCATCGGGCGTCGTCGGCGAGGACGATCCCACCGACCACCTCGTCCAGGTCCTCACGTCCGCCCTCGAGGGCTGGACCGCCGTACCCGTCGCCGTGGCCCGGGCCCTGGCCGCCCGGGTCCCACCACCGGCCGACCCGACCGCCTGGGTGGGAGATGGAGAGATCAGCTGGCTCCGAGCGCTCACCGATGGCGCCACCGTGTCCGCCATCGCTGCGGACTCCGGGTACTCGGAACGGGAGATGTTCCGAGTCCTCCAGCGCCTCTATCAGCGAATCGGCGTGGGCAACCGGACCGAAGCGATCGTGTGGGCCACCAGGAACGGGCTCCTCTGACGCCCGCCGTTACTGCAGCCGCCCAAGTCGCTCTTCAGCGTCGATCGCCCGGACTTCTGCCTTGAGCACACGCCGACGGATCTCCTCCAGCTCGAGCTCCGCCTTGGCCAACTCCTCCCTGGCTTCGCTCTCTCCCGGGGCCCGCGCCTGCAGCTCATTGATACGGACGAGCGTCTTCTCGAACACCCGATGGAGCGTTCGGGCCCGATCCCGCGCCTCCACGAGCTCCTCGTGGACGGCTGCCACCGTCGCGGCTTCGCCGGTCTCCGGGCCGGCCTCCAGCTCGACCTGCTGACCGGCGAGGATGGCCGCCGCCTGGGGGAGGTCGTCGAAGAGCGACCCCAGCGGGTCACCGTTGCCGTCCACCAGGTCGTCCCGGCGGAGGCCCATGGGCATGAACACCAGCGCGGCGTCGCTCGAGGCGGTAACGACGTCCACCCTCGTCCGCCCGACCACGAGTTCGACCTCGGCGGGGATTCGAATGTCCTCGAGGTACTCCGCCAGCTCCCTGACGTCACCGTTCCCGTCGCGGGCGGTCCCACACACCCGGATCGTGGCCTGTCCCCAGGCATCGGTGCGGGTGCACAGGTAGGCGAGGAGAAGGCCCAGCCGGCTCGAGTCGTCGCCGTACCACCAGACGTCGATGCGGGGGGTGGCGGTGCCGAGGTCATCCCATCCGGCATCCTCGGCGCTGAGCATGGCGACGTTGACGCCCAACCGGTACACGCTCCGGAGGGACGCGACGTTGAGGGTTCCCCGAATCGGCCGGTTGAACAGGACGGTGTTGGCGGCCATCGAACCGAGCCCGACCGCCTGCACGATCGTCGGGATCGCCACCCCCACGTCCGGGGCCTCGACCACGAGGGACAGGGCGTCGACGTTGAGTTCCTTGAGCTGGTCCCGGAGCGCCAAGGACTTGCGCTCCTTCTCCCTGCGGGCGACGGCACCGGTTCCGACCGCGATCTCGATGGCGACGGTGAACCCGCTTCCACCCTCGATCCAGCCGGCGAACCGGATGAGTCGCGCCCTCCGCGCCGGGTCGGAGGAGAACACGAGCACCTGCGGTCGCCAGTTGCGGCCCGTGTCCTGGTCGGGGCCCATGGCGAGGATGGCGTCGCGAGCCCGCTGGAACAGGTGCCCTTTGGTCGTGTCCACCCAACGCTCGGGCCGGGGTCGTGACTTCAGGTACTGGTAGATGCCGAAGAGGACGAGCACCGCCGCCGCCCCGGCCGCCGGGTTGATGGCGACGATGACCGCCAGGCACCCCACGGCTCCTGCCAGCGACGCGTTTCGATGGAAGTACCGAAAGCGAGGCCGGAACGATGGGCTCTTGGCCCGTGCCTCGACGTAGGTGGCGTAGTTGAGCAGGCCGTACGAGATGAGGAAGAACATCGAGACGATCGGGGCCACGAGGTTGAGGTTGCCCAACGCCACCGTGGCCAGCGCGATGGCGAGGCTGAGGAGCACGCCGTTGCGAGGGTTGTTCGTCGGACCATGCCCGGCTGCGAACGGATTGAGGAACGGGAACGTTCGGTCCGACGCCAGCGACTGGAGGATGCGCGGGGCCCCCAGGAACGACGCCATGGCAGACGACAGGGTGGCCGCCACCACCCCGGCGTCGATGAGGAACCCCCATTGGGCGACGGCGCGCATCACCCCGTTGTCGCTGGCGAGCGCGTCCTGTTGGGCCGACCCGGCAAACAGCACGGCCACCGAGAGGTAGACGAGCGTCGACAGCCCCACCGCGGCGAACGTCCCCCGCGGCAAGCTGCGTCCGGGGGTTCGTAGGTCCCCCGACATGCTCACACCCTGCGTGAACCCGGTGACCGCCGGGAAGAAGATCGCGAACACCACCCAGAACCCCGGGGACCGGGGAGAAGCACGCAGACCATCGGCGAGCACGGCCCCGTCGAAGGTGGACAAGGCACCGGCGTAGAAGGCGACGAGTGCCGCGACCAGGATGCCCATGACCACGAACTGGAACCGCGACGCCCAGTCGGCTCCCAACCAGGCCAGGACGAAGAGCCCGAGGACGGCCACCGCCGCCACCACCTGCCCGACCAGCGCGGACTGCCATCCGAGCGTGGCGCCGAGCGCTTCCGCAAACCCGATCGCGTAGAACCCCACCGAGACCGCCTGGGCCAGGAAGAGGACGATGCCGATGGCGCCACCGAACTCGAGACCGAGTGTGCGGGAGATGAGGTAGTAGTCGCCTCCGCCCCGGACCTCGATGTTCGTCGCGATGGCAGACAGCGACAAGGTCGTCAACACCGACACCGCGGTGGCGATACCGATGATGCCGAGGGCTCCGAGGAGGCCGGCGTTCCCGACGACGTAGCCGAGCCGCAGGAACAGGATGATGCCGAGGATCGTGAGGATCGACGGCGTGAACACCCCGGCGAAGGTGCCAAGGGTGCCCTTGTTGTGCGAGGTCAGGCGGTCGATGGGGTCACCTCGGGGGGCATGCTAGGGAGCGACGACCCGATTCCGGATCATGGAGCGCGGGCCCGCGGACAAGCCCGGCACGTCCAATAGCATCGGGGGCACCCCGACCCGAAGGAACCTCACGTGAAGATGCCACAACAACTCGAGGACGCGTTCAACGCCCAGATCACGCTCGAACTCGAGTCCTCGATCGCGTACCTGCAGATGGCGGCCTTCCTCGATGCGAAGAACCTGTCGGGTATGGCCGGATGGATGCGGGCGCAGTCGGCCGAGGAAGGGGCCCACGCCCACCGGTTCCTCGGCTTCGTCCTCGATCGCGGCAACGAGGTTCGCATCGGCGCAACGGCGGCCCCCGGGCACACTTTCACGACCGCGGCGGATGCGTTCGCGGTGTCGCTCGAGCAGGAGCGCCGGGTCACCCAGGCGATCCATGACCTCTACCGGCTGGCGATGGACGCCGGCGACCTCGGGAGCGTCCCCTTCCTCCAAGAGTTCATCAACGAGCAGAACGAGGAGGAGGCGACCGTCGAAACGATCCTGGAACGGGTCAAGATGGCGGGGTCGGACTCGGGGGCTCTCCTACTTCTCGACAACGAGCTGGGAACGCGCCCGGCGACTCCTGCCTGACCCACCCGGCCTCAGACGGAGATCACGACCCTTCCCCTGACCTCCCCGGCGAGTTGGGCGGGGGCCAGGGTGAGCACGTCATCGAGAACGGCATCCGTCGTCATCGATTCGAGCTTCTCGAGGTCGAGGTCGGCGGCCAGCCGATCCCAGGCGACCAGGCGGCGCTCCCGCGGGCACCTCACCGAGTCGACGCCGGCCAGGGTCACGCCGCGCAGGATGAACGGCATGACCGTGACGGGAAGATCGGGCCCTTGCGCCAGGCCGCACGCCGCCACGGTTCCCCCATACATCGTGGTCGCGCAGGCGTTGGCGAGTGTGTGGCTCCCCACGGCGTCCACCACGCCTGCCCAGCGTTCCGAGCCCAACGGTCGGCCCGGCCCGGAGAGCTCGGCCCGGTCGATGACCTCGGCGGCGCCCAGGCCTGCGAGGTACCCAGCCTCGGATGTCCGGCCGGTCGATGCCACGACCCGGTACCCGAGGTCCGAGAGGATCGCCACCGCCACGCTTCCCACGCCTCCTGTCGCGCCGGTGACGAGGACCTCGCCCCGATCGGGAGCCACGCCGTGGTGCTCGAGCGTCATCACCGCCAGCATGGCGGTGTAGCCGGCCGTTCCGATCGCCATCGCCTGGCGAGTGGTGAGCGAAGCCGGCATCGGGACGAGCCACTCGCCTCGAACCCGGGCCAGCTCGGCGTAGCCACCCCAATGGGTTTCGCCGGCCCCCCAGCCGTTGAGGACGACCCGGTCACCCTCGGCCCAGCCGGTCGAAGTGCTCGACGCCACCGTGCCCGCCAGGTCGACCCCGGGGACCATCGGGAAGCTCCGCACGACAGGCGAGGCCCCCGTGATGGCGAGGCTGTCCTTGTAGTTGAGGGTCGAGTACTCCACCGCGACGGTCACATCCCCATCGGGGAGGGGAGCGTCGACCTCGGTGAGGGTGGCCCGGTAGTCCGGGTCTTTGGTGATGAGGACTGCGCGCATGGGCAGAGCCTACGGGGTTGAGGGTCCCGGGCCCTCGGTCGGCCGATATCCTCGAGGTCATGGACGGCAGCTGGACCCTTGTCGATCTCGTACGCCGCCAGGCCCGGGCCCACCCCGAGCGGCTGGCCGTGGAGTTCGAGCACGGGACGAGCCTCACCTACCGGGAGATGGACGAGGAGTCGGACCGGGTGGCCGGTGCCTTGGCCGGCTTGGGCGTGATCGCCGGCGACCGAGTCCTGGCCCTCGTCAAGAACCGGGTGGAGTTCCTCACGTTCATGTTCGCGACGCTCAAACTCGGCGCGATCTGGGTGCCGATCAACACCGAACTCAAAGGGGCCTTCCTTCAACATCAGCTGCGGAACTCCGACCCTCGGCTCGTGGTGACCGAGCCCGGCCTGGTGCCGGCGTTCTCCGACGTGACGGCCCTCGCCGACGCCCAGCTCAGCGGCCTCGTGGTGGTGGCCGGCGACCCGCCGGGGCAGCTGCCGCCGGTGTTCACGCGGCTCACCTGCGTTGCCGCCAGCGACCTCGACGGATGGGGGGCGGCGTTCGACCGCCTCGAGCCGACGCCCCACGACATCGCCATGATCTGCTACACGTCCGGCACGACGGGTCCGTCCAAGGGGGTGCTCATGCCCCAGGCCCACTGCTACCTGTTCGGGGTCGGTCTCGCTCGTCGGCTGGCTCTCGACGTGGACGACCGGTACTACGTGTGCATGCCGCTCTTCCACGTCAACGCCCTGCTCATGCAGGTGATCGGTACGTTCATCTCCGGGGCGTACTGCTACATCGTCGAACGCTTCTCGGCCACGACGTGGCTCGATGACCTGCGCCGGACCGGGGCCACCGTCACCAACGGGCTCGGGGTGATCCCCGAGTTCATCTTCCGCCAGCCCCCGACCGACCACGACGCCGACCACCAGTGCCGCACGATCATGGCCGTTCCCATCTCCGACGACTGGGCCACCGCCTTCCGAGACCGGTTTGGGATGGACATCGTCCAGGGGTTTGGGATGACCGAGTGCAACATCCCCTACTACACGCATCCCGACGACCCCCTCATCGGCGGCCTCGCCGGGCGCCTGCAAGAGGAGTGGTTCGAAACGGCCATCGTCGACCCCGAGACCGACGAACCCCTTCCCCCCGGCACCGTCGGAGAACTCGTCGTTCGCCCCAAGCTGGCCAGCTGCTTCATGGCCGGCTACTTCCGGATGCCGGACAAGACGGTCGAGGCGTGGCGCAACCTGTGGTTCCACACCGGTGACGCATGCAGGTTCGATGACGATGGCCGCATGTACTTCGTCGACCGCATGAAGGACTGCATTCGAAGGCGGGGCGAGAACATATCGTCCTACGAACTCGAGCAGGTGCTCAACGACCACCCGTCGGTCGCCGAGAGCGCCGTCGTCGGGATCCGGGTGGACGGCGCCGGGGGAGAGGACGAGGTGAAGGCGCTCGTCGTGCCGGCCGCGGGCGTCGAAGTCGACTGGGTCGCCCTCCTCGACCACTGCGCGGCCAGGGTGCCTCGGTTCGCCGTCCCCCGGTTCTTCGAACGGATCGACGAGGTTCCCAAGACCTCCACCGGCAAGGTGCAGAAGCAGCACTTCAAGGCGGCGGGGGTGACCCGGGACACCTGGGACCGAGACAGTACCGGGTACGTGGTACCCCGGTGAGGACGCCGGCGGCCAGGGCGTAGAGTTCGTTCCCCGTAGCGGAAAGGGTCCACCGTGGTAGCCGCCATCGTCACCGACAAGCTCACGAAGCACTACGGAGCGGTGCGGGCGCTCGAGGACCTCGACCTCGAGATCTTCGAAGGAGAGGTCTTCGGCTACCTCGGCCCCAACGGAGCCGGAAAGACCACCACGATCCGCCTCCTCATGGACCTCATCCGTCCAACCTCTGGAACCGCCACCGTCCTCGGCCTCGACAGCCGCACCGACTCCATCGAGATCCGACGGCAGGTGAGCTACCTGCCCGGGGACCTGTCGATGTACGAGAACCTCACGGGACGCGAACTCCTCGGCTACTTCGGCAACCTCCGCGGGGGTCTCGATTGGGCCTGGGTCGGGGAACTCGCAGAGCGATTCGACGCCAACCTCGCCCGCAAGGTCGGGGAGTACTCGTCGGGCAACCGGCAGAAGCTCGGGATCCTCCAAGCGTTCATGAGCCGACCGCGGCTCTACATCCTCGACGAGCCGAGCACCGGTCTCGACCCCCTCGTCCAACAGGAGTTCCAGGCCCTCGTCCGGGAGGTCGCGGCGGAAGGATCGACGGTGTTCCTCTCTTCGCACACGCTCTCTGAGGTGGAGCGGGTCGCCGACCGGGTTGGGATCATCCGGGAGGGCCGGATGGCGATCGTGGAGCGGGTCGAGTCGCTCAAACAGCGGGCGATCCGCCGGATCGACATCCGGTGTGCCCACGATCTCCCCGACGGGGCGTTCGACGGCGTGCTCGGGGTGCAGTCCGCCGAGGTGGAGGGTCCGGTGGCCCGCCTCACGTTCGAGGGCACGGTCGAAGGGATCCTGGCCCGGGCCACCCAGTACGAGGTCGTCAACCTCGCCACCCTGGAGGCCGACCTCGAGGAGATCTTCCTCGCCTACTACCACGGGAACACGTGATGCTCCGCACTCCGTTCATGAAGGTCCTTCGGGATCGATGGATGGGGATGACGATCGCGGCGGTTTCGATCGGCGTCATGGTGTGGTTCGCCGGGCTCGTCTACCGCGACCTCGACGACCAGATCGAGTCGTTCTTCTCCCAGATGCCCGAGACCTTCACCCGGATGCTCGGCCTCGTCGGGGGATCCGGGGCCGTGGCGCTCGTCCTCAGCGAGATGATCGGCTTCATCGGTCCTCTCACCCTCGGCGGCCTTGCCATCTCGATCGGCACCGGCACAATCGCCCGCGAGGAGAAGGAGGGCACGTTCGAGCTTCTCCTCGCCCACCCTCTCAGCCGCACACGGGTGGTGCTGGAGGCGGTGGCGGCCACGGCACTGCTCGTCGTCGCCGGCGGAGCCCTGCTTCACGCCACCATCGTCGGCGCCATCGCCGTGCTGGGCGTGGACGTGGTCGGTGTCCACCTCGGTGGCGCCATCATCCATCTCACCGCGCTTGCGCTCCTGTTCGGCATGCTTGCCACGGCCCTCGGGGCGTGGACGGGAAACGCCGGCGCTTCGAGCGGAGGCGCGGCCGGAATCCTCGTCGTGTCGTGGCTG
>JBFKVA010000076.1:0-9812 GCA_041635475.1 Acidimicrobiia bacterium | reverse complement strand
GGAGAACGTGAGGCGGAGGACCTCGTTGGTGCCGGTCACCATCACCTGGCTCGGCTGGGAGAGCCGGACCGACTCGGACGGGCTGTCGACGTTCGTGGCGTCGTGGCTGAACACCTCGAAGGTCTCGCCGTCGGCGACCCGCGTGACCAGCGACTTGATCGGGATCAGGCCTTTGTCGGTGGCGATCCTGGTGTCGCCGGTGAAGCAGGGATTGGACGCTCGGATCTCGCCGTCGTTCACACACGTGTGCCACTGGTTGATCGTGGTGTGGAACTGCATGCCGGGGTCGGCGCACGCCCAGGCGGCGTCGGCGATCTTGCGCCATAGGTCACGGGCCTTGACCGTCTTGGCCACGCTGCCGTCGGTGCGGTTGGTGAGGTGCCAGTCGCCGTCGTCGAGGACGGCCTGCATGAACTCGTTCGTCGCCCGAACCGAGTTGTTCGAGTTCTGGCCGGCGATGGTGGCGTAGGCCTCGCCGTTGAAGTCGGCGGGGAGTCCTCCCTTGTGGATGAGGATGCGGGCCTTGTCCTCCTCGACCTTCTTCCATTCGATGAAGGTCTCGACCTCTGGGTGGTCGAGGTCGAGCACGACCATCTTGGCGGCCCGGCGGGTGGTGCCACCCGACTTGATGGCCCCGGCCGCCCGGTCGCCCACTTTGAGGTACGACATGACGCCCGACGACGTGCCACCCCCGGACAGCCTCTCGCCCTCGGACCGGATGGCGGAGAAGTTGGTGCCGGTCCCCGATCCGAACTTGAAGAGCCGGGCTTCGCGCACCCACAGGTCCATGATCCCGCCCGGGTTGACGAGGTCGTCGTCGACGCTTTGGATGAAGCAGGCGAAGGGGGGCGGGAACTCATAGGAGGACCCGGTGGGAGTGGCGACACCGGTCTCGTCGTCGGCGCGCCAGAACCCGTTCTCGGGGCCCTCGATGCCGTAGGCGTGGAAGATGCCGGTGTTGAACCACTGGGGGGAGTTGGGCGCCGCCATCTGCGTGGCCAGCATGTACTTGAGTTCGTCCTCGAACGCCTGGGCGTCGTCGGCCGAGGCGAAGTAGCCGTGGGTCTCCCCCCACCAGCGCCAGGTGTCGGCCAGGCGGTCGAACACCTGGCGGGAACTCTGCTCCGGGCCGGTCACCGGGTTGCCGTCCGCATCGAGGATCGGGGTGCCGTCGGTGTCGACCTGGGGAACGCCCGCCTTGCGGAAGTACTTGCTCACCATGATGTCCGAGGCCACCTGTGACCAGGCGGCGGGGATCTCGGCCCCCAACATCTCGAAGACCACGGATCCGTCAGGGTTCGTGATGCGCGAGTCGCGCCTGCTCCACTCGATGGAGTCGTAGGGGGACGCGCCCGCCTCGGTGAACCGCCGTTCGATCCTCAGGCCTTCAGCCATCGCACCCCATCCTCTCGCCTCGTCAGTCCTCGGCCTCAGCGGCCCTTTTCCACACTGCTCCGACCCACCCCGGAGTCGACTCGGCGCCGCCGACCTCGTGAGCCCGCGGCGCCGTGTATTCGTGCTGAACCACAAGATGTTGTGGTCTGCTGCTTTCACAGCCACTACATCTGGTGGAGTACCGGCACTGTAATTACACGCGTGTGAGCTGTCAATGTTTACTGCCGAAACGCCTGCAACGGACCGAATCGGCACACGGCGAAGCCCGTCGACGGCGTCTCCACCGGGGGAAGTGAGGGAAGTAGTGGCACTCTACGCCGGCCTGGGGAGGACGCGGAAACCGAGCCACCGGGGAGTTTTCGCGACCCGGTCAGGCGAAGTGGCGGGCGGCCTCCTCGATGCGCTCCCGGTGGGTCGCCCACCAGGCGTCATCCTTGTCGGGCAGGTTCGTCGAATAGGGAACCAGACCGGCGGCCCCGTCGATCAACTCCCGCACGATGTCGGCATGGCCCGCATGGCGATGAGTCTCGGCGGCGACGTGGATGAGGAGGCGGTGGAGGGTCGGCTCGTTGCGATCGGCGGGCCACCACGGCACCCGGGCCCGAGCGTCGAGGTCGAGCTCCTCGATGGTGGCGTCGGCATGGCGCTGGGCCCGCTCGTAGAGGGACAAGATGTCCGAGCGCGACTCCTCGGGAGTCGCCCACAGGTCGGCGTTGGCCTCGGCTCCCTCGTCGAACCACGGCAACGCCTCGCCGTGGGGCCGGCCGAAGCAGTCGCCGAAGTACCCCAGCTCCACCGAGGCCAGGTGTTTCACGAGTCCCAACAGGTTGGTGCCGGTCCGCACGAGCGGGCGGCGGACGTCGTACTCCGAGACCCCCTCCAGCTTCCAGGCCACGGCGTCGCGCCCGGCGCGGAGGTAGCGGTGCAGGTCCGCCTTGGCATCGTCCATCGTGCGATTATCACCCATGTCGGGGTACCGCGCCACCATCGGCGCGCGGTCCGCTCGCACCGCCAGCCTCTTGACATAGTTCATGTTGTTATGACATAGTCTGTGCCACATCGTCTCGGGAAGGACGCACATGAGGAAGCTCGGCTTCGGGTTCGTGGGCCTCGTCGCCCTCGCCGCACTTGCATTCGCCGTCGCCTGGCTCCTCGGTGAGCGAGCGCTGGCCGCCACCGTGGAACTGCCCACGGTCAGGGTGATGGACATCCCAACCGACGCGGACGCCCTCGCCCGCGGCGAGCACATTGCCCGCAGCATCTCCGGCTGCGCCGGGTGCCACACCTCGGACCTCGGCGGAGACGCCGCCTTCCTGACAAGCCCCGGGCTCATCCCCGCACCCAACCTCACCCCGGCCGGAGTTGGTGGGACCTACACCGCCCAGGACTGGGTCCGGGCCCTGCGCACCGGCATCGCCAAGGACGGGCGCCGCATGCTCATCATGCCGTCGCAGGGGTACGCCGCCATGACCGACGAGGACCTGGGCGCGCTCATCGCCTTCCTCACGTCGGTCGACCCCGTCGCACGGAACATCCCTCCGCGCGACGGCAGGGTGCTCGCGTCGGTCTTCGTGGGCATCGGCGGCTTCCCCACCGCCGATGAACTCGCCGCCGGTGTGGCGATCATCGACGCGCCCGAAGGGGTGAACATCGAGTACGGCCGCTACCTCGCCACCATCGGCGACTGTGCCGGGTGCCACGGACCCAACCTGGCCGGCAATCCGGGACCCGGCGGAGAGCCCGGCGTCAACATCACCCCCGGCGGGGACATCGACGAATGGACCGCCGCCGAGTTCCTGACGATGTTCCGCACCGGGCTCCGCCCCGATGGCTCGACCGTCCCGATCATGCCCATCGAGGGCGAGTACGACCGCCTCACAGACGACGAGGTCGAGGCGATTCGGCTCTACCTGCTCTCGCTCCCCGAACTGGAGGACGAAGGACCACGATGAGTACCGACGCGCCGAACCTGCGGCACCGCCAGAAGGAGCTGACCCGCCGGCTCATCATCGACGCCTACGCCGAGCTCTCTCTCGAACGCGGGTTCAACAACTTCACCATGCAGGACCTGGCGGATCGGGCGGGCGTGTCGCATCGGACCCTGTACCGGTACTACGAGAACCGGGAGGCGATCCTCGAGGCGGTCTCCGGCGAGATCCAGGGTCGGGTCTACCCGCCGGGCACCAACCCCCCGGACAGCTGGTTGCAGGCCCTCACCCACAACTACGCAGTGTTCGGGGACTACCGCCAGCTCATGAGGGTGGTCACCCTGCTGCGTGAGGCAGGTGTCATCGAGGCACCCGGGCTCAACGAGCGAGACACGTTCGTGTGGACGGAGGTCGAGAACGCTGCCCCGGCTGCCGGCGAGCTGGCCAGGCGGCAGCTGTACGGCATAAGCAGGCTCGTCGCAGGCGGACTCGCCTGGGTACGACTCACCGGCCCGCGGGTTGGGCTCAGCGACGAGGAGGCGGCCGAAGCTTCCGATTGGGCGATCAGGACGCTGTTCGAAGCCGCCTCCAAGGTGAACGGTGACCTCCCATGACGGTCATCATCCGACTCGAGGACGCCGCCCACTCCGATCTCGGCCTGGTCGGTGGCAAGGCCCGCGGGCTCGGCGAACTCATCGCCCATGGCTTTCGGGTACCGGACGGATTCGTGATCACCCCCGACGCTTCCGCCGATGAACTGCCCGAGCTGCTCTCGGCCCACATCAACGCCGCGGCCGGGCCGCTCGCCTACCGCTCCTCGGCGGTGGCAGAAGACCTGGCGGACGCCTCGTACGCCGGCCAGTACGAAACGGTGCTCGGCGTCGAGGGACTCGAGGCCGGGGTGGCGGCTGTGGCACGTGTCCGGTCTTCGGCGGCGACGGGTGCAGCAAGCCGCTACCGGGAGCTCCACCACGACACCGACGACCGGATCGCAGTGATCGTCCAACGCCAACTCGACCCCGTCGCCTCCGGGGTGGCCTTCACCCGCAACCCGGTGACAGGCACCGACGAGGTGCTCATCGAGGCCACCGCCGGGCTCGGCGACGCCCTCATGTCGGGCGAGGTGGTCCCCGAGCGCTGGGTCGTCACCTCCACCCCCGACTGCGCGTCCTCACCCGAGGAGCCCGTCCTCACCTCGGACCAGGCGGCGGAGGTCGCAGCCCTGGCCCGCCAGGCGGCGGCCGCCCTTGGTGGACCCCGCGACGTCGAGTGGGCCTACGACCCGACCGGCCTGTGGCTCCTCCAGGCACGACCCATCACCGCGTTGCCGATCGAGCCGACCGCACGGCCACCCAAGGACCAACGATGGGAACGGGCCGACGCCTTCTTCCCGGGGCCGGTCACGCAGCTCGGGTTCAGCGCCTGGCTACCGACCCACACCCGGGTGACGGGCGAGGCGCTCGGCCTGTTCGGCGTCCCCTCCGATGGCATCGACCACGCTCTGTACTGGGGTCGGGTCTACGATCGCCTGATCCCGCCGGGGGGTGCCAAGAAGGACACCGGTGGCCTCCCCCCGCTCCCGATCCTCCGGCTGCTCATGCGAATCGTGCCTGCCTTTCGAAGGGCCGTCCGCAACGCGGTCGAAGCCGAGCGTACCGACCTCCCGATGCAGCTCATCGAGACCTGGGAGAACGGTGGTCGGGACTCGCTGCGATCCCGTACCCAGGAACTGAGATCCGTCGAGCTCGGCGTACTGACCGATGCCGCGCTCGTCAGCCACATCGAGGACCTCGAGGCACATGTCACCCGGGCGGGCCTCGAGCACTTCCGCTTGTCCTTCGGGGGCTTCGTCGTCCTCGGCCAACTCGGCATGCTGATGGAGGAGCTCCTCGGGTGGGAACCCGCACGCGTCCTGGACCTCGTCGCCGGGTACGGCGGCGCAAGCCGGACCGAGGGGCACGCCCTGGCCGCCACCGCCAAGGCCGTGGCCGCCGACCCGGTTGCCTCGCAGGCCCTGGACGAGCCGACACGGCTGGTGACGCTCCCCGGCCCGGGTGCAGACGCGGTGAGGGCCTTCCTCGCCGAGCACGGACACAGGTCGCTGGATCTCCGGATGACCGCGCCCACCTGGGCGGAAGACCCGACACCCATCATCGGTCTCCTGCGCCACGCAACCGACGTCGACACCGACGACACGGCCCTCCGGGCCAAGGCCGCCGAGGCCGAGACCGAGGCGATCGCACTGATCGCCGACCCGGTCGACTGCCGCCGATTCCAGGATGCGGTCATCAGGGCTCGGACCGCCCGGCCCTACGGCGATGAGACGGAGCGCGACCCGCTCGACGGCAGCGGGCTGTTCCGATACGCGGCGGTGGAGGCGGGGACGAGACTCCATGCATCCGGGGCGCTGGCCCACGCCGACGACGTGGAGTTCCTCACCGTTGACGAACTCAAGGCGGCCCTCGGGGGTTCTCCGCCGAATCCCGACACCATCGGGCGCCGCAAGGCCGAGCTCCGCTGGGCACTGGCCAACCCGTCACCGCGGGTGGTGGGACCGAAGGCGGGACCGCCGCCACCTCCCTCGATGTTCCCGCCCAAGGCGCAACCCATCGCCGGGGCGTTCATGTGGGCTCTCGGCAACCTGTTCGACGCTCCCGTCGTCGAGCACGACGGGGAGGGCGCGCTTCGGGGACTCGGCGCATCGGCGGGGACGGTCCGTGGGATCGCCCGGGTGATCAAGACCCCGGCGGAGTTCCACAGGATCCGACACGGCGACATCGTCGTGTGCCCGTCAACGATGGCCTCGTGGTCGCCGGTGTTCCCGGTCATCGCAGGCCTCGTCACCGAAGTCGGCGGCCCCCTCTCGCACCCTGGCACGCTGGCCCGCGAGTACGGCCTGCCCGCCGTGCTCGGCGTCTCCGAGGCGACAACGCTCATCGCCGACGGTGCGGAGGTACGGATCGACGGGGCTGCCGGGACGGTCGAGATCCTCAGCGGCTGAGCCACCGACCGTAGGTGGTTTCGGCCCTCGGCCAAGCCACGCAGGTAGCGGTAGCCGATTGCTCGGTCAGATTCCGCGCCTCGCTGTGATCAGTCCTCGTAGGCGGTAGCGGCCCCGGCCATCGCCGCCGCCATCTCTTCCTCGGTGAAGTCCCACGTGTGGGTCGCGATGCCCCACACGTGGCCGAAAGGATCCCGGACCTTCCCCATCCGGTCCCCCCAGAACTGGTCGACCAGAGGGTCGACGACGGTGCACCCCGCATCGACGGCACGATCGAACCATGCGTCGCAGTCATCGACATACAGGAAGAAGCCGACGGTGGTGGAGCCGGTGGGGCCCTGCTCGGGAAGCCCGGGCGGGGCGTCGGCGGCCATGAGTTGGGTGTCGCCGATCCGTAGCATGGAGTGCCAGACCGCCGACCCGTCGGGGGACGGGACGATCTCCCCCACCTCCGCCCCGAACGCCCCGGCGTAGTAGGTGAGGGCCTCGCGACAGTTCCCGTTGAACCACATGTGGGCGGTGACGGTTGGCATCCCGTCGGGGACGGGATTGGCGGCCGGCGTTGGCATGGCGACTCCTCGCTGGGCGGTCCCCTCGAACCTACCTCCCGAGGTCGGCGGAAGCCAGTCGAACTTTCTTGACGTCATGTCAACTTTGCTATACATTGCTCATGTCAAGAAAACCCGACACGAGGAGTGCTGCCGATGTCATTCGATGAACGTTCCAAATGGGCCTCGGGGCTCATCTCCCTCGGCACCTTCGCCGCCTACGCGGTGATCATCCTGCGCCGAGCCGGTGGTGGCCCCCTCACCGACGTCGCCTACCGATCGACGCTCCTGTGGACGATCGGTGCATCGGTCGTGCTCATCGTCGTCGCCCATGTCCTCATCGCCGTCGCCAACCCCTCCGAGGCCGACAAACGCGACGAACGGGACCGCGCCATCGAGCGTCTCGGCGAATACCGGGGCGGCCTCGTCCTCGCCGTCGGGATGCTGGGCCCATTCACCCTCTCCCTGTGGGGTGCCGACCACTTCTGGATCTCGAACGCCATCTACCTCGTGTTCGTGGTGGGTTCCACGGCGTCGTCGGCCTTCAAGGTGGCCGCCTACCGCAAGGGGTTCTGAGGATGGCCAAGCCCACGAAGGTCACCAATTCCATCCGCCGGCTGCGCTTCGAGTCCGACGAGATGACCCAGGCGGACCTCGCCGACCGGGTCGGTGTGACCCGCCAGACGATCATCGCCATCGAACATGGCCGCTACTCCCCTTCGCTCGAGATGGCCTTCCAGATCGCACGGGCCTTCGCAGTGCCGCTCGACGAGGTCTTCCACTACCCCGAGGAGTCCTGATGCCCGCGCCCTACGCCCTCGCCAAGTACGTCGCCACTCCGATGAAGAAGCGGATGCTCCGCAACGGCAAGTGGGACGCCGTCATCCACACGGGTCGCGTGTCCGGCCGGGTCCACGAGACGCCGTTGGTGGCGTTCCCGGTCGCCGGTGGATTCGTGGTCTTCGTCATCTACGGGTCGGAGAAGACCGACTGGGTGAAGAACGTCCTCCGGGCCGGCCGCGCCCGCATCCGCCGCACGACCGGCGAGGAGGTCGAGGTCACCGACCCCAGGATCCTGGGACCCGCCGAGGCGTGGGCACTCCTCCCCGACGACACCCCGCCACCTTCCGCCTGGGCCAAGGTCGACGAGTACCTGCTCCTGACGGTGACCTGAACCGCCGGCCGGGACCTCCCGAGCGCTCCCGACCGGGCTCGGCGCATCCCGTCGTGAATCCGTCCGGTTGTCGGCAAGGGTTCGGGTGACAGGGTGTCACGCGCGAGCGCGACAATCGCGCACCAAACCAGCAGGCGGGTTCTCGGAGTGGAAACGTCACGACAGCGCGTGACGGAATGTCACCGAGAGAGGGGAATCGCGGGGGCCGCTTCCTGCGGAACCGGGGCCTACACCGCCAGCGTGCCCCCGAACACCTGCCAGGCGAGGGCCGACTTGGCCACGAGGCTGAGGAGGACGTACGTGCGCTCCCCGTGGGCGTACGCCGCCCAGCGGCCAACCTGCTTGTACTGCAGGACCATGACGATGGCGAACACGTTGAAGAACGCGAAAAGCGAGAAGAAGATGGCGTACACGAAGCCGGGAGGCTCGGCGGCGACGCCCGGGCTGAGGAGGTACCAGCCGATCGCCAGCCACGGGACGGCCCCCGCGATCACCCCGAACCAGTAGGAGGTGAGGCTCACCCCGGGGCCGGGCCTCTCGTACTTCTCCTGGAGGAGGCCGAAGAGGATCATCGAGGCGTTGACGCCGGCGATGGCCAGGAGGGCGGCGATGTCGGCGATGCCGACGAGCATGGCGATGAGGACGACCATGAGCGACGACGACAGGGAGTACTCCACCCACCGGAAGTAGTTGCGGCCCTCGGCCAGGCCACGCAGGTAGCGGTCCCACACACCCGGCGACACGATGAGGAGATGGAAGAACGCCGACAGGAACAGGAAGAGCGCCACTCCCCAGGCGACGCCCAGGTTGAAGACCGGCTGGATCTCGGGACTGCCCACCCCCGGGGGGCCGGTCATGAAGGTGGCGATGACGGGCAGCGTGAACCCGTTGGCAAGCCACAGCACCGCCGCCCCCTGCGCCGCATGGAGGAACCCCATGACGAGGTTGTAGGAGCGGAGGCGGGTTGGCTTCATCGAAGCGGGTCTCGTGGTGGGAACGGTGTCGATCATGCACACTATTCGGAGCCGGGCGCGTCGGTGGATGACCCGCGGTCAGCGCTTCGTCGCCAGGCGTCGATCGCTCTCGGTGAGGTGGCGCTTGCGGACGCGGATCGACACCGGCGTCACCTCGGCCAACTCGTCGGCGTCGATCCACTCGATGGCGGTCTCCAACGTGTGGGTCCGGGGCGGCCTGAGCTTGATCGGGTCGTCGGTGCCGGCCGTGCGCATGGCCGACAGCTGCTTGCCCTTCGTGGGGTTGGCGACCATCTCGTCCGGCCGGGAGTTCTCGCCGATGATCATTCCCTCGTACACGACGTCGGACGGGCCGATGAACAGCTCCCCCCGCTTCTGCAGGTTGTCGAGCGCGTGGGCGGTGGTCTTGCCCCCCCGGTCGCTCGTGATGGCCCCGCCGATGCGGCCGGGCATCTCGCCTGCCCACGGCATCCAGCCGTCGTGGTGCTGGTGGACGACTGCCGTCCCCCGGGTCGAGGTCATGAGCTCCGAGCGGAACCCGATGAGACCCCGGGCCGGGGCGACGATCGTGATGAGGGTTCGTCCCCGCTCCCCGGGCCGCATGTCGGCCACCCGGCCCTTGCGCGGGGCAGCGGCCTGGGTGACGGTCCCCACGTACTCGTCGGGGACGTCGATGACGGCCCGCTCCACCGGCTCGTGGGGGGTGCCGTCGATCTGACGGAGGATCGCCTCGGGACGGCTCACCTGGAGCTCGAACCCCTCCCGCCGCATCGCCTCGATGAGGACGGCGAG
>JBFKVA010000075.1:0-9975 GCA_041635475.1 Acidimicrobiia bacterium | reverse complement strand
TTCCCGGGCTGGGGTCGATGCTCCTCCAGGCGATCACCCGCCGCGATCTCTTCCTCGTCCAGGGTGGGGCGATGGTGATCGTCGCGTTCATCCTCACCATCAGCCTCGTCGTCGACCTCATCTACCACCTGGCCGATCCCCGGGTCCGCACCCGATGAGCACGCCCGTCCCCATCGAACTCAACCGACGCCGGCGGCGCTGGAAACGAACGAACCTCGTCGTCGGCGCCACGATCGTCGGCGCGGTCGTCCTCACCGCCCTCGTGTCGTTCGTGTGGACGCCGTACGACCCGTCGGTGATCTCACCGACCGAGGCACTGCTCGACGCCGGCACCCCCGGTCACCTCCTCGGCACCGACCAGTTCGGGCGGGATGTGCTGTCGCGGATCATGGTCGGCGCCCGCAGTGCCCTGTTCGTCGGGGTCCTGGCGGTGGCCATCGCCATCGCCATCGGCATCCCCCTGGGAGGGCTGGCAGCGGCCCGCCGGGGCTGGGTGGAGGACCTCGTCATGCGGATCTCCGATGTCGTGTATGCATTCCCGGCGGTGCTGACCGCCATCCTCCTCGTGGCTGCCTTCAAACCCGGGACCACCCCGGCCATGGTGGCGATCGGTATCGCGTATGTCCCCATCGTGGCCCGGGTCACGCGGGGGGCGGCCCTCACGGTGTTCCAACTGGACTTCGTCACGGCGGCGCGCTCCTACGGGCGGTCGACGTCCTTCACCTTCCGCCGGCACGTACTGCCCAACATCCTCTCGGTGCTCATCGTCCAGGCAACGGTGCTCTTCGCACTGGCGATCCTGGCCGAAGCCGCACTCTCGTTCCTCGGAATCGGGACCCAGCCGCCGGTGCCGTCCTGGGGACGGAGCCTGCGGGACGCCCAGACCCTCATCTCGATCGCTCCCGGCCTTGCCATCTGGCCCGGCCTCGCCATCGCCCTCACCGTCCTCGGCTTCAACCTCATGGGCGACGGCCTCCGCGACGCCCTTGATCCCCGCCTCGAGGTGCGCCGGGCATGACTGGGCCGCTCGTCGAAGTCGAGGACCTCGTCGTCACGTCGGGGCATGGTCAGAGGATCATCGACCGGGTCTCGCTCACCCTGGATCGGCGTTCTCGGACCGGCCTCATCGGCGAGTCCGGGTCGGGCAAGAGCATCACCGCCCTGTCGATCCTCGGCCTGCTCCCGGACGGGCTGGTCGCCGAGGGCCGGATCGCCTTCGCCGGCAAGGAGCTCACCGGCCTCTCCGAACGACAGATGTGCGCGGTGCGGGGCAACGACATCTCGATGATCTTCCAGGAGCCGATGACGGCGCTCAACCCGGTGATGCGGGTGGGACGGCAGGTCGCCGAAGCACTCCGCAGGCACCAGGGACTCGACCGATCCGCAGCGACCGGCCGAGTACTCGAGTTGTTCACGGCGGTGGGGATCCCCCAGCCCGAACGCCGCGTCCGGTCGTACCCCCACCAGCTCTCAGGCGGGCAACGCCAGCGGGTCATGATCGCTATGGCACTGGCGTGCGGCCCCGACCTGGTCATCGCCGACGAGCCGACCACGGCCCTCGACGTCACCATCCAGGCCCAGGTGCTCGACGTGCTCACCGCCCAGGTGGCGGACCTCCACACGAGCCTCCTGCTCATCACCCACGACCTGCCCGTCGTCGCCCGCACGACAGAGCGGGTCCTCGTCATGCACGACGGGCGCATCCTCGAGACCGGCCCCACGACGGAGGTGTTCGCCACACCTTCCCACTCCTACACCCGCACCCTCGTGGACGCGGTGCCCCCCTTGAGCCGAACCGCACAGGTCGAGGTCGTCCGCCGGGAGCGACGGGCCTCGTCCGAGCCGGCGATCGTCGTCGACGAGGTGACACGGGTGTTCCCACTCCCCCGCTCGACCCTCACGGGAAGCCGGGACCATGTGGTGGCCCTCGACGCCGTGTCCCTCACCGTGGAGACCGGTGAGACGTTCGGCATCGTCGGGGAGTCCGGCTCGGGCAAGTCGACGCTGGCCCGCCTCATGATCGACCTCGACACGCCCACCTCCGGCACGATCGCGTACCCAGGGTTCGAACGCGCGAACCACGCGCGTCCTGGCCCACAGAACGGAACCGTGGGCCAGGACGCGCGGAATACGCGCGCCTCAACCCTGGGTTCGTGGGTTCGTCGGAGCGTGCAGATGGTGTTCCAGGACCCGATGGGGTCGCTCGATCCCCGGCTCACCGTCCTCGACATCATTGCCGAGCCGCTCCGGTCGCTCGGCATCGAGGGCGACCATCCGGCCCGGGTCCGGGAGCTTCTCGACGCTGTCGACCTTCCACCGGAAAGCGCCCGCCGCTACCCCCACGAGTTCTCGGGGGGCCAGCGCCAACGCATCGCCATCGCCCGCGCCCTGGCCCCCCATCCGTCGATCCTCATCGCCGACGAACCGGTGAGCGCACTCGACATGTCGGTCCAGACCCGCACGCTCGCCCTCCTGGCCGACCTCAAGGAGCGGTTCGGGCTCACGATGGTCTTCATCAGCCACGACCTCTCGGTCGTCCATGAGATCTGCGACCGCGTGGCCGTCCTCCAGGACGGCCGGCTCGTGGAACTGGGCGGCGTCGATGACGTCTTCGTCGCCCCCGGCTCCCCCTACACGCGGCGGCTCATCGAGGCGATCCCCCGACTCGACGGGAGCTAGACCGCCTGTCCCGGGCCGGGCACCCTCGCCCAGTCGGGCCGAGCGTATGTACGCTGGTCGGGACCGTTTGAGGAGAGACACACCATGCGATTCCGCAAGATCCTCTCGTTGCTCCTGGTGCTCGGCCTCGTGGCCGCCGCCTGCAGCAGCGGGACGCCCACCGATACCGAGGCACCCCCGGCCACCCAGGCCCCGTCGACGGAGGCCCCGGCCACCGAGCCCCCCGCCGAGACCACGACGACCTCCACCGAGCCTGCGGAGTCCTCCGCCCAGGCCAACGTGATCATCGGTCTCCAGCTCGAACCCCCCACGCTGGACCTCACGTCGTCCCCGGCGGCGGCCATCCCCCAGGTCCTGCTCTACAACGTGTACGAAGGGCTCGTCAAGCTCGAGGCCGACGGCTCGATCACGGGCCTCCTGGCCGAGAGCTGGGACGTGTCCGACGACGGACTCGAGTGGACGTTCAACCTGCGGGACGGGGTGTCGTTCCACAACGGCGAGCCGTTCACCGCCGATGACGTCGTGTTCTCCATCAACAACGTGCTCACCAAGGAGCCGGCCCATCCGTTCGCCACGACACTGGCGCCGGTGGCCGGTGTCGAGAAGATCGACGACCTCACGGTCAAGGTCACGCTGAGCCAGTTCTCCGCGAACTTCCTCTTCTACATGACCCAGGGCCAGGGCGTCATCCTCAAGGAATCCGCCATCGGGAGCATCGAGAACTCGCCGGTCGGGACCGGACCGTTCGCCTTCGAGTCCTGGCTCCCCGGTGACTCCATCGTGATCGTCAAGAACGCCGACTACTGGGGGGACCCGGCCCTCGTCGAGTCGATCACGTACCGGTACATCAACGAGCCGACATCCCTCAACAGCGCACTCCTGTCGGGGGACATCGACATCATCGCCGGCGTTTCGGCCCCCGAGCTGCTCGAGGTGTTCGAGGCCGACGATCGGTTCGTGGTGCTCACCGGCCAGACGAACGGTGAGGTGACCATGTCACTCAACCTGTACAAGGCGCCACTCGACAGCCTCCTCGTCCGCCAGGCCATCACGCATGCCATCGACAAGCAGGCCGTCGTCGACCTCGCGTACTTCGGATACGGCGAGCTCATCGGCACCGGTGCCTCACCGCTCGACCCGTACTACGTCGACCTCACCGACGTGTACCCGTACGACCCGGCCCGGGCCCTCGAGTTGCTGGCCGAGGCGGGATACACCGACGACCGGCCGTTGCGGATGGTGCTGCCCCCGGTCTCCTACGCAACCCGTGGCGGCGAGATCGTGGCCGCCCAGCTCGCCGAGGTCGGCATCACCGTCGAGATCGAGAACGTCGAATGGGGCGTCTGGCTCGAGGACGTGTTCGCCAACGGTGACTACGACATCTCGATCGTCGCCCATGTCGAGCCCCGTGACCTGGGCCAGTACGGCAACCCCGACTACTACTGGGCGTACGACAACCCGGAGGTGGCGGCACTCCTGGCCGAGGCCGATGCCACTCCGGACGATGCGGCTCGGTACGCGCTGCTGGCGCAGGTCCAGGAGCAGATCACGGCTGATGCCGCCAACGTGTGGCTCTTCCTGCTCCCGTCCCTGAGTGTGATGAAGACCGGGATCACCGGGTTCAACCCCAACCAGCCGGGGCTGGGACTCGACCTGACCCAACTGGCCTTCAATCCGTGATCGGGTTCGGTGGTCCCCCGGGGTCTCCCGGGGGGCCACCAAGCTGATGGCCAGGCCACCCGTCGACCACGCCGCACTCCTCGAGTTCACCCGCGACCTCGTCCGGATCCGCTCGGTCAACGACCCCGACGCGGGAACCACCGAGTCGGAGGCGGCGCTCCTGGTCGCCGATCGGATGCGATCGTGGGGGTGGCACCCGGAGGTCACCGAGGTGGAACCGGGACGACTCAACGTCGTCGCCGTTCTCGCCGGGTCGGCCCCGGGTCCGACCCTCCTGTTCGAGGGCCACACCGACGTCGTCACCGAGGGCGAACCCGGTGACTGGACCCACGACCCGTTCGGGGCCGAGGTGGTCGGGGGGCGGCTGTTCGGGCGGGGTGCGGCCGACATGAAAGGTGGCCTGGCCGCCATGATGTACGCCACCCGGGCGCTCGAGGTTGCCGGTACCTTCCCCGGCACCATCGTCGTGGCCGCGCTGTGCGACGAAGAGGAGATGATGCTCGGCGCCAAGCACTTCGCGGCCTCGCCCCTGGCGTCCACCATCGACGGCGCCATCGTGTGCGAGCCCGAAGCAGGTGAGGTGTGCATCGTCCAGAAGGGCGGCCTGCGCCTGCGGGTCGACGCGTCGGGGAAGATGGCCCACGGGGCCATGCCCCACCAGGGTCGCAATCCGCTCACCGCCCTGGCCGTCCTGCAGGTGGAACTGCTCGACTACGAGGCAGACCTCCAGCGCCGGTTCGGGGAACACGAGCATCTCGGCCTTCCCTACGTCACGGCGACGACCATCCGGGCCGGGTCGATCGCCCAGATGAACGTCATCCCCCGCGACGGCGTCATGACCCTCGACGTGCGGTCGGTGCCCGGCATGGACCACGACCGGGTGCGGACGGACATCGCCGCCATCGCCGCCACGGTGTCCGATCGGACCGGCGTCGCCTTGTCGCTCACGACCCTCGACGACCGCGGCCCCACCTCGGTCCCGGCCGACGACCCGATCGTGCGGGCCGTGGTGGAGGGCCACCGGGACGTGACCGGGACAACACCGCCCTTCGGGGGGGTACCCGGGACGACCGACGGGACCATCCTGCTGCGTGACGCCGGGATCCCCGTCGTCGTGTACGGGCCGGGCGGCAAGTGGATCGCCCACCAGGCCGACGAGTACGTCGAGGTGGAGGACCTGGCCACCGCCGCTGACGTGTACGTGGCAGCCGCCCTTCGGTTCCTTTCCGGCCGGCCCGGCGCCGTAGGCTCGACCTGATGACCGATCTCACCCAGTACCGGGCGCTGTTCGACCTCTCGGGCAAGACCGCGGTCGTCATCGGTGCCGGCAGCGGGATCGGCCGGGCCGGGGCCGAGGCCCTGGCCGCGTTCGGGGCCGAGGTGCTGTGTGCCGACCTCTCCCCCGAGGCGGCCGACGCCACCGCCCACGGGATCATGAGCGGTGGCGGGAGTGCCCGTTCCGCCGCTGTCGACCTGGGTGACGGGACGTCCATCGATGACCTGTACGCGGCGACCGACCGCATCGACATCCTCGTGTCGACGCCGGCCATCAACGTTCGCAAGCGCCTGCTGGAGGTCACCGACGAGGAGTTCGACCGGGTCGTGGACCTCAACCTGAAGGGCACATTCCGGGCGGTCCGGGGTGCCGGCGCCCGCATGGCGGCCCAAGGCGACGGAGGGTCAATCATCGTCGTCTCCTCGATCCGCTCCCAGGTGGTCGAACCGGGCCAGGGCGTGTACGCGGCCACCAAGGCCGGTGTTCTCCAGATGATCAGGGCCCTGGCGTCCGAGCTCGGACCGGCGGGCGTGCGAGCCAACGCCCTGGCGCCTGGCGTCGTCGAGACGCCGCTCACGCGCCAGATCAAGGACGTTCCCGACTGGTACGAGGCCTACGCCACCAAGGGAGCGCTCGGACGGTGGGCCCAACCGGAGGAGATGGCCGGCGGGATCGTGTACCTGGCCTCGAACGCCGGCTCGTTCGTCACCGGGTCGCTGCTCGTCGTCGATGGGGGCTGGCTCGCCCAGGACGGTCGCTTCACGCCGCCCCTGTAGCGACCGCACCCAAGGGCGGGGTTACTGCTCCGCGGCCACGGTGATCGGCCTGCCCGAAGCGGCGCGCCGGTTGGGACTCAGGACCCAGAAGCGGTTCACGGCACGATCCCAGTCGTCGAGGATCTCGCCGGCGATTCGGCTGCCGGTGTGCTGCAGGTGTTCTGAGAGCAGGCCCTGGAGTTCGACCCGCTCGAGTTCGTCCGGACGTCGCTGGGACGGCGCCGACGAAGAGAGCTTGGCGTTGAGGACGCGTCCGGCGTCGTACACGAAGGTGGTTCCCCCGGTCATCCCCGCCCCGACGTTGCGGCCGACATCGCCGAGGATCACCGCCACCCCACCGGTCATGTACTCACATGCATGGTCGGAGGCCCCTTCGACGACTGCCACCGCACCCGAATTGCGCACCGCGAAGCGCTGGCCGACCTTCCCGGCGACGAAGAGGCGGCCGCCGGTGGCACCGTAGAGCACCGCGTTGCCCGCCGCCTGCTGGATCCGGTCGCCGCGCACCTGCGGCGCGACAACGATACGACCGCCCCCCATTCCCTTGCCCACGTAGTCGTTGGCGGTGCCGTCGAGGCGGAGGTCCACCCCGGCCGCCAGCCACGCCCCGAAGCTCTGGCCGGCGGTTCCGGCGAACGCCAGACTGATCGTTCCGTCCGGCAGACCGGCGTCGCCATGAGCGGTCGCCACGAGACCCGACACGGTGGCACCGATCGTGCGGTCGGCGTTGGTGATCGGGTAGGCCAGACGGGTCGGGGTGCCCGTGAGGATCGCATCTGCCAGCTCCCGAGCGAGCCGTTCCGCCAGCTGCGACCGTTCCGTCTTGATGTACCCGGGGTGGCGGCGACGGCCCTCGGCCCTCACGAGCAACCCCGCCAGCTGCCGGCTCATCGGATGCTCCGGGTCGGCGGGAACGAGGAGGTCGGCCCGGCCGATGACCTGGTCCAGGGATCGGAACCCGAGGGCCGCCAGGTGGACCCGGACCTCCTGGGCCAGGAGACGGAACAGCTGGACGACCTGGTCGGCCGAACCCGAGAACTTGGCCCGGAGGTCCTCGCGCTGGGTGGCGATGCCGGTCGGGCACGTGTTCTCGTGGCATTGCCGCACCATCTTGCAGCCCATGGCGAGGAGGGGAAGGGTCCCGAACCCGAACCGTTCGGCACCCAGGAGCGCGGCCACCACGATGTCGCGTCCGGTCCGCATCCCACCGTCGGCTTCGATGGCGACCCGTCCCCGGAGGCCGTTGGCCAGCAGGACCTGGTGGGTTTCGGCCAGGCCGATCTCCCACGGCGAACCGGCATGCTTGATGGACACGAGAGGCGATGCCCCCGTTCCCCCATCCATGCCCGAGATGGTGATGGCGTCCGCCTGGGCCTTGGCCACCCCCACCGCCACCGTGCCCACGCCCGGTTCGGAGACGAGCTTGACACTCACCCGGGCGGTCGGTTTGAACGCCTTGAGGTCGTAGATGAGCTGCGCCAGGTCCTCGATGGAGTAGATGTCGTGATGGGGGGGCGGGGAGATGAGCGACGTCCCGGGGATGGTGTGCCGGAGCCCGGCGATGAGCTCGGAGACCTTGTGCCCTGGGAGTTGACCTCCCTCACCCGGCTTGGAGCCTTGGGCCATCTTGATCTGGAACTCCTCGGCCGACGCCAGGTAGGCCGGCGTCACTCCGAACCGACCCGACGCCACCTGCTTGATCGCCGAGTTGCGGGACGAGCCGAATCGCTCGGCGGCCTCGCCCCCTTCCCCCGAGTTGGAGAGCCCTCCGATGAGGTTCATGGCCTCGCCGAGTGCTTCGTGGGCTTCCTGGGAGAGCGCCCCGAGGGACATCGCCGCGGTGACGAACCGGCGCATGATGGCTTCGACCGGCTCCACGAGGCCGACCTGGATGGGCGCGACGTCGGCGAACGTGAGGAGATCCCGGATCTGGGCCGGGGGTCGGTCCTCGATCGCCGACGTGTACTCCTCCCAGTCGGACCACTCGCCCGAGCGGACCGCCTTCTGGAGCTTGAGCACGACAAGAGGGCTCGTCACGTGCTCCTCTCCCCCGCGCCGGTACTTGTAGAAACCACCGGGTGGTTCCTCGCCGGCCTCGAAGGTCGCGTGGAGGGCGAGTGTGTCGTCGACGATGCGGGCGAGGTCCACCCCTCCAACCCGCTTCTCGGCAAAGCGGAATGCCATGTCGGTGATCTCGTCGTCGAGCCCGATCACCTCGAAGAGGCTCGAACCACGATACGACTTGAGGGTGCAGATCCCCATCTTCGACATGATCTTGAGCAGCCCCACCTGGAGGGCCATCCGTAGGTTCTCCTGGGCGACCACCGGGTCGGAGGCGACCCGCCCGTCGAGGGCCATCCGCCGTACCTCCTCGATCGCCAGGTAGGGGTTGACGGCAGACGCACCGAACCCGATGAGGCAGGCGAGGTCGTGGGCGTCGCGCGGCTCCCCGGAGACCACGATCACCGATGTGTCGTTGCGCAAGCCGTCGTCGATGAGCCGCTGGTTGACGGTCCCCAGGGCGAGGAGGATGGGGACCGGCGCCCGTTCGGCGGTGACGCCTTCATCGGAGATCACCAGGAGGCTCACGCCGTGGCGGGTGACGTGGTCCACCGCCTCGTCCGCCAGCTCTCGCAACCGCGTCCGCAATCCGTCGACCCCTTCCGAGGCGAGGAACGTGGCATCGATCCGGCCGCTCCGGAACTGTTCGTCCTCCATGTGTTCGAGCCGATCGAGTTCGGCGTACGAGAGGATCGGGGAGGAGATCTCCACCTTGTGGGCTTGCTGCTCGATCTCCTCGAAGAGCGACCCGTTGGCACCCAGGAAGGTCCGCAGCGACATGACGAGCTTCTCACGAATCGGGTCCATGGGGGGGTTGGTCACCTGGGCGAAGAGTTGGTGGAAGTAGTGCGACAGTCGCCGGTGCTCCTTGGAGAGCGCGGCCAGCGGCGTGTCGGTGCCCATCGAGCCGAGCGGGTCACGGCCTTCGGCCATCTCCTGGAGGATGAGCCTCCGCTCCTCCTGCGTGAACCCGAACACGCGGGCGAGCCGCTCGGCGTCGATCCGGAACTCGGGCAGGTCGTCGAACGGGGTCTGGACGTAGGCGGTCTCCTTGCGGATCCACTCGGCGTACGGCTGCTGGCGGGCGAGGCGAGCGTTGATCTCGACGTCGAAGGTGATCTCCCCGGTGTCGCCGTCGAACAGGAGCGTTCCCCCCGGGCCGAGTTGGCCAGTCTCGAGGGCGGCAGCCTCCACGGAGGGACAGATACCGGCCTCCGAGGCGACGAGGAGGTGCGACGCGGAGATCGTCCAGCGGGCCGGCCGGAGGCCGTTGCGGTCGAGGCCGGCCAGCAGCGAGACACCGTCGGTGGCACAGATGGCGGCCGGTCCGTCCCATGGCTCGGAGAGACAGGAGTGGTATTCGTAGAACGCCCGCAGGTCGGCGTCGAGGTCGCTGACGTTCTCCCATGCGGCCGGCAGGAGCATCTCCTTCACGTGCTCGACGCTGCGGCCGGAACGCATGAGCAGCTCGAAGGCGTTGTCGAGGCTGCCCGAGTCCGACTG
>JBFKVA010000074.1:0-10020 GCA_041635475.1 Acidimicrobiia bacterium | reverse complement strand
GTGAGGCCGGGTACGCCGTGGACCACCCGGACGGTCCCGGTGTCGTCGGCGGATGCGATGGCGGGGATGGCCATGACCATCAGGGCCGCCAGCAGGAACGCGATTCTGCGCATGTGTGGAACTCCTTTGAATGGGCGGGACCTCCCCGCCTTGTCGACATCACTACGGAGGTGGGTTGACATCGGATGTGTTTTAGTGCTAAGTTCTGCTCACAGCAAGGAGAACGACATGACCGCACTACTCGAACGCACCGACGACACCGGCTTGGCGCAGCGCCTGATCGACCGCGATCCGACAGCCCTCTCGGACGCTCATGCCGACCATCAGGCGGCTCTGTTCGGGGCCGCCACCTCGATCCTTCGGGACCGCGACGCCGCATTCGATGTGACCCAGGACGTGTTCACCCACTTGTGGGAGAACCCGGCCAAGTACGACCCGGCCCGGGGTTCACTGCGCTCCTACCTCCTCGTCCGCACCCGGAGCCGATCGCTCGACGTCCTGCGCTCGGAGACCTCCCGGCGCCGTCGGGAGACCCGCCGCCACGGAGACCACCGGACGATGCGCGGCGTCGACGAGGTCGTCACTGACCGGAGCCGGGCCCGCTCGGTCCACGAGCCGCTCACGAGGCTGGACTCCCGGGAACGAGACGCCATCTCGTTGGCGTTCTTCGAGGGCCTCTCCTACCGAGAGGTTGCCGAGCGGTTGGCCATCCCCGAAGGAACGGCCAAGAGCCGAATCCGAGTCGGGCTCGCCAAGCTCCGTCAGGACTTGAGCGACGCCGCCTGACTACCCGGAAGAGGGCGAGAGGACGGCTTCGAGTTCACGGGCGGCGGTGGCCGGCCCGCTGATGAGACCGTCGGCACCCACCTCGGCGTGGCCCGTGCCCTCGAAGGCCATGCCGCCTACGAGAATCGGCAGGCCGGGACGCACCTTCCTGATCGCGGCGATGGCCGAGCCCGCGGCTCCGGCGTCGATGGTCGCCCCGATGACGACCGCCGTGACGTCCTCCATGCGCGTCACGGCCCGGGCCAGCGACTCGTCAGGGGTGTCGGCGCCGAGCGTGAGCACGTCGTAGTGGGCACCGCGCAGGACTTCGGCGACCATCTCGGCCCCCAAGTCGTGGAGTTCCCCGGCCGCCATGGCGACGAGGATCCGTCCCCGTTTGTTCCCTCTCCGGTTGAGGGCCGGGGACAGCCGGCTGAGGAGTCTCCGTAGCGTGGCGGACGCCAGGTGCTCGTCGTAGACGTCGATCTCACCGGCTGCCCATCGCTCGCCGATGCTCCGCAGCGCCGGCCCCATCATCTCGATGACGACCCGCTGCGGGGTGACGCTCGACGCCAGTGCCTGTTCGATGAGGGTCCACCCCGCGGTCGTATCCCCGCGCAGGAGAAGCGCTTCGAGGTCACCCGTCCAGTCGGTCCCGGTCACCGCCTCCGGCCGAGACAGGAAGCTCTCGAGGTCGGACTCCGTCACCACCCACGTGGCTCCCTGCTTGGCCGCCCTGAGCTTGCCGAGCCGCACGTACTTGTACACGGTCATGTAGTGCACGCCAAGGCGGTCGGCGACTTCGGTGAGTGAGAGTCCGGACATCCTGATCACCGTACCTACGGAGTTCCGATCACGACCGGATCACCACCGTCTCGTTGGTGGCGGGGTCCTTCCCCAGTTCCACGAGGTCCTCGATCCGTTCCCGGAGCTCGGGGACGTGTGACACCACGAGGACGAGGCGATCGCGGTCACCACCCACCAGCCGCTCGACGCCTTCCATCGCCAAGTCCAGGGACTCCGGGTCCAGGGATCCGAATCCTTCGTCGATGAAGAAGGAGTCCAGCGCCCCCCCGGCCAGGCCGACGAGCGTTGCCAGGCCGAGCGCCAGCGAGAGGGAGGCCAGGAACGTCTCCCCACCCCCCAGCGTGTCGGCATCGCGGACGAGACCTGCGGCCGTGAGCTCGCGGACCCTGAACGAGCTGTCCTCGAGCCGGAACTCGTATCGACCCGCCGACAGCTCCCGGAACCACTCCGACCCGGCAGCAGCCAGTTCCCGTCGACGCTCGTCGAGCAGGAACTGGGGGAACTTGCCGGGCGCGAGGTCGGTGTTCAGGCGTTGGAGGCGCACCGCGCGCCGAGAGGTGAGCTCGGCCGCGTCCACCGCCTCCTTGCCTCGGGCCACCTGTTCGAGGAGGAGTGCTTCGCGGGCCCGGAGGCCGGCCACGTCGCGGTCGGCGGCCGCCCGCAGCTCGACGATGTCGACGTCCGGCTCGAGGCCGGCGGCCGACAGTGCGGCTGCTCGGCCGGCCCGAACCCGGGCCAAGCGTTCCCCGAGCGCGGCCTCCTTGGTGGCGATCTCATCGAGGCTCGCATCCAGGCGGGCTTCCAGCTCACGCACCGCTGCTTCGGCCCTCTCCGGGTCGGCGGGCATGGACAGGGGCCCGAGCAGCGCCACCAGCGGATGGTAGGAGTCCAGGAGTTCCCGGATCCGGGCCTCGGTCGAGGCGGCGGCAGCAGCCTCCATCGCCGTTCGGGCGGTCTCGAGACGGGCTTCGGCCCCGGTCTTGGCAGCCCGCAGGGCGTCCCATCTGTCCTTGGCGGCCGAGAATGCCTCGACGGGGTAGGCCGGGTCCCCGGCCACCGCTTCCACCGCCGCCTCCAGTTCCGCAGCAGCCAGTTCCAACTCGGCCGTCGCACGGTCGACGACCTCGGCTGCATCTGCCACCGTCCGCCCCAGCGCATCGAGGCCCGCCTCCAGTTTCGCCAGCTCGGTGCCGAGTGTGGCCACCTCGCTCTCGGCGTCCCTGAGTCCGAGACGGGCCTGCTCGGCGGCGGCTCGGACGTCGTCGAGGTCCGGGGGCACGGTGACCTCGGGGAGTTGTTCGACGTTCCGTCCGCACACCGGGCAGGGAACGCCGATCGTGAGCCGCTCGGCCAGGGCGTGCGCGGAGTGGGTGGCCTCTGCCGTCCGGAGGCCTTCCTGGGCCGTCGTGTCGGCGGCGGCCGCCGCCGCCCGGGTCGTGCCGGCCTCCTCGGCGCGGGCAGCGAGGTCGTGGAGCCGCTCGGAGACGGCCGCGTGCTCCTCGTCGAGTGCGTGGCGTCGTCGCACTGCCTCGTCGTACCGCCTCTGGACCGCCGAATGGGCGCCGATGGCGTGCTCGAGCCGCTCGATGGCACCCGGGAGCCCCGCACCCACCGCCTCGTCGAGCGCGGCGACGGCCACCTTGACCGCATCGGCTGCCTCGGCATGGGCGGCAGCCACCACGGCGGTGGCCTCCGTGGCGCTTCGATGTGCGGCAAGCACCCGGTCACGGACGTCGGGCGACGGGCAGGCGGCGGCAGCTGCCGCGAGTCGGTCGCGATGCTCCCCAAGACCACCGATCTCCTTCTCCACCTCCGCAGCCTCGCCGTCGAAGCCGGCGCACTCGCCGGCGGCAGCGTCGAATCGGCTGAAGGCACGCTCCGCCTCGAGCCGCTGCGTGCCGACCAGGGTGGCTTCTTCCACCCGATCGGCCTGGAGGGCTCGCGCCTCCTCGGCTGCTCGCAGCTCCGCCTGCACCTCGATGAGTCGACGCTCGGTGATCGTCTTCATCTTCTCGATGACCCCGAACCCGAAGAGGCCCGTGAGCACCTTGGCCGCCTCGGCCGGTGTGGCGGCCAGGAGTTGGGCGAACCGCCCCTGGGCCAGGAGCACGGATCGGGTGAAGCCGTCGAAATCGAGGCCGAGCAGTCGTTCGACGTGCTGAGCCATCTCCTTTTGCTTGTCGGTGACCGTGGCGAGCTTCTCCCCGTCGACGCCCTCGAATCGCTCCAGTGACTGCTGGGAGGCCCCCTTGGCCCGGAGCGACCGGGTGGCCCGGAACGTCTCGCCGCCTGCGGTGAACCACAGCTCCACCTGGGCTGCCTCGGAGCGGACGTTGATGAGCTTGGTCACCGCACGGCCCTCCCCCGGCGTCCGCCCGTAGAGGGCGAACGAGATGGCGTCCAGCACCGATGACTTGCCGGCACCGTTGGGTCCGACCAACCCGATGAGACTCCGGCCGCGGAAGTCGATCGTGATCTCCTTCCGGTGGGAGCGGAAGCCCCGGATCTTGAGTCGCTGCGGCCTCACGCCTCCGCCTCCGTCAGCACGTCGCGCACAAGGTCCATGTGCTCGGCGTCGGGCTCACCCCACACGGTCCGGTGGTACTCACCGTAGAGGTCGTCGATCCTCCTGCCGCTGATCACGGCGGCCTCGGTCGGCTCCTCCGTCGGGTATTCGGCCTGGAGTCGCACGGCCCGGGGAAGGCGGTTGCGCCACCCGTCGACGGTCTGCGGGGATGGGGGCCCGTCGGTGATCACCGTCACATCGAGCCAGGCGTCGTCCACGTCGGTCCGAACCTCCAGCTCCTCCCACGAGCCGCGAAGCTGGAGCAGGCGTCGACCCGCCACCAGCGGCACCGACCGTGCGACTGCCGGCCGGTTCGGCTCGGCCTCGACCACCACCACCCGTTTCTCCTCACCGGACTCCCCGAAGTCGAGCTGGAGGAGAGACCCCGCGTACTGGCCGGTGACCGGTCCCGGGATCGGCTGGGGAAGGTGGATGTGACCGAGGGCGGCGTAGCTGAAGTCGTGGTTGACGGCGGCTTCGGTGACGGCGAACGCCTCGCCGATCGTGAGTTCCTTCATCCCGGTCGGCCCGTAACCGCCCCTCACCTTGACGCCGCCGACCATGAAGTGCGCCACCAGGAGCGTGACCGCGTCCGACCGGTGCTCCTCGGCGAAGGCGTGGTGCGGCCGGATGATGGCCTGCATGCGGTCGGCGTACGTTCCATAGGCCCGACCCGGGTCGTCCATGAAGTCGACCACCCTTCCCTGGGTCACGAACGGGACACAGCACACGACGCAGGTCCCGCTCGCGGTCTCGAGCACGAGTGCGCCCCCGTCGGAGGGCGCCCGCAGGTCGCCGACCAGGTGCACGCCCAGGGGGCGCAGGACCGGGGCCAGTGCCTCGAACAGCCGGGGGCTGTCGTGGTTCCCGGCCACCACCACCGTCGGTCGTCGTCCGCCGTCGGCAAGTCGAACGAGTGCATCGAGCGCGAGGCGCAGCGCCTCCGGGCTCGGGATCGCCCGGTCGAACAGGTCCCCCGAGTGGACGACGACGTCGACCATCTCCGAGGCGGCGATGGTGACCACCTCGTCGAGGACCGCCTCGAACTCGTCGGTCCGATCACGGCGGCCGATGGGTTTCGTGAGGTGCCAGTCGGAGGTGTGGAGGATGCGCATCGCGACCGCCTACGGGGCGCGGTACGGATCCGGGTCGGTCGTGTGATCGACTTCCTCGGCCCGGGTCGCCCACGGCGGGAACGGGAACGTCGCGACGATGGGAACCGGGATCGCCGGCTGGGACACGACCATCGTCCCCGGCTTGAGGAGGCGGGCGCGAGCCCGGGTCGAGGGGAGCATCCAGCCGTACTCGGCCCGCTCGGCCTCGGCGGCGTCCAGCCGACCGGCCACCCGGATGGCGGCGTTCTCCATGACCTCCTGGGCCACCCGTGACGCCGTCTGTTGGGCGCCGACGAGGAGTACTCCGAGCGATCGACCCCGTTGGGCGATGTCCACGAGCATCTCCTTGAGTGGCGACGAGCCCTCGCGGGGTGCGTACTTGTTCAATTCGTCGAGCACGATCACCGACAAGGGCATCCGCTGGCCGGAAGCCTCCTTCTCCTCGAAGACCTCCTGGAGCAATGCCCCGACGACGAAGCGCTGGGCCAGGTCGTGGAGGTTCTGGATCGCCACCACCGAGACCTGCGCCCGCCGGCGGTCCAGGCGCCGGCTGTCACCGGCCTCGACGAGGTGCCCGAGCCGGTTCTGGGCGGCGTAGAGGCGCCTGACGAAGGCAGCCACCGTCCCCGACTGGACCCGACCGCTCCACGCCGAGTCCGGCTCGGAACCGTCGGCCGGGTCGAGGAGCGACTCGAGGGCCTCCACCAGGCCGCGGAAGTCGCGCACGACGAGGTCACCGTCGACGAGGCTCGACACGGGCGCCCGATGACCGCCCGGACCGGGCTGTCGGAGCACGATGGCCCCGGGCTCCCCGGCGACGTCGGCCGCCCATCGCCTGAGCTGCATCCGAACCCGCTCCTCGACGAAGGCCAACTGGTTGCGACTGTCCCCGGCGTCGGTGAAGAGGAAACGAAGGAGACCCTCGTCGACGAACTCCCGGGGTGTCCATCGGAACGGCTCCACGCCGTCCAGGCGACCGGACGAATCGGGGATGACCGCACCAGCCGCCCCGCTCCGGGCCGGTGCCCAGAACGAGACGGACGGGAACGGCGTGGGCTCCACGCCGAGCGCGTCCCACGCGCCGCGGTCGGTGGCATCGAAGAACCGGTTGGTCCGGTCCAGCCAGAGCAGGTCCTCCCCCTTGACGTTGAAGACGAGCACCCGCAGGTTCGTCGCCCCTTCGCCCACGATGTCGGGGCGGCCGGTGAGTTGGCGGAGGAAGAAGAGGGCGAACGAGGTCTTCGTCGCCACTCCCGAGATCCCGGAGATGGACATGTGCCCGCCCTTGACACCGTCGAAGAAGTCGAGGTCCACGTAGACGGGTCGGCCGTCGCGCCCGATCCCCACCGGCAGGGGTCGACGCATCTCGTCGACGTAGAGGGCCTTGTCGCGTTCGATCCCCTCGGCGCGACGGACCAGCCCACCCGGGTGGGGTGACACCCAGACCTCCGGGTCGACCCGGGTGATGGCCACCTCGGCCGTCCGCACCGTCTCGGCCGGGAGGGTGCCCTCGACGGCGATCCGACGGGTGTCGGTGTCGAAGGAGGCGCCTTCGTACTCGGCACTCACCTCGGTCACGACCCCGTAGGTCGAGATCTCGCCGGCTTGGGGGACCTCGGTCCGCAGCTCCACGAGGTCGTCGAGTTGCAGGTAGCGGTCGTCATCGATGAGCACCTGGAACTCGCGGGTGCTGGCCGTCCGCGTCCCCAGCACCCGTCCGACCCTTTCGACGCTCACGCGGCGCCCTCAACGGCTTGCACGAGCGCACGATAGACGAGTCGGGCATCGCCCAACTCGTGGCGAAGGTGCCGTTCGAGCGCCCCGATCGGCACGAGGTTCTGCGGGGCGCGTGGATCGGTGTGGGCCGGTGCGGCCACGACCGGCAAGAGCGCCGCCACCCGGTTGGCGAGACGTACGGCAACGTCGACGCCCAGCGCGCCCGGGGTCTCGCACCGGACGATCCCACTCCACGCGTGCCGCTCCCCCGAGTGCGGGAGCCGCTGGTACCACGAGAACCGGGCGAACGACGTGTCCGCACCGAGCACGAACAGCGGGGACCGTTCGCCCGGGCGCAGGTCGCCGACCACGCCCACCTCCGCCCCCTGGAGGTACATGACCCGGTGGGTCTTGATGTAGCCCACGACCTCGTGGGCCCGGGTGTCGTTCACGGGACCGTCGGCGACGACGAACATCCCCTCGTGGGCCAGGTCGAAGGTGAGGTCCGCCTCGGCCCGGCGCATCGCACCGTGGAATCGGCTGATGAGCTTCGAGGGATCCGTCGACGGCTCGGACTCGACATCGTACGACACCGGGCCCGAGGCCGGCACCACGGCCGAATGACCACCGCTGAACACCGCAAGTCGGGACCGGCGCGTCTCGGTGATCGAGGACCGGCCCGCCACCCTGTCCCAGGTGACCGCGCCCACCGCGTACGAGCCGGCAATCCCCGGGACCGGGGATTCGCCCGGCCGTGGGATGGCGAGCCGGGCATCGATCCTCCGCACCCCGTCCACGAACGCGACGACGCCGACGCCGTCGTCCTCGCCCGGCACCGGTGTCCACGCCCTCGATTCGACGGCGGTGTCAACACTCCCCTCGGACGGTGCGAGGTCTTCCTCGGGAGCGACGGGCGTGCCGTAGGCGGGGTCCCAGGACTCGACGATGAGACGGGGCGGAGGCGGGCGCATCCGAGGATCGTATCGGAGGTCTCGTTCCCGGCGTCCCCACTCCGGCCTCGGCACACCGCACCCCGGTCCCGCCGGACCGCGTCCGACGGGGTCGTCATCGACGGGGGACGAGGCGAACGACCCGACCGTCGGCGCTGGCGATGAGGACCTCGCCGGCCGCGTCGAACCCGAACGCGGTGACGCGTCCCAGCGGCACGTCCAGCAGTTCGGTCCATGAGACAACGGTGCCATCGGGACCCAGCGAACGCAGGTAGCCGCCGCAGTAGTCGGAGAAGAGGTAGTGGCCGTGGAGTTCGGGGATCATCGCCCCCCGGGCAACGACGCCGCCGGTCACCGAACACGTCCCCTCGTCGCCGTGCGCGATCTCGACCACGGGCAGCGTCAGTCCCTCCGCCGAGCACCCTGACGGTGGGTCGAAGCAGTGGTACCCCTCGGTGATCGGCCACCCGAAGTTGACGCCCGCCCGGTCCCAGGGGACGACGTTGATCTCCTCGAACCGGTTCTGCCCGACGTCGGCGACGAACAGGCGTCCGGCGTCGATCGTCATCCTCCACGGGTTCCTCAGGCCGAAGGCCCAGAGTCCGGGGGCTCCCCCATCGATGATCGGGTTCCCCGGGGCGGGAACCGCGACGCCCGGGCTCGACACATCGAAGCGCAGGATGGCACCGAGCGGCGTGTCGGTACGCTGCCCGTTCCCGTAACGGTCGCCGCTCCCACCACCGTCGCCCAGGGCCACGAGCAGGGTCCCGTCGGGGGCGACTTCGAGGGCTCCGCCGTTGTGGTTGGAGGCGGGTTGGTCGGCGGTGAACAGCACGACCTCCCCGGTGGGGTCGACGAGGCCGCCCTCTTCCCGCAACTCGCTCACCGTCGTATCGCCCGCCCGGTCGGAGTAGTGGACGAAGAGGCGTCCCGAGGTCGGGAAGTCGGGAGCGAACGCAACGGCGAAGAGGCCCTGCTCGCCACGGTCACGCACCCGATCGGTGATGTCGAGCCAGACGCTGGTGTCCCGGCCGGCGACGAGGTGGATGCGGCCGGCCTTGGTGACGATGACGAAGGCATCCCGCCCGGGGACGGGCTCCATCGAGACGGGGAAGGCCAACCCTTCGGCCACGAGTTCGGTGGCCAGTCCGAGGAGGGCGGGCACCGTCGTCGACGGCGTCGCCGGCGGCTCGATCACTGCCGGCCCCCCGACCGTGGACGGTGCTTCGGTCGTGGTGATCGGCGCCTCGGTGGCGACAGGCGCGGTCTCCATCGGGGCAGGCGTGACCTCCGACCCGATGACGCGCTCGGGCGGTCCCTCGCACCCGGAGGCACCGAGGGCGAGCAGGACGAGCACGGCCACGGCCGCAGGTGGGCGCATGCCCCTACGCTATCGCTCCATGCTCCAACTGCGCCGCCCCACCGAGTCGGACCGCCGTGCCGCAGTCCAACGTGCCCTCGACGCAAGGCCGCACGACGTCCCCCGGGCGCGCCCGGTCGTCCGCGAGGAGACCATTGGCTGGGGCATCAAGCGATACGAACGGGCCCGCACGGCGCTGGCCCGCCTCGAGCAGTTGAACCTTCCCGGGGTGGTGGTGGCGCCTGCCACGACCGCCGAGACCGGTCGGCGCTTCGTCGTGTTCGCCCGGCGGCTCGGCCTGTGGACCTCGGCGCCGGTGGAGGTCACCGGGTTCCACCTGGGCGATCGGTCGCTTTCCTACACGCTTCGCGCGCTCGACGGGCATCCCTTGGCCGGCGAGGAGACGTTCACGGTGACGAGGGAGTCCAACGGCATCGTCCGATTCAGGATCGAGGCCACCTCCCGGCCCCGCTCGGGATGGGCCCGCGCCATCACCCCGGCCCTGCGCATCATCCAACGACGCTTCCGCGGGAGGGCCATCTCCCACATGCGCAACGCAACCGGGATGGGTCGTTCCATCGTCACCCGGGCCCGATCCCCGGAGTAGGCTCCCGACCGGCCCCACGGAGGACACGTGACCCAGAAGAACGACAAGCGCACGATCTTCGGGTGGGCCATGTACGACTGGGCGAACTCGGCGTTCGCCACGGTCATGCTCACGGCGGTCTTCCCGGTCTTCTT
>JBFKVA010000073.1:0-10427 GCA_041635475.1 Acidimicrobiia bacterium | reverse complement strand
GGGCGGGGAGGACCCCGACGTACGAGCGAATGCCATGCAGACCGCCCGGCGGTTGGCCGCGAGCGGCCCGCGGGCCGTGGTGAACGCGACGGGGATCCTCATCCACACCAACCTGGGGAGGGTTCCGCTCCACCCCGAGGCGGCGGCTGCCATGGCGGCCGCCGCTGCCGGGTACGGAAACGTCGAGTTCGAAACCGCTTCCGGTACCAGGGGGGGTCGGGGCGGGTACGTGCGCACGCTCCTCACCGAGTTGACGGGGGCCGAGGATGCCCACGTCCTCGGCAACAACGCCGGCGCCCTCTTCGCGACGCTCAACGTCCTCGCCGCCGGCCGTGAGGTCCCGGTTTCGAGGGGAGAACTCATCGAGATCGGAGGGTCCTACCGTCTCCCCGACCTCATGACTGCCGCCGGCGTGACCCTCGTGGAGGTCGGGACGACGAATCGGACGAGGGCGGCCGACCACGCCTCCGCCCTGACCCCGGCCACTGCGCTCCTTCTCAAGGTCCACCCGTCGAACTACGAGGTCGTCGGTTTCGCCGAGCAGGCGTCCCTCGGTGACCTGCGGGACATCGCCGACACCGCCAATATCCCCCTTGTCTTCGACGCCGGCTCCGGTCTCCTCGACGAAGCGACACCGTGGCTCCCCGGGGGACCGCCCTCGTGGCTCCGGGGCGAACCGGGGATCCGCCAATCGGTGGCCGACCTCACCCTCTTCAGCGGGGACAAGCTGCTGGGTGGACCCCAAGCGGGGATCGTGGTGGGTCGTCGCCGCCTCATCGAACGCATCCGGACCCACCCGATCTCCCGGGCCATGCGGGTCAGCGGACCCACACTGGCCGCCCTCGCCGCCACGCTCGACCTCTACGCCGACGGACGCGCCGCCGAGCTTCCCATGTGGGCGCTGGCCACGATCGACCCGGCGGACCTCCGGGTCCGGTCGGAGGCCGTGGCCAAGGCGACCGGGGGAACGGTCGAAGCCGGGATGTCGATGGTCGGTGGGGGCTCGACCCCGGGCCGCGGGATTCCCACACCCGTCATTCGTCTCCCCCACGGCGACACGGCCCACCGGCGCCTCCTTGACGCCGAGCCTCCGGTCCTCGCCCGCCGAGACGCCGGGGACCTGGTCGTCGACCTCCGGGCCGTCGATCCCGCCTTGGACACCCGCCTCGCCTCTCTCCTCGAGTCCTAGATGCCCATCGTTGGGACCGCGGGGCACGTCGACCACGGCAAGTCCACGCTCATCGCGGCCATCACCGGCCGGGACCCCGATCGGTGGGCCCAGGAGAAGGAACGTGGCCTCACCATCGACCTGGGATTCGCGTGGGCTCGCATCGGTGACCGTGACGTCTCGTTCGTGGACGTTCCCGGGCACGAACGGTTCCTCAAGAACATGCTGGCCGGGGTCGACCCCATCAATGTGGCCCTGTTCGTCGTGGCGGCCGACGAAGGGTGGGCCGCCCAGTCCGAAGAGCACCTGACCATCCTCGACCTCCTGGGCATCGCCCCGGGGGTGGTCGCCCTCACCAAGGTGGACCGCGTGGAGACGGACCTCGTCGGGTTGGCGGCGCTGGAGGTGGAGGAGAAGCTCGTCGGGACCTGTCTCGAGGGGGCCCGGATCGTTCCCGTCTCGGCGGCCACGGGTTCGGGGATGGCCGACCTGCTGGAGGAGCTCGACCGGCTTCTGGCCGGCCTGGGGCCTGCGGTCGCCGGGCCGCCCACCCTCTGGATCGACCGGGTGTTCGCAGCCCCCGGGGCGGGCACCATCGTCACGGGTTCCCTGTCCGGCGGCCCGGTCGCCCGGGGCGACCTCCTCGAACTCCAGCCCGGCGGACACCTGAGCCGCGTGCGCTCCATCCAGTCGCATGAAGCGACGCGAGCCGATGTCGGTCCGGGTGCGCGGGTCGCGCTCGGTGTTCCTGACATCCCGCGTCGGGCCGCCATCAGGGGATCGGTCCTCACGCCGCCCGGGGTGAGGAAGCCGACGAGCCTCCTGCTCTGCGATGTTCGGCCTGCCCGGGGCGAGACACCCGACAGCCTCACGCGGGGCGCGTTTCACCTTCACCTGGGTGCCGGCGACTGGCCGGTGACCGTCAGGCCACTCGACGACCGAACGGTCATCGTGAGGGTGACCGGGGAGGTGCCGGCGGTGTGTGGCGACAGGTTCGTCCTGCGCGATGCGGGCCGACGAGCCGTCGTGGGAGGAGGTCGAGTCCTCGACCCCCGGCCCGACCCCCGTTCACGGGCGGGGCTGCGGGCGGCGGCCATCCTCCGACCCACGCTCGACCGGGGTGCCAACGCCGTCGCCGACGCCCTGCTCGAGATCAGGGGAGTGGCTTCCGCCGCGGACCTCATGGCCTGGTCCGGTGGGGGACGGGCGTCCCACGGCACGGACGTGGGCGGGATCCTCCTGGCTGACACCCGCCTGCGAAGCCTCGTCCAGCGCACGTCTGATCTCGTCCGTCAGCACCTTGCGGCGTTCCCCCTGCGCGACGGGCTCCCCAAGGCCCAACTCGCCAGCAGCCTCGACGTTCCGATCGAGGTCGTCGATGTGGTGATCGCGTCCTCACCCGATCTGGCGGCCGGCGGATCGACCGTGGCCACCACCGATCACCGTCCTTCCCTGGACCCGGCCCACGCTGCTGAGTGGAAGCTCGTGCGGGAGGTTCTCGAACGAGCGGGCTTCGCTCCTCCCCGCGGCACGGAGGTCGTGTCCGACGAGGAGCTTCGCCACCTCTTGCTGCGGACCGGCGACCTGACGGCCGTGGGAGAGTTCCTCTACCTCCCGGCCACCCTCGACGGACTCCGTGGGATCCTGGCGGACCTCGACCAGCCGTTCACCGTGACCCAGGCCAAGGATGCCCTGGGGATCTCCCGCAAGCACGCCGTGCCCCTCATGGAGTGGTGTGACCAAGCCGGGATCACGAGACGGTCAGGGGCCGCTCGCACGATCAGATGAAGGGGTCAGGGACGGCGCCAGAGCAGGCCCATCCCTCCGGCGGCGACGAGAAGCAGGACGCCGACGACGATCGAGAGCGGGGCCGTGTCCTCCGACAACCGCCTCCCGGGCTCCATGACCGTCAGGGAGGTGACGTCGAGGTAGGTCTCACCGGCGCGCGACGGATCGTGGTATCTCCAGACACCCGTGATCCGCACGACCGGCCCTCGGTGCCGGTACCCCCCGGGTGGGTCGAGGTTCCGGGCGGCGTCGACCGGCATCCTCACACCCACCCCGATATTGGCGGTCGACACGCTCCCGCCTTCACGGAGTGGGGACGTCACGTAGGAGTCTCCGTTGAGCTGGGTCCACATCCATTGGCCGGACCGGACGCCGTAGTCCCCGACCAGCTCTCCTTCGACCGTGACCGTCTGCCCCGCATAGTCGACCGCCCTTTCGACAAGGTCCACCACGGACACCGACACCGACGACCCCGCCGCGGCCACGGACGCATCCCCGAGCGAGGCGCACACCACGAGGGCGGTGAGGAGCGTCCTCATCGGCCCCGCACCCACGCGTACAAGAATCCGAAGAGGGAGAACACGGCAATGAACTCCAGTCTCCCAGCCCACATCTGCAGGATGTAGACGACCTCCAGGGAGGTCGGCATACCCGGGCTCGTGACGCCCACCGAGAGGCCGACATTGGCCGACGCGCTCACCGACTCGAAAAGGGCGGGCTCGAGGGACAGGCCGTGGGCCAGGCCGACCCCCGCGCCCAGGAGGTAGAGGGCCACGTAGAGGAGCGACACGACCATGACCGACTGGGCCAGTTCGGGGGTCAGGTGCCTCCGGCCTGACTGGTGGAAGACCGTACCAACCACGGCACGTTCGGGAAGGAGCACCTGCTTGATCTGATTGGCGACCGTCTTGATCGCGAGTCCTGTTCGCAGGGACTTGACGCCACCTGCGGTGGACGAACCCATCCCACCGAGGGACATGGCGATCGCGATCCCGCCGAACGCCAAGCCTCCCCAGTGGGACATCTCGGTGGAGGAGACCGTTGCGAAGCCGGTGCCGGTGTGGGCCGAAAGCACATGGAACAGCCCCTGCCTCGCGACACTGCCGGCTTCGGTGAACCACCCGGTGGCTGCCAGGCCCACAGCCGTGAGCACCAGGGTGAGACCGAACGTGGAGAGGATCGTGCGCGTTTCGAGGTTCCGGAACACGGCTCGCCGGGGACCCCGCCACAGGGCATAGTGGACACCGAACGACATCGCCCCGGCGACCATGAGGATGGACGTCACAGATTCGAACGCCGCGGAGTGGTAGTACCCGATGCTCGTCGACTGAGGGGAGAACCCCCCGGTGTCGAACGCAGCGAAGAACGTCATGAGGCCGTGGAACCAGGCTCGCAGCGGCTCGAAACCGAGCGCGAGCCATCCGACGAGGGCGAGTGCGGTGACGCCGAATGCGAGGTGGACCGCGGACACCGCCCATATGAAACGTGCGGTGGACGTGACCGACGGCAGGATGCGCTCGTCGCGCGCCTCGCCGATGTAGAGGGCCGACGCGCCGCCACCGGCGAAGATGGACAGGGCGGCCACAACGATGCCCTGTCCGCCGAGGAACTGGAGGAGGTGCCGCCAGAAGTTGAGGGATGATGCCAGGTGGTCCACGTCGCCGAGCAGGGAGAGGCCCGTCGTGGTGAGGCCGGATACGGCGTCGAAGTAGGCGTCGAGCGGCCTGGCGAAGTGGCCAGACAGCGCGAGCGGTATCGCGCCGATGGCCGGCACGAGGAGCCACGTCAGCGCCACGACGACCATGCCGTGACTCCAGTCGAGATGACGCTCGTCCCCACCGAGCCGCAGGCCGGCGGCCCCGAGGAGGCCGTAGCCCCCCACCATGAGCACGAACGACGAGAAGGGGTGCCACTCCCGGGCGGCGGCGGCCCACACGAGCGGGGCGATCCCGGCCGCGGCCACGACAACGAAGATCCGCCCGAGGTAGAAGGCCATGACCTTCAGATCTTCAGCCACCGGGCGGATCAGCATGTCAAAGGATCTCCGCGACGACCGCTGCGACGACCCAGGCCACCCCGGCCAGGGCCGACACCACGAGGGCCTCGACGGCGAACATGACGAGGCCGCCGGTGAGGCTCGGGAGGCCAAGCCACCGCCTCGCCCTTGGGACGGTCATGGGTTCACCGCCGTCGCCTCGGGTAGCCCAGCGCCAGCTGAACCTCGCCTTCGAGCTCGATGCCACTGACGACGGTCACCCGATCGCCGGGCCTGATCGTGGTCGCCGATGTCGGCACGGTCACCTCGCCGCCGCTCACGACCGTCACCAGGAGCGATCCCGCCGGCATGCGGGCATCCGACACGGTCCGCGCCTTGAAGTCGGTTGGTATGTCGACTTCGAAGACGGCTATCTGGCCCCTCCCAAGGAGCGCGACCTGCCGGAACGCATCGACCTCGAACTCGCGGGAGATGAGTTCTCCGATGAGGTCCGTGACCGCCACGACCGGTATGTCGAGGGCGTCGAAGGTCGGACGATTCAAGGGGTTGTTGAGCCTTGCCAGCACCTGGCCGGCGCCAAGGGTGAGGGCAAGCTGGCAGGCGACGAGATTGACCTCGTCGAGGCCTGTGACAGCCACGAAGCGGTCGGCCCGATGAACATCGGCCGACGTGAGGAGCCCGACATCGGTTCCGTCGCCTTCGATCACGAGCACCCTGGACTCCTCCGAGATCTCCTCGGCGTGTTCCGGTGACGCCTCGATCACCGTCACGACGTGGCCACCCTCGTCCAGCTCCCGCGCCAGGTAGGACCCCACCTTGCCTCCACCAACGAGGACCACTCTCATGAGCCGGGCGCCTCGTCGACCAGGAGCCCCGAGATCCTGGCATGGATCCCGGAGCGGACGGCAGCGACGATCACGTCGCCCTCCTCCAGGCAGAAGTCTGGGGCCGGGATGACCGTCGTCCCCCGTCGGACCACCGCGGCAACCCGCAGATCCCCCGGCACCTCGAACTCGCTGAGCAGGATCCCTTCGGAGGCACGACCCGTCGTCATCTCCACCACCTCGACCTCGTCGGACGGCAACGTCACGTGGTGGCTGAACGCCTCGGCGAGGATCTGACCCCGCATGACCTGGGCGATGAGCCTGGCGGCCGGGACGAACTCGACGTCCAGGGAGCGGTACGCCTCCTCCCGGGCCGGGTCATCGAGGCGGGCAATCGTGCGCGGCACCCCGAACAGCCGCTTGGCGACCTGGACGGCCATGGCATTGGCATTGTCCGAATCGGTGGCGGCGACGAAGGCATCGGCCACTTCGATCCCGGCCTCCCGAAGGACACGGACGTCGTAACACAGGCCGACGTGCGTCGTCCCGTTGAACGTCGATCCCAGCCTGGCGTGGGCACCCGGTCGGTGGTCGATGACCGACACATCATGACCCTCATCGGCGAAGTGCAGGGCCAGGTCGCTCCCGACGCGTCCGCAGCCCGCTATGACGATCCGCACGGCACCCCCCTTACCCGATCCCGGCCACGGCAGAGCCCAGGCGGTCCTCGTGGATGATCGTCAAGGGGAGCTGATCGGGCGTGCGGGGTCGCCACTCGTTGCGCAGGAAGACGTGGGCAATCCCGATCCCTCCCGGCAACAGCGCGGGACCCAAGTACTCGTGGAGGACGCCTTCGACCCGGTACCGGACCCCGATGAGGAGCGCCCCGCTCCCGGCCGCGACCCGGGTCGAAGCTTGAGAACTCGTTGGGCTGACTCCGTGCACACTTCCGTGGTACTACGAACCTGGGCCCCCCCGGCCGGACTTGACGCCCCCTTAGCGCTTCACTCGCCAATCCTGACGAAGGAATGACGCCGCGGCCCGGATCCCTGGAGGAGGCCGGCAGGTACCGTTCCGTCATGGAACGGGGCAGACTCCGCGTGTTCCTCGGGGCGGCATCGGGCGTAGGCAAGACGTTCGCCATGCTCGAGGAGGGACGCCGCCTGCTTCGGCAGGGTCGGGACGTCGTCATCGGCGTGGTGGAGGCCCATGACCGCCCTGACATCCTCACCCTGGCCGCCGACTTCGAGCGGGTTGCGGCGACCGACCCGGCCGGGGGAGGGCACCTGGACACACGGGCAGTCATCCGGCGAGCCCCCGAGGTCGCGCTCGTGGATGAGCTGGCTCGGACCAACCCGGAGGGAAGCACACACAAGAAGAGGTGGCAGGATGTCGAGGACCTCCTCGACGCCGGGATCGACGTCTTCTCCACACTCAACGTCCAGAATCTCGAGTCGCTCAACGACGTCGTCTTCAAGATCACCGGGATCAGGGAGCAGGAGACGATCGCCGACAACGTCGTACGTCGGCTGGCCGATGTCGAGCTCGTGGACGCCTCGCCCGACGGCATGCAGGAACGGTTCAGCGCCGGCAAGATCATCGATGCCGCTCTCGTCGACGCCGCCACCGGCAACTACTTCCGGCAGGGCAGCCTCTCCGCACTCCGCGAACTGGCCCTGTCGTGGACCGCCGACCGGGTCGACGACGCGCTCGTGGAGTACCGGAGCGAGCAGGGCATCGAGCAACCGTGGCAGACGAGGGAACGGATAGTGGTGGGCCTGACAGGGGAGCGCGGGGCAGACATCGTCATCCGTCGCGCAGCTCGCCTCGCCCTCCGATCGCGTGCCGAGCTTGTCGGTGTCCACATTCGTAGTACCCGGGGGGGCGCCCGCGACGATCGTCTTCTCGCCGAACAACGGGCCCTCCTCCGCGACTTCGGGGGGGAGTACCACGAGTTGGTCGGCGACGACGTGGCGTCCGCCCTGCTGGCGTTCGCCAAGGCCGAGAACGCCACCCAGATCGTGCTGGGCACAACCCGTCGAGCGCGGACCTGGGAGCGGTTCCGGCCCTCCCCGGCGATGCGAGTCGTGAGGGAGGCAGGGGCAATCGACGTCAACCTCATTCCCCTGGAGGACCTCGCCAGGGATCGGACGGTGCGATGGGGGCCGGGAGGGGCACTTCGGGTCCAACGGCGCGCATTCGCGTGGCTCACCACGGCGGCCGGGCTTCCACTTCTCACGGTGCTCCTGCTCGTCTTCCGCGAGCACATCGCTCTGGAGAACGTCCTGCTCGTGTACCTCCTGGCGGCCGTCGGAGTCGGGATGATCGGCGGAGCCCAGCCCGCTGTCGTGTGTGCTGCCTCCGGGTTCCTCCTGGCCAACTGGTACTTCACACCTCCTCTCTTGACCTGGAAGATCGACGACGCCGGTCACCTCTTCTCCCTCTTCGCGTTCCTGCTCGTTGCCTCGGCGGTGGGTTTTCTCGTCGGACGGGCAACACGCCGCAGCGCAGAGGCCTTCAGGGCCCGAGCGCAGGCAGAGGCCCTCGCCGCCACCACGGCGTCCCTTCATCCCGGTCTCAGCGCCGACGCTTCGGCCGTCACAAGGCGGATCCGCGACGTCTTCTCCATGAACGCGGCTGCCGTTCTTCGGCACACGCCGGACGGCTGGGAACGCCTGGCGGCGGTCGGAACGACCATCCTTGGCCGACCCGAGGACGCCACCGACGTGATCCCGCTCACCGACGACACCGTGCTCGCTCTCAGCGGCGGGAGTCTCACGGGGGACGATCGAAGGGTCCTTCGGGCGTTTGCCGCCCAGATGGCCCAAGCGCTCGAGCGCGAACGATTGGAGCGGGAGGCGGCCGGCGCCGAAGCCCTGGCAGAAACCGATCGGTTGCGGACCGCCCTCCTCGACGCCGTATCCCACGACTTGCGCACCCCACTCGCGACGATCATGGCGTCGGTGACCTCACTTCTCGAGACCGACGTCGACTGGTCGAGGGAGCAGACGAGAGCGTTCCTCCAAGCCATTCTCGACGAGACGACGCGACTCAACCGGATGGTCGGCAGACTCCTCGACGCGAGCCGTGTCCAGGCCGGGGCCGTGCATGTCTTTGTCGCAGCCGTCGGCATCGACGAGGTCGTCTCGTCCGCGTTGGCCGGCCTCGGGATCCCGGCCGACCGCGTGGACCTCGACATCGCGGACTCCCTACCACCGGTCCTCACCGATCCCGCCTTGGCCGAGAGGGCAGTGGCCAACCTCATCGAGAACGCGGTGGCCTGGTCGCCAGATGACGGGTGTGTCCGGGTCACTGCCGGCAAGGTGGCAGATCGGATCGATCTGCGGATCATCGACCGGGGCCCGGGGATCGATCCCACCCAGCGGGAGTCGGTCTTCCAGCCGTTCCAGCGGCTCGGGGACGCTCCCCGCGGGGCCGGGGTCGGACTCGGCATGGCGGTGGCCCGGGGATTCCTCACGGCGATGGGACACGAGTTGTCCATAGAGGACACCCCCGGGGGTGGCACGAGCATGGTGATCAGTTTCCGCCCAGCGAGGCAGGTCCAGACTCAGCCGGTCGAAACTCGGGCGGTCGGCCATGGATGAACGACCGAGGATCCTTGTTGTCGACGACGAGCAGCAGATCGTGCGCGCCCTCACGGTGAACCTTCAAGCGATCGGGTACCGAGTGGACTCCGCCACTTCTGGTGAGGAGGCCATTCGGAGTGCGGCGGACCACAGGCCCGATGCCGTCATCCTCGACCTGGGGCTGCCCGGCATGAGCGGACTGGACGTCATACAAGGTCTTCGTGGCTGGACCGACATCCCCATCATCGTTCTCTCCGTCCGAGAGGCCGAGAGTGAGAAGATCGCGGTCCTCGACGCCGGCGCAGACGACTACGTCACCAAGCCGTTCGGCATGGGCGAACTCCTCGCTCGCCTACGAGCCGCACTCAGGCGACGGTACGACACGGACCTGCTCGCTCCTGTCATCGCCACCAAGGACTTCATCATCGACCTGGCAGCCAAGCGGGTCACCACCGGGTCCGGGGAGGAGGTCCGCCTCACACCCACCGAGTGGGGCATCGTGGAAGTCCTCGCCAAGAACCAGGGGCGGCTCGTGAGCCAGGTCCAGCTTCTCAAGGAAGTGTGGGGGCCGACCTACGGTGAAGAGACGAACTACTTGCGCGTCTTCATGGCCCAGATCCGTCGAAAACTGGAGCCCGAACCCGCCCTTCCCCGCTACTTCATCACAGAACCCGGCATGGGGTACCGGTTCGAGGACGGCACCTGACGACAGTCAGGTCACGCACCCCACGACACCCCTGTTCGTTCGTTCGGCGATCTGCGATACTCCGCGCGTCAGAGAGGACGAAGGCCGCCATGGCCGATCGGCCATCTCGACAGCTCCTCGCCCGATCGCCTCGGAGGCGCCGGGCCATGACCCAGATCCCACGGTGAGAGGCACTCCCGATGCTGCTGGCCGCCGAAGCACCAACGACCGGATTCGTCAGCCTCGAGGTCTCCGTGGGAGCCTGGATCGGTCTCCTGGTCACGATCGTGGTGCTGCTGGCCATCGACCTCTACCGCCACCGGGACGCCCACGCCCCGTCACAGGCGGAGGCCGTCAAGGAGTCGGCGTTCTGGGTCGT
>JBFKVA010000072.1:0-10822 GCA_041635475.1 Acidimicrobiia bacterium | reverse complement strand
GTCGCCGGGAGTGTCGATGGCGTCGGGATGGATGGCGGCGTTGGTGTCATTGCAGTCGTCCCCACCGAACTTGACGGCTTGATGGCCGTCGTCGTCCTTGTCGGTGTCCTCGCCGAACTCCTGGCCGGGATCGGTGGCGTCGACGCCGTCGCAGTCCTGGTCGATGCCGTCGCCGGGGACGTCGATGGCCCCGGGGCGGATGGTCCGGTCCGAGTCGTTGCAGTCGAGTCCTCCGAAGGCGGTGCCGTCATAGCCGTCGTTGTCCACGTCGGTGTCGACTTCCGTTCCGGCCGGCACTGTCGGCGGCACGGTCGGTCGGGTCCCGGTCGAGGCTTGGATCGTGCCATCGTGGCGGGGGGGGTCGACCCGGACGAGGGTCGTGTTCCACCAGGAGTCGAAGGTCCCATCGCTGGTGAAGCTGCCACCCCCTGACACCGCCACCGCGAAGCGCTCGACCGGGGTACAGCCGCGGGCATCGGCTCCGGACTGGTCGCGCGGGACCGGGGGGGTGCCGGGGATGATCGAGCCGCGGATCGTCGGGTCGACGACCGAGCCGCGAATGACCGTCGCATCGTCGGTCCTCGGCCTGAGCCACGACACCCCGTGGACCGGTTCGAAAGCGCCGGAGAGGCCTTGGTCGGACACGGCGGATGCGGGCAGAGCCGCGGCCGGCAGAGCGGAGGCGGGCAAGGCGGCGTCCCCGAGCGCCAGCGCCTGGTCCATCGGGAGCAGGAGTGCTGAGAGGTTGGAGGGGATGGCGGAGGCGGGGAGGGCCGATGCAGGGAGGGCGGAGGCGGGGAGGGCCGATGCCGGGAGGGCCGATGCCGGGAGGGCCGAAGCGGGGAGGGCCGAGGCGGGAAGTGCCTGATCCACGAGGTCCGAGCCGAGAAGGAGCGCGGTGTCTCCCACGATCGAGGCCGGGAGGGCGGAAGCCGGGAGGGCGGAAGCGGGGAGCGCCATCCCGATCCCCCGTATGTCCTGGACCCAGGTGAAGACGACACCCTGCCCGCCGATGCGTGCGATGCCGCCGGCCCGCAGATGGGCCTCGGCCAGCACGGATGCGTCAAGGGCCTCGTTGAGCAGGCTTGCCTTCAGGTTGGAGGGGATGGCGTTGGAGGGGATGGCGTTGGAGGGAATGGCCGATGCTGGGAGTGCTGACGTGGGCCAGAGGTTGGAGGGGATGGCCCAGTCGGGGGATGTCTCATTCGACGGGATCGCCCACATGAGGTCGCCGGCCTTGACGACGAGCGCCGGGTCGTTGCCCGCCATCGCCCAAGCCCCGACCCCAAGGGTGCCGCGCTGCTGAAGGGCCACCAACTCGCCGGCGGCCAACCCGGCCTCGGCGAGCCACTTTCCGGGGGCGGCGTCGTTGAGCACGCTGGTGACGAGGTTGGAGGGGATGGCGTTGGAGGGGATCGCCTCGGCCGGGATGGCGTTGGAGGGGATCGCCTTGCTGGGTCGGAGGTTGGAGGGGATCGCCAGCGACCCGGCGTTGGACGGAATCGCCCACAGGAGCTCGCCCGACTTGACGACGACCGCCGGTTGGTCACCCGCCATGGACCACACCCCCGACGTGGGGGTGCTCCACCCGCCACGATTGGGCTCGAGGATGACGCGTTCACCTGCCGCCAGGTTGATCTCGGCCAGCCACTTGCCGGGGAGCGCCCGAATCCACAGGTTGGAGGGGATGGCGTTGGAGGGGATGGCGTTGGAGGGGATCGCCTCGGCCGGGATGGCGTTGGAGGGAATGGCGTTGGAAGGGATGGCCGACCGAACGACGTTGGAAGGGATCGCCCAGAAGACCCCGCCATCGTTGAGGACGAGGCCGACCTCGCCACCGAGTTTCGCCCACGTGCCCAGGCCCTCCGTGGCGCCGAGCGACACCCGCTGGCCTGCCGGCAGGTCGAGTTCGGCGACGAACGCGCCCGGGAGCGCCTTTTTGGGAATGGCGTCGGCCGGGTCTGCGTCGTACCACTGCGCGACCTTGTTGTTGGGGATTGCCTTGATGGAGAGGGAGGACACCGACGGCGGGTCGGACGGTCGCGTGCGCGATGGCAGGTCGTCGGCCGGAATGGCGTAGACGAGGCCGTCGATCCGGACGAGGGCGACGTCGCCCTCGGGCGTTGACGCCCACACGACGTTGAGGGCGTAGCTGTTGCCGTCGCCGGTCGGGAGCAGGAGGCAGGACGAGGGTGCGTCGATGATGCCGATGCTCATCCCGAAGGCAGTTCCGAGCACCATGGCGCCACTCACGAGTGTCGCCCCGAAGCTCTTCAGCGCCTCCAAGGTCATTCCTACCGCTCCATCGAGATGAGCGAGGCCAGACCTCCCCCGGCGGCGGCGTAGGCACCGATCCCGATGAAGCCGAGGGTCAGTTGCTCGATCCCCATGTCGCCCAGGAAGCGTCGCCACTGATAGACCATGACGCCCGCCGCCACGACGGCCAGTCCGCCCGCCAGCCGCCCCAGGACGTCGAGCGGTCGAAGGACTGCTCCAACAAGGGAGAGACCCGCGAGGGCGAACATGAGGATGCCGAGGGTGAGCACATCCTCGGGGGCGTGGAGGTCCCACAGGAACGCCAGGGGCAGGTCGGTGCCCAAGGCTGCAATGCCGGGCGTCGACAGCCACGGCAGGAACGCCGAGCCGACCATGAGGACGACTCCCACTTGGGCCGCCCCGGCTGGTCGCCTCCACACGGATCGCCGGGCAGGGGTCGCCGTCATCGCGGGTGGCGTGGCGACGGTGGGGATGGGGGTCACCGGCGCGGCCGATTGGACGACCGGAACCTCGAACGTCGCCGTTGCCTCTGACGATCCGGATCCGACGTCGAGGCGATCGCCGCAGGTGTTGCAGAAACGCGCTCCAACCGCGTTGGGTGCGCCACATCGATTGCAGGTCATGGAGTCTTCCTCCTGCAGGCGATGGTACGCGATACTGGCAGGGCCTCCCAAGCCCAAAGGGCCCTTCTGCCGGGGAGTTGTACAGGAAATGATGCGTTTGCATCACGGCCGTCACGGGCTTTTCCCACGGCGAATGTCCGTCCACGGCGGACATCCACGGGGGGAAAACGGGAGGCGGCGTAGCCTTCGCAGCCCAACCACCAAGGAGCTGCCATGGAGTACACGTTCGTTGCCGACCTCGACGCAGAAGTGGACGTCCCCAAGGACGGCACGCTCAGCCGGGTGCTCTACAAGGACGACAGGTTGCGCCTGGTCGTGTTCGCCTTCGACACCGGCCAGGAACTCACCGAGCACACGGCTGCCGTCCCCGCCGTGGTGCAGGTGATCTCGGGCCGGGTCGAGATGGCGTTGGGCAGCGACCGGGTCACGGTCGAGCCGGGCGGCTGGCTGCGGATGGACGCCCACTTGCCCCATACGGTGCTCGCCCTCGAGCCGACGGTCCTCGTCCTCACGATGCTCCCCAGCTGACGGTCGGCGCGCCGGGCGGCACCGATATGATGCCCTCCGGAGGTAGACATGCCCGAAGAAGCGTCAAGGGAGCCGGCTACCCGGGACTTGGCGTGGATCGAGGAGAATCTCAGGCGGGACCGGGACGGGTGCCGTGCTGCCATCGACCGGCTCCTTCCCGAGGCCGAGGCGGGGGGTCGAACGGCGGACGTCGGGTGGCTGCAGTTCTATCAAGGGTGGCTTGCGGTCGACGGGGATGACTACGAAGGCGCGGATCGGCTCTTCGCCTCGGCCCGGGAGATCTTCGAGGATCTCGGCGACCAATTGGCCCTGTCTCGCATCGCCAATGGGCTGGGGGTGCTCTTCACCCTGCGGGGCGTGTACGACCTCGCGCTGGAGCAGTATCAGGTCTCTGCCGACATGGCGCAGGACCTGGGGCTCCTCGAAATCGCCGGGACGGCCACCATCAACACGGCCGAGTGCCTCTATGACATCGGCGAGTACGAGGCGTCGTTGGCTGCGGTCTCCCGGGCTCGAACCGAACTGGCCGTCAGGCCGCTCGGCCGGGCTGCTGCCCACCTCGCCGCCGGCAAGTCCTTGCGCGCCCTCGGGCGTCTTGACGAAGCGGAGGTGGAGCTGCGGAGCGCGGTGGCCGAAGCACTGGACCGTCCGCACGACCGCATCGAGTGCCGGCGATACCTGGCAGAGATGCTGCTCGACGCCGGGCGCCTCGACGAGGCGGGGGTCGAGCTCAGCACGGCCATAGCGACTGCCACGGAAGGTGGCGAGAGGCTGTTTCTGGCTCAGCTCCAGCTTTCGAGGGCGAGGCTGCAGCGGATGCTGGGTGACCACGACTCCGCTCTGGCGGACGCCGCAGCGGCCCTCGAGTCGGCCAAGGAGTTGGGGGCCCGACCCCTCGAGGCCGAGGCGCTGCTGGCGGCATTCGCTTCCTGGCAGATGCAGGGAGAGTACCGCGAGGCACTCTCGGCCTACATCAGCCATGCCGAGATCAAAGACGCCCTGCGGGGGGAGGCCTCAGTGCGGAGCATGGTGGTCCACCGGACCGAGCGGGTCCGCGAGGCGGTCAAGCACTTCGAGGGCCTCTATCGACAGGTCTCGACGATCAGCGAGATCGGAAGGCGAATCACCTCCAACCTGGACTTGGAGGCGGTGCTTGCCGACGTCTACGAGGCCGTCAACTCGATCATGAGTGCGCCAACGCTTCTCATCGGGTTCGTCGACGAGCAGGAGCAGCGGCTCGACTTCCGGCTCGGGGTCGTCGATGGCGTCGTGGTCCCAGCGTTCGGGGTTCGATCGGACGGTGGCGCGCTGGAATGCGTGAGCGTGGCCGACCGGAGCGACATCCTCGTCGAGGAGCTCTCAACGGATCACCCTGGGCGGCCGGTAACGATCCCGGGCCGCGCAGTCGCGGTCGGATCGATGGTCATCGTCCCGGTGATCGGCGGGAAGACCGTGCAGGGGGTGATCAGTATCCGCAGCCCGGCCCGCCACTCCTACACGAAGAAGGAGGTCGAGACGGTGCGGGCCATCGGCGCCTACGTTGCGGTTGCCGTGGAGAACTCCCGGCTCTTCGAGACGGTGCAGAGCCTCGCCTCGACCGACAGCCTCACTGGTCTCGTGAATCGGAGAGTCCTCACCGAAGCAATCGCTCGGGAGTTCGAGCGCTTCGGACGGTACGGGAGCCAAGGCTCGCTCATGATGGTCGACATCGACCACTTCAAACGGGTCAATGACAAGCACGGACACGCGGCCGGGGACACCGTGCTCCGCGCGGTCGCCCAGACCCTGGCAGGTGCGGTGAGGCCACTCGATGCGGTCGGACGGATTGGGGGCGAGGAGTTCGGCCTGTTTCTCCCGGAGACCGAACTCGATGGAGCCGCGGTCCTCGCCGAGCGCCTGCGAGGCGAGGTGGAGGGCCTGCGAGTGGCCCTTGACGGCGCCGGGGAAGTCGGTGTCACCGTGAGTGTTGGGGTGACGTCGTTCCGGGCCGAGGACCCGAATTGGGAGTCGGCACTCGGCCGGGCAGACGCCGCGCTCTATGCGGCCAAGAATGGGGGAAGGAACCGCATCGCCACCGAGGCTTGAAGCCTCCCTCCTGGCGCTGGGCGACCCCGGGCCGGGAACGGGCGTCGACCGCACACCGAGCGCAGGGGACACCTCATCGACCACGTCCCGGAATGCTCATGAAACCGGGAACCAACCCGCGGACGCGCACGTCTGAGTGTGAGGTCAAACGAAGGGACTGAGAATGCGAATGGTTCGCTGGTTGATAGTGGTGCTCGCCATCTTGGCTGCCGCCTGTACCGGGGGAGCAGTGGACTCGGGCGACGATCCGGGTGACGAAGCCCCCCCGGCCGTGGGAGCGTGTGCCGAGGAGAACCCCAACTGCGTCGACGTGGGCGTCGACGACGGTACGGCCCGGTGTGCCGAGGGGGCCGTCGATTGCGATGACACCCCCGGCGAAGGGGGGGAAGGAGTCACCAGCGGCGCCTTGTCGCCAGGGGGTGGCCTGACGGTGAGCGAGGCGCTTGCCACCGACGCCACCGGAGTGCTGGCCGTGAAGGGTTTTCTCATCGCGGATGCGACGGGCGTTCACCTGTGCGAGGCCCTCGCCGAGTCGTTCCCGCCCCAATGCGGCGGTGCCTCGGTCGAGGTCAGCGGACTCACGGCCCTTGACGAGTTGACGACATCCGAGGGCGATACCCGCTGGTCCGACAGCGAGGTGGTCGTCTTTGGTGAGATCGCCGACGGGGTCCTCGTCATCGACGCCACTGCCACGGGCTAGGACGTCTGGTCCTTCGGGATCCCCTCGATCCCGTGTCGGTCAGGGGGCCTGGTCGTCGACGATGAGCCATCCCCCGCTGAACGGGATCTCGTCCACCTGGAGTCGGTGAATGCCCGGCGGGCGGTCGCAGACGTCGATCGTGGTTCCGGCCGCCACGGTCCGGTCCCCGACGTCGTGGTGGGTGTCATCGTCGTTGCGGAGTACGGCACACTCGCCGACCGGGACCCGGATCCAGGCCGGGTACTGGCGGTCGGCGACGATGACGGCGCTCGGAAGCGGTGCGACGCTGTTGCCGGCCCCCTCCAGCGCGGTCGGCGTGAGCGGCCACTGCCACAGCACGAGCCCGGCCACGACCAGCAGAGCCACTGCCGCCACCGGGCGGGCCACGGTCTCCCGCGCTCTCCGGTGCACGGCGTCTGCACGCTGAGCGGCGACCCCGACCGCCATGCCGAACGGCACGTGGGCGGCGTACGCGATGAGGATCGGGACGAGCTTGTAGCCGGTGTCGGTGCGAAGCGCGTAATCGGTGGCGAACGGACTCACGACCACCGCCGTCTCCAGGATGAGCCCCCACAGGACGCCCCATCCCCAATGCTTGCCGCGGGCGACGACGGCGTAGGCGATCCCAAAGCCAACCCCGTTGAGGAAGTGATACCCCCACCCGGCAGCGCCGGTGAGGCCGCTCGAGGTCTCGGCCCCCAACAGGAGCACGCCGTAGGAGTCGATGGGAGCGAGCAACTGGAGGCCACCGAGGAACACGAACGGCACGCGAAACAGGTCATACCCGATGGTGCCCAACAGGCCCCCGAGTGCCCCGGCGGTGATGGCCGCCCTCGTTCCCGGCCACCTGCCGCTGCGATCGAGCCACATCGAGACGGCGATGAGCACCAGCACGGCGGGCACGGCGACCGCCACCGCCCACGCCCGGAAGGCCCCGAGGTCGTAGACCCAGGCCAGGAGCGGGATCACCGATCCGCACGCCACCCCGAAGATGACCACCCTCCAGGGCAAGGGCCCGTCGTCCATGTCACCGTGTCGCGTCACGCCCGGGGACGCTAGCCGGGGCGCCAGGACCCGCGCCACCGGTGGTTGTCCCGACCGGCACCGGGTACCGGCGGTAGGGTGGCCCGGCATATGACGAGTCGAGCGCAGGACGAGGTCTCGCTCCGGGAGCTCTGGAGCAGCATCGTCCGCTACCTGCGCGCCAACCTCAAACGGGCGATCGTCATGAGCCTGCTCTCGTTCGTGGCCGGCTGGCTGTTCAACGTCTACATCATGGCCGTCCGCTACGAGGGTTCGGTCGTGGGGTCCGGGGGTACTGCCACGACCCCGGGCAACACCGTCCAAGGTGGGATGTACTGGGGCATCCTGTCCACCGTGGTCTTCTCCCTCCTGACGTACGGCCACCAGGCCGGGTGGGGGAAGCTCCGCGACGACCTCCTCTCTCTCCCGGGAACCCTCAGGTCCACCTTCGCCTCCCCTGCCCCCGGGGCGTGGTCGATGCTTCTGTGGGGGGCAGCCATCAGCCTCGCCGCAGGCGCGATCATCGGGCCGGCGGTGGCCGGCATCCTCGGCGTAGGGCTCCTCCTGCTGGCCCCGTCGCCGATCTCGGCCATCCTCGGCCGGCTCATCACCCGGCTCTGGATCGGTGTGTTGGGGGTGATCTCACCGGCCAACAAGCAGCGGGTCGGGGGCCTCGGCGGCACCTTCGCCAGTGTCGGGGGCACGGCGGTGGGGATGTTCATCGCTTGGCAGACGGGGAGCACGACGACCAAGGTCGTACTCGCCGGCGCCGCGGCCGTGGCCGCGTTCCTCATCGCCACTCGCAAGGCGACACCGCAGGGGACAGCGGCCCTGTTCCTCGTGGTAGGAGGACTCCTTGTCCTACGACAGATCTTCGAGAGCGTCGCCCTTGCCGACGATGGCGGTTGGTCGGAGTGCGGCGACTGCTCGGTCGTCGACTGGACTCGTTCCCCCGGTGCAGACGAGGTGATCCGCAGTGGCGCAACCGGGGGAGTGGCGGCCGGTGCAGGCGCTGCCCTCGGGACCGGGCTCGGAGGCGCGGTGGCAGGCCTCGACGGAGGGGACCTCCCACCTCGACCCGACGGCGAGCCCCCGGACGGCGACGACCTCCCCGACCGCCCTGACGAACTGCCGCCGCTCGTCGACGAGTACGGCGAGGTCATGGAGGTGAGTGACGGCACCCAGGTCGATGCCGACGGCAATCCCATCCCACCCGGACTCGTCCGCTGGGACGTTCCCGGCGAGGACACGAGGTGGGTGAGCCGGGACGAGGCCATCGACCTCGTGCAGGAGGTGCGGGACTCGGCGGCCGCCCAGGAGCAGTTCGACCGGGAGGTGGCAGAGGCGGCGGACAAGAACGAAGCCGAGTCACGGGAGCGGGCCGCCGCGCGCAGAGCCCAGGAGGAGGCAGAGGCCCAAGAGAGGATCGTCGAGCGCGAGCGGCTCGAGCAATGGGGTGAACGGCTGGCAGAACGTGACGCCCTCGTTCGCCGCCAGGAGCTTCTGGAAGCGGACAGCACACGCAAGAACACCGACGAGGGTTGGTGGGACATGTTCTACGACGAGTACCAGCGGGGCGTCCAGAAGGACGTGTCGGATCTGCCCGGTGAACTCCATGACTTGTTCGGCGACGCGGTGCGACGAGTCGCCGAGGAAGTGTCCGATGGCGAGAACTGGCGGGTGCTGGGAGAAACCCTCCGTGACTCGACCATCGACGCCATCCGGGTGGCGGCCGGCGACCAGGACAAGGCACGCGAAGTCGCCGGGAACCTGCGGGCGGGCATCGAGCGGACCGCTGAGGTCGCCGGGACGCTCTACGCCGCCGCCGAGAACGCCGGGTTGCGCGGTTCCGTGGAGGCAGTGGCGGGGGCGGTCCTTGGCGCGGAGAACTGGGAACGTGCCACCGATCCCGACACTCCCGTCGGCGAGCGCTTCGTGCGCGCCGTGTGGGGCGTCTTCGACACGGGAGGCGTGATCCTTGGCGGAGGGGCGGCGCTGGCGGGAGCTGCCGACAAGGTCGGCGACTTCGTGCGCGGTGTCGACGCCGCCTCGGATGCGATTCGGGCGGTCGACACCACGGCCGACGCAGTGCGAGCGGTGGATGCGGCGGGGGATGCGGTTCGGGCGACGGATGCGGCGGGGGATGCGGTTCGGGCGACGGATGCGGCGGGGGATGCGGTTCGGGCGACGGATGCGGCGGGGGATGCGGTTCGGGCGACGGATGCGGCCGGGGATGCGGCGCGGGCGACCGATGCGGCTGGGGATGCGAGCCGAGCCCGGCAGATCCATGATCCCCATGCCCCCGGTACGACTCCCGACGACTACATCCACAACCTCCCCGAGGGGGCGATGGTCGACCAGAACCTCATCCACCACACGGGATACACGGGCGAGCAACTCGACGGCCTCCGGACCGTCGCCCGCGAGCACAACGTCGTGTCCGGGACCCGACTCACGAACATGGATTCCATGCGCCATGTCCGTGACGGGACCGGGATACCCAAGCCAGTGGAGATCAAGACGAAGACGATCGGCGAACTCGACACCTACCTTGGGGCCGACCCGGCAGACCGAGGGCTTGTCGGGCTCTTCGAGCCACGGCGCACCCCGGACGAGGCCTATCGAGCTGCCCGCGAATCCCTCGAGGCGGCCGGGCGACCCGTCCCCGACGACCTCATGGAGCAGATCGCCAAGCGCCATCAGCTCCGTTCTGACGAGTACGCCGACATGGCCGATCACCTCGCAGCCACCGACAACATCGCCGTCGACCTCAACCGCGGGGTCGTCACCGATCGGTACGGGAACCCATATGCCGGCGACATCGACCCGGTCTTCTTCCGCGACGCCACCACCGGCGAGTACCTCTCCGGCGAGCGCTATCTCGAGGTGATGGAGACCTACCAGCGCAGTGGCGTGCAAGGGCAACACGGGGCAGAGGTCAACCTCCTCGGCGACCTCACCCGGGGGATGGAGCCCGGCTCGCCGGAGTGGCATGAGGCTTATGAGCAAGCCGTGAAGCTCCAGGACAAGCTGGGCGCCAGCCACACGTCGGGCACGGAGGTGGTGGTCGAAATGGGACCAGACGGCATTCTCCGCCGAGGCACACACATGGGCGGGGGACTCCCGGACGCCGAAGGTGTCCGAGACATCGCTGCCGGCCTGGAAGGGATGGCCCCATGACCGCCCTCGTCCTCTACGAGCTCGACCCGGGCGTGCGGGCCCAGTTCGCCTTCGATGACGTGGCCGTCCCCGTCCGCAAGGACCACGCCTGGGAGATCTTCCAAGGCCCGAAGGTACACCTCGACAGACTCCTCATCGAGATCGACGCGGTGATCGACGGTGATCCAGCCCTCGGCCGGGGCTACGCGCAGTTCCTCGGCCGCCTCGCCCGGGTCGCAGCCAACGAGAAGGCGATGGCCGGGGCGTTCGCCGAGGCGCTGGCCCATGTCGACATCGGTCTTCGGTACGTGCCCGGGAGCCTTCGGTTGTGGATGGCTCGGGCTGGGGCGCTTCAAGCGCTCGACCGTCCTCGGGAGGCAGCGGCCGCCTACCGCCGTGTGGCGTGGCATCCCGAGTTCGACGGCTC
>JBFKVA010000071.1:0-10878 GCA_041635475.1 Acidimicrobiia bacterium | reverse complement strand
GCCGACGACGACTTCAGCCCGACCTACCTGCGGAGCGCCACGGTGTACGGCCCCTCACCCCGACTGCGGGCCGACGTCGTCGTCAACAACCTCACCGGGTGGGCGGTCACGACCGGCCAGGTCCTCATCAAGAGCGACGGGACGCCGTGGCGACCCCAGGTCCATGTGGACGACATGAGCCGGGCGTTCCGGGCGGCGCTGGAAGCTCCCCGGGACCTCGTCCACAACGAGGCTTTCAACGTTGGGCGCACCTCCGAGAACTACCAGGTGAAGGACTTGGCCGAGGTCGTCGCCGAGACCGTCCCCGGCAGCGCCGTCGTGTACGAACCCGGCGGGGAAGGCGACATTCGCAGCTACCAGGTGGACTTCTCCAAGATCGAGGCCACCCTTCCCGGGTTCGAGCCCCGCTGGACCGTGCGAGATGGCGTAGCCCAGTTGCGCGACGCCTTCCTGGCGGCCGGTCTCGACGAGGCACGGTTCACATCGAACACCTACCTGCGCGTTCGGCACATCCAGGCGCTGCTCGACGACGGCCGCCTCGACGGCGACCTTCGATGGGTCGTGACCCGATGACGTCCCCAGCGGACACCAGGCAGGCCACCTGCCGGTTCTGTCGAGCCCCTCTGTCCCACACGCTCGTCGATCTCGGGATGTCGCCACTGTGCGAGAGGTTCCTGCGGGCCGACCAGCTCAACCAGATGGAACCCTTCTACCCGTTGAAGGTCCACGTATGCGCACGGTGCTTCCTCGTCCAGTTGGAGGAGTACGTACGCCCCGAGGAGGTTTTCCACGACTACGCGTACTTCTCGTCGTACTCCGACGCCTGGCTGGCACACGCCAAGGAGTACGTGGGCATGATGATCGACCGGTTCGAACTGAATGGGGACTCCCGGGTGATCGAACTGGCATCCAACGATGGCTACCTGCTCCAGTACTTCGTCGAACGCGGCATCCCCGTCCTGGGCGTGGAACCGGCCGCCAACGTGGCGGAGGCTGCGATCCGGCGGGGCATTCCGACAAACGTCGAGTTCTTCACCGACGCCACTGCCCGTCGGATGGTCACCGACGGGCCCCCAGCAACGGTGATCATCGGCAACAACGTGCTCGCCCAGGTGCCCGACCTCAACGGCTTCGTCGAGGGAATGCGGATCCTGCTCGCTCCCGAAGGGGTCATCACCATCGAGTTCCCCCACCTGCTCCGACTCATGGAAGAGAACCAGTTCGACACGATCTACCACGAACACTTCTCGTACTTCTCGTTCGGGACCGCCGTGGAGATCTTCGCCGCCCACGGGATCACCGTCTTCGACGTGGACGAACTGTGGACACACGGCGGTTCGCTGAGGATCTACGGCCGGCACCGCGACGATGCGACCAAGTCGGTCACCGACCGGGTGGAGGACCTCATCGCCAGGGAGCGGGCGGCCGGGATGTTCCAGCTCAGCACGTACGAGTCGTTCGGGGCCAAGGTCGCCGAGACGAAGCGCAAGCTGCTCCGGTTCCTCGTCGAAGCGAAGGAAGCCGGCGCATCGGTGGCTGCCTACGGCGCCCCCGGCAAGGGGAACACCCTCCTCAACTACTGCGGCATCCGCACCGACTTCGTCGACTACGCCGCCGACCGAAGCGAGTACAAGCACGGACGGTTCACCCCCGGAACCCACATCCCGATCTACCCTCCGGAGCGGATCGCCGAAACCAAACCGGACTACGTGCTCATCCTCCCCTGGAACCTGAAAGCCGAGATCATGAATCAGCTCGCATACATCCGAGAGTGGGGAGGCCGGTTCGTGGTCCCCATCCCCGAAGTCGCGGTACTGGACTGAGGAGGTTCGCATGAAGGTCGTCCTCTTCTGCGGCGGCGAAGGTACCCGCCTTCGCGACTACTCCGAGACCATTCCCAAGCCGATGGTCACGGTCGGGTCGCGGCCCGTCATCTGGCACGTGATGAAGTACTACGCCCACTTCGGCCACACGGACTTCATCCTCTGCCTCGGGCATGGGGCGCAGGCCATCAAGTCCTACTTCCTCCACTACGAGGAGGAGACGTCCAACGACTTCGTCCTGCGCAGAGGGGGAAGCGAGAAGGTGTTGCTCAACACCGACATCGACGACTGGAGCATCACGTTCGTGGACACGGGTGCGAAGTCACCGATCGGTGAGCGACTCCGACTCGTCGCCTCCTACCTGGATGGCGAAGAGGTGTTCCTTGCCAACTACGCCGACGGGCTCACCGACCTCGACCTCGATGAGTATGTCGAGGCCTTTGTCGCCACCGGGATGGCCGCGTCGATGCTCGTCGTGAGGCCCCCTCAGTCGTACCACGTCGCCCACTTCGGCTCCGACCTCCAGGTGACGGGAATGAGCCCCATCGGTGAGTCCGACCTGTGGATCAACGGGGGGTACTTCGTGTTCCGCAAGGAGATCTTCGACTACATCGAACAGGGCGAGGACCTTCTCCAAGAGCCGTTCGATCGTCTCGTCGAAAAGGGTCAGCTCCGCGCCCATCCGTACACGGGCTTCTGGGCGCCGATGGATACGTTCAAGGACAAGCGCTACCTGGACGGGCTCGTGGACTCCGGCGATCCGCCATGGCGGGTGTGGGGACCGCCCCGATGATCTCCCTCGTGGCCGGCCGACCGGTGCGGACGGTGGTCTGTCTCGGTGCTCATCCCGATGACATCGAGATCGGCTGTGCCGGAACGCTCCTCAGGCTGGCGCCCGAGGCGACCGAGGTGCTGTTCGTCATCACCTCAGGAGACGATCGGCGGAAGCGGGAGGCCGAGGAGAGCGCCCATCGGCTGCTCGGCGACCACTGTGCCGTCCGCGTGCAGGTGGGAGAGCTCGCCGACGGGTTCGTCGCCTACGACGCGAGTCGCGCCAAGTCCTTCCTCAGGGACTCCGTCACCGGTGTGACCCCCGACGTCGTGTTCGCACCCTCGAGACACGACCTCCACCAGGACCACCGATTCGTGGCGGAGGTGGCGCTCCAAGTCCTCAGGGATCACCTCATCCTCGAGTACGAGATCCCCAAGTACGACGGTGACCTCGTGCCACCGAACCTCTACGTGCCGCTCAGCACCGAGCTGCTCCGCGCCAAGGTCGACCACCTCAGGGGTTCGTTCGAGAGCCAGCACGACAAGCCGTGGTACAGGCCAGAGGTGTTCCAATCGCTGGCGACGATCCGCGGGATCGAATGCCACGCCGAGGACGGGGCCGCCGAGGGCTTTCACGCTCGGAAAGTCGTGCTCGGATGATCCCCTGTCGCGCCTGCGGCAGCGTCGAGACCACCGTCATCCACGAAGCCCTCGATGTCCCGGTGTCGAGCTGCGTCCTGGTCACGTCCCGAGCCGACGCGCTCGGGTTTCCCCGCGGAGCCCTCCGACTCTCGGTCTGTCACGCCTGCGGGTTCATCCAGAACGACCTGTTCGACCCGGCCCTGGTCGACTACACCCAGGGCTACGAAGAGAGCCAGGCCGCCTCGGCCACGTTCCGGTCATTCGTCGATGCGATCGCCGGCGACCTCATCCAGCGCCACGACCTACGGGGCAAGGAGGTCTTGGAGGTGGGTTGTGGGAAAGGGGAGTGGCTCGCTCGAGTGTGCGAGCTGGGGGACATGCGGGGGATCGGCCTCGACCCGGCGTTCGTCCCCGGGCGCCTGTCCGCAGAGCAGGCCGAACGCTTCACCATCCTGCAAGAGGTCTTCGGTGAACAGCACACCCACCTCACCGCGGACCTCATTGCGTGCAGACACACGCTCGAACACATCGGGCCGGTGCAGGCGTTCGTCCGCCTGCTCCACGAGTCGGCGCAGCGGCGGACGGGATCGGTGACGTTCGTCGAGGTCCCCGACACGGCCCGGATCCTCCACGAGGGTGCCTTCTGGGACGTGTACTACGAGCACGCGGCGTACTTCACCGTCGAAAGCCTCACCCGGCTGTTCCACACATGCGGCTTCGGCCGCGTTGCGGTACGGAGGGGATACGCCGACCAATACCTCCTCTTGGAGGCGTTCGCGGACGACCGCGACCCGACCGCGGACCGCGAGCAGTCGCCGGCAGCCGTCGTCGGTGCCGCGAAGGCCTTCGCGTCGACGGCCCGGGCGAGCATCGACGAGTGGGATCGAAGGCTTCGGAGGATCTCACTCGACGGGGAGCGGGCAGTGATCTGGGGGGCGAGTTCGAAGGCCGTCGGCTTCCTCACGGCGCTCGAACTCGGCTCGGCGCTGCAGTTCGCCGTCGACATCAATCCCATGAAGCACGGCCAGTTCCTCCCGGGGTGCGGCCAGGAGATCGTTCCGCCGTCGTTTCTCACCGAGTACCGACCGGACGTCGTGATCGTCATGAACCCCGTCTATCGCGACGAGATCGCCGGTACACTCGATGAGATGGGCGTTGCTACCCGCCTCGAGGAGTTGTGAACCGGCGACAGCCGCCACCGGGTGGGCCCGTCGGCGCTGTCAGGCCGGGCGCCGGCCCGAGGCAACCGCTCAGGAGTGGCGTCGCTTCCACCGTTTGAGAATGAACCCGCGGAACGGGATGAGGGCTCGTTCGCCGACGAGCACCACAGGGAGGAGCAGAGCCCGATGACGACGGAAGAACTGCTTCACCCTCCGCCCCACGGAGGGGCTGACCTGCGTGTATCCAAGAGCCGGAACGGTCACGGGTCGTCGTCCACGGTCCGTTCGATGGTACAGGAGGGCGTCGGCGAACAGCGGTACAAAGAACTCCTGTTTGGGGAGGTCCTCGGCCGCGAATCGATTCCTGGGCCAGATCACGACCGGATTCGTGTTGATCTCCCACACGATCGGGTCTCCGTCCCAGAGGCCGTAGTCGATCCGGCCATACTGGACGTGGGCCAACCGGGCGATCTCGCGTAACTGTGATTCATGGGGGTTGGCACGGAGGTACTCCATCTCCTGTGCTCGCTTGGCCTTGTCCTTGAGCCCCGGGGACTTCACGACCCACTCGGTGTCGAAGAGGATGTGTCGCGGAATGATGCGATCCCCGACCACGAACGCCCCGTACTTCTTGAACAGGCCTTCCGGGTCCCGGGTGTCGAGGAACTCAACGATGAGCAGATCCTCCAGGGCGTGTCCCCGGACCATGGAACGCACCAAGGCCCGATCCAATGCACCCTGATCCTGCGCGAGTCCGCTGGTCGCCCCCGTGTGATCGTGTTCGTAGCGCAGGAACACGGGGAAGCGGTCGGGCGTGGTCGTGTCCGCCGGGCGGTAGCACCGAAACGGATTGACGCCCACGCGATGGAGTTCGGTCAGCACCTCGAATCGACAGAGTGTCTGGGCGGGGTCGTTGAGGATCACGGCCTCGGGAGACTGCTCTCGGATTGTGACCCGGACCCTGCTGGCGAGGTCCTTCTCGGCCGAGGTGAGCCGTTCGAGGTCGGCGAAGATGAACACATCCGCTCCGGGCAGGGAAGAGCCCGAGAACACCTCGGAGTACGACATGATCCTGACCGCGTCACGCAGCGGCGGCGACCAGTCTGTCAGGAGCGGCTCAAGCGGATCGAGGAAGCCGGTCTTGGCCAGGTAGACGATCATGTGACGCGGCAGGGTACCTCTGCCAGGTCCCCCCCATTCAACGGAAGCCTCAGTAGGCGCCCTTGCCGGAGAGGACAGCCGGGATCGTCCTGAGGAGCAGGGACACGTCGAGCCGAGGTGACCACGTGTCGATGTACTCGATGTCCATCGACACCCAGGTCTCGAAGTCGAGGTCCGAGCGGCCTGACACCTGCCAGATGCACGTCAGCCCAGGCTTGACGAGAAGGCGTTGCTGCTCCCAGAGCCCGTAGGTGGCCACCTCCCTGGGGAGAGGCGGACGAGGACCCACCAGGCGCATGTCGCCACGGATCACGTTCCAGAGTTGGGGGAGCTCATCGATGCTTGCCTTGCGGATGAAGCGCCCAACGGGTGTGATCCTCGGGTCCTGTCGGATCTTGAACGCAGGCCCTTCTATCTCGTTGAGGGGGGCCAGGTCTTTCTTCTCGTGCTCGGCGCCAACCCGCATCGAGCGGAACTTGAAGAGGTCGAACTGGACACCGTGCCTGCCGACCCGGCGCTGTCGGTAGAAGACCGGGCCCCGGGAGGTCGCTTTGATGGCGAGCGCGACGAGCAAGAAGACCGGCAGGAGGACGGCGAGGAGCCCGATGGCGCCGGCCACGTCGACGAGGCGTCCGAGTCGAGCCATCCGGGGCGAGACACCCAGCAGGCCCCGGTCGGCCGAGAGCCAGGTGCGGCCACTGGTTGACGTCCTTCGGGCCTCGTCGAGGTGGATGATGACGCCGGGGACGCCGTTGGCGGTTGGCGACGTGGCGGTGAGGTCGATGACGACGCTGGTGTCGTCGGTTCGTGTCCCGCCTGACCCAAGGGCCCCCAACCCCGGGGACCCGTTGCCGGATCGTTCTACGGGGAGGTGCAGATTGGACGCGAGTTCGCCGTCCACCCCTCCAGTTGCCTTCCCAGCCACAGCCCCACCTCGTCAGTTCTTGCGCGTATCCCACATTCGGTGGTCGGCCGACCTCGGCTGGCCACCATCAGTGGGCGACGAACTCTACATGACTCCTCAGAGTGGGGCAACGGCCCGCGAAATCCGACCGTAGCAAGGGGGGCCGGCCCCGTTCGGGGACGACGTTGGGCACCGCCGAACCACCGTTGGTCCATGCCGACGAGGGCTTGAATATGCGCTCTGCGGGCAGATGGGAACCGGCGCCGACTCGCCGGCGGGCGCCCCGTTCCTCGGCCGTGACCGGCGTTTCCCACCCGCCACCACCCAAGGTGGCAACACCGGTGGTGGCGGAGGGGGCCATGGTCGCGAGGCCTGCGGGGCGTTCGACGCTGAATCGAAGACATGCCCCTTGTAGGCTTCCGAGGCCCAGGAGACCATGCACCAGTGAACTACCGACTCAACCACCTCCACAGCCTGGAGGCCGGCTCCATCCATATCATCCGCGAAGCGGTCGCGCAGTCGGAGCGACCGGTCCTGCTGTTCTCCGGTGGCAAGGACTCGGCCGTCGTCCTGCGAGTCGCCCAGAAGGCGTTCGCCCCGGCACGCCTTCCGTTCCCGGTGATGCACGTGGACACAGGGCACAACTTCCCCGAGGTCATCGAGTTCCGTGACCGAACGGTGGAGGCCCTCGAAGCCACGCTCGTGGTCGCCTCGGTCCAGGAGGCGATCGACCAGGGGAGGGTGGTCGACCCAGTGGGGCCGTCAGGTTCGAGGAACCGCCTGCAAACGGAGTCCCTTCTCCACGCCATCCAGCACCATCGATTCGACATGGTGCTGGGCGGGGCGAGGAGGGACGAGGAGAAGGCGAGGGCCAAGGAGCGGGTCTTCAGTTTTCGGGATGCGTTCGGCCAGTGGGACCCGAAGGCCCAACGACCGGAACTGTGGAATCTCTACAACGGCCTGCACCGGACCGGTGAGCACATCAGGGCGTTTCCGATATCGGATTGGACCGAGCTGGATGTGTGGGAGTACGTCGCCGAGGAGCAGATTGAGCTCCCGTCGATCTACTTCGCTCATCGCCGGCAGGTGTTCGATCGGGGCGGCCTGCTCATGGCAACCGGACCGTTCGTCCGACCGGAGGCGGGCGAGCAGATGGTCGAAGCAACCGTTCGCTTCCGGACCGTGGGCGACATGACGTGCACGGCTGCGACGGAGTCCACGGCCACCGACGTCGTCGCTGTCATCGCCGAAATCGCGGCGAGTCGACTGACGGAGCGAGGCGCGTCGCGGGCGGATGACCGAACCTCCGATGCGTCGATGGAGGACCGCAAGAAGGAGGGCTACTTCTGATGGAGTTGGTCCGCCTCGCCACGGTTGGCTCGGTCGACGACGGCAAGTCGACCCTGCTTGGGCGCCTCCTGTTCGACTCCAAGCAGATCCTCGCCGACCAGATGGACGCGATCGAGCGCGCCTCCAAGCAGCGTGGTGCCGACTACGTCGACCTCTCCCTGCTCACCGATGGTCTTCGAGCCGAACGGGAGCAGGGCATCACGATCGACGTCGCCCATCGCTACTTCGCCACGCCCAAGCGGAGGTTCATCCTCGCCGACACCCCCGGCCACATCCAGTACACGAGGAACATGGTCACTGGGGCGTCGACGGCTGACGTGGCGATCATCCTCATCGACGCCCGCAACGGGATCCTCGAGCAGACGCGTCGGCACGCGTTCCTGACCTCCATGCTCCAGGTTCCTCACCTCGTCGTATGCATCAACAAGATGGACCTCGTGGACTGGTCGGAGGCCCGTTTCGACGAACTCGTGGACGAGTTCGAGGGGTTCGCAGCCAAGCTCGAGATCGGTGACATCCGGTTCATTCCCACCAGCGCGCTCCACGGGGACAACGTGGTCGATCGTTCTCCCAACATGCCGTGGTTCAGCGCGGAACCCCTCCTCACCATGCTGGAGCACATCCATGTGCAGGCAGACCGCAACCTGATCGACGTTCGCTTCCCGGTTCAGTACATCATCCGCCCTCACCGAGTCGGACTCGAGGACTACCGGGGATACGCCGGAACCGTCGCGGGCGGCGTCCTGCAGACAGGTGATCTCGTTCATGCGCTGCCGTCGGGTCTCTCGACGAGGATCGCGTCGATCGACACCGCCGATGGCCCCGTCGGAGAAGCGTTCCCCCCGATGAGCGTTGTGCTTCGCCTGGAGGACGACCTCGACATCAGCCGCGGAGACATGATCTGCCGGCCGAACAACCAACCCGAACAGGGCCAGGACCTGGAGGCGATGGTCGCCTGGCTGGATGATCGAACGGAACTCGATCCGCGTCGAACGTACGTCATACGCCACACGACCAACCAGGTGCGGGCGTTGGTCAAGGAGCTTCGCTACCGATTGGACGTGAACACGTTGCACCGCGACAACGAGGCGTCGTCGCTGGCGCTGAACGAGATCGGTCGAGTCTCCCTGCGCACGACGCGGCCCCTGTTCTTCGACTCCTATCGCACGAACCGTGCCACTGGCTCGTTCATCATGGTGGACGAAGCGAGCTTCGCCACCGTCGCCGGGGGCATGATCATCGGGCCGACGAGATGAACGGGCCACCGGACGTCGTATGGCACCCCAGCCAGGTGGGCGCGGCCGATCGTTCTCGCATCGCTGGGGGCCCCGGGATCACGTTGTGGCTCACCGGGCTGAGCGGGTCCGGCAAGTCGACATTGGCCGCGCGGCTCGAACGGCGCCTCATAGCCAGCGGACGACTGGCCTATCGACTGGACGGCGACAACGTCCGCCACGGCCTCAACGGTGACCTGGGCTTTTCAGCCGAAGACCGCGCCGAGAATGTGCGCAGGATCGGCGAGGTTGCCCGCCTCATGGCCGATGCGGGGATGGTGGTCATCGTGGCGGCCATCAGCCCGTACACCGAGGACCGAATGGGCGCCCGGCGGATGCACGAAGCGGCGTCGATACCGTTCGTCGAGGTGTTCGTTGATGCCCCTCTGGCCGTCAGCGAGGCGCGGGACCCCAAGGGCCTGTATCGGAGGGCACGGAGTGGGGAGCTCGCCGACTTCACCGGCGTCGACGGACCCTACGAGGCCCCGGCCCAGCCCGACGTCCACCTCAGGACGGATCAACTCGACGTGGAGGACGCCGTTGCCGTCCTCGAAGCCGCAGTGGACCGTTGGTCCGGACGCTCCTGAGTGGCGGCTCGCCTGGGCCGATGACATCACGCGAATGGCCGACTCACGGCGGGGCGGCCATCTCGCTCGCGGACGGTCAGGCGAACAGCTCGGCGTCCGCCAGGTTCGAGGCACGGGCGTCCCGGTCGCTGAGGGCCGGGTTGTCCACGCCCCAGTCGATGCCCAGGTCCGGATCGTCCCACCGGATGGCCCGCTCGGCCCCGCCGTCGTAGTAGTCGGTGGTCTTGTAGAGAACGTCCGTCTCGTCCTCCAAGGCGAGGAACCCATGGCCGAACCCGTTGGGGATCCACAGCTGGCGTCGATTGGCGGCCGACAACTCGACCCCGACCCAGCGGGTGAATGACGAAGATGATCGGCGCAGGTCGACGGCCACGTCCAACGCCCGCCCTCGTGCCACCCGTACGAGTTTGCCCTGACCGGCCGGCTCGACCTGGTAGTGAATCCCCCGGAGGACCCACTTCGCGGAAGATGAGTGGTTGTCCTGGACGAACGTGACCGGTGAGCCGACCGCCTCCCGGAATGCACGCTCGTTCCAACTCTCCATGAACCAGCCCCGGGCGTCCTCGAAGACGGCGGGCTCGAGGATGAGGACCTCCGGAAGCTCCGTGGGGCGAACGTGCATGGGGCGAGGCTACATCCGCGCCGTTTCGGCGCACGGCTGCCGGGGTCGACCTCCACCGTTGGCCGCCTAGGATTCGGCCGATCGCGCAGAGCCGTCGGGAGCTGATTCACACATGGGCAAGCGGTACTTGGTTTCGGGCGGGGCGGGGTTCATCGGCTCCAACTTCATCCGATACCTGTTCGAACAAGAACCGGGGTGTCGGGTGACCAACCTCGACCGCCTGACCTACGCCGGTGTCGAGGCGACGGTCCACGAGTTGGATCGGTTCGAGGGGCACCAGTTCGTCAAGGGCGACATCCGTGACGAGGACCTCGTGGCCTCCCTCGCCCCTTCCCACGATGTCATCGTGAACTTCGCGGCCGAGAGCCACGTCGACCGGTCGATCTCCGGGCCGTCGGAGTTCGTCGAGACGAACGTCGTCGGAGCCGCGGTCCTCATCGACGGCGCGCGACGGCATGGCGTCCCCCGCTTCATCCAGGTGTCGACCGACGAGGTCTACGGTTCGATTCCCTCGGGATCCGCCTCGGAGGAGACCCACCTGCGCCCCTCCTCGCCGTACTCGGCCTCCAAGGCCGCGGCCGATC
>JBFKVA010000070.1:0-11041 GCA_041635475.1 Acidimicrobiia bacterium | reverse complement strand
CGTCTCGGAGATGATGTCCGCGGCGGCGTCGGCGTCGCGGGCCCGGCGAATGGCGAAGCCGGTCACCGGCCCCACATGGCGGCCGAACAGGACCGAGAACGAGGAATCGTCGCCGGCGGCAGCGGCCGCGATGAGTTCGGCATCGGAGCGGTCGGACATTCGCTACTCCCTATGCGTGGTACGGCTCCATCATGTCACGGCGTGGATCATGCTGGTGGGCAGAAGCGACGCGATGACACGCTCCACCCGACCGGGCTGTCTTAGGCTTCCGAGGGTGTTCCGATTCGGGATCTCGAAGATGCCTCCAGCGGACGTCTCCGACGAGGAGTTCCTCGACGGTCTCGCAGCGAGGGGGATGACCGCCCACGAGCTTCCCTTCGTCAAGGACTTCCCGTGGAAGGAGGCGCGTTGTGCCTCGTACGGGGCCCTGGCAGCCGAGCGGGGCATCGCCCTGAGCATCCACGCCCCCTACTTCGCGGTGCTCACGGTGGAGGAAGAGGATCGCAACCGGCAGTGTCTCGCCGCCCTCGAGCATGCGATGAAGCTCGGTGCCGCCATGGGGGCGACAACGGTCGTGGCCCACACCGGCAACCACCGCGGGCGGCCCCCCGACGAACTCCTGGCCCACATCAGGGCGGGCCTCGATCGAATCGAGCCCAAGGTACGGCACCTGGGCGTCGCCCTGGGCCTGGAGACCGCCGGTAAGGCCAGCCAGTTCGGCAGCCTCGGTGACATCGCGATGATCGGGGAGGGGCTCACCTGGATCCGACCGGTCATCGACTGGGCGCACGTCCATGCCATGTCCGGCGGGGCACTCACCTCCCCGGACGCCTTCGGCGCGGTCCTGGCGTTCCTGCGCGATCTCTTCCCCGGCTGGATGCTCGATCCCCTCCACAACCACTTCACCGCCAACCAGTTCGGCGACAAAGGCGAGATACGCCACGTGCCCTACGAAGAGGGCACCAACAAGATCGGTCACCTCGTCGAGGCGGCGGTGGCCGCGGGTCTGACGCTCACGGTGATCAGCGAGGCGAGGGAGACGTCATCCCACGAGGCGATGCAGGCCGAGTTCGCGGAGTCCCTGGAGGTGGCCAACGCCCGGGCCTCCCAACCCGGGACCCGCCTCGGGTCGGGCCTCGTCGAGTTCCCGGACCCGGTGCCGGTGCGTCGGAACGGAGGCAAGGCCGTCGTCGGGTCCCTCGGGCGCGAACTCCGGGTCGGCAACCTCGACAAACCGTTCTTCCCCGACGGCTACACGAAGGGTGACCTCATTCAGTACTACGCCTCCGTTGCCCCGGTGCTCGTCCCCCACCTGGCCGATAGGGCGATCGTCATGGCGCGGTACCCCGACGGGTGGGACGGGGACTGGTTCTACGAGAAACAGGCCCCCGGACACCAGCCGCAGTGGATGCCGCTGGCCGCGATCCACTCGGAGCATCGGGGCGAGCCGATCGAGTTCGTGACCGCCGCGGACAGGGAGTCGCTCATGTGGCTGGCCAACATGGGGTGCATCGAGATCCATCCCTGGCTGTCGCGGATGGGTTCGCTGGAGCACCCGGACTTCGCCATCTTCGACCTCGACCCGGCAGACGGGGCGACGTGGCGTCAGGTGCGCGACGTCGGACTCCTCCTGCGAATGGCCCTCGGCGGACTGGGCCTCGAGTCCTATCCCAAGGTGTCGGGCGCGACCGGCATGCACATCTACGTGCCCCTCGACCCGGTCCACACGTACCGGGAAGTCCGGGGGTTCGTCGAGACCGTCGGGCGCTTGGCGCTGGCCGCCAACCCCGACGACGTGACCCTCGAGTGGGACATCCCGCGTCGAGAAGGCAAGGTCTTCATCGACCACAACCAGAACGTGGGCGGCAAGACCATCGCCTCGGTCTACTCCGTCCGCCCGTTCGCCGGGGCACCGGTGAGCACACCGGTGCTGTGGGACGAACTCGAGGACCTGCCGGGACCCGACGTCTTCACCATGGCCACGGTCTGGGAGCGCCTGGCCCGGTACGGCGACCTCTTTTCCCCGGTGCTGCGAGGCGGCCAGACGCTCCACGGCGCCTTCGAGGCCCTCGGGATGTAGGCGTGGGCAGGACGGCCCACGTATCCTGAGCGCCGATGGCACCACGACTGTCGTTCGGTCTCGGGATCGGGACCCAACCCCCCCTCTTCCAGAGCCGCCTCATGCTTCGTTTCGCCCGCTTGTTCGGGTTCGAGAGCGCCTGGGCCATTGATCACTTCGTCGGGGTGTTCGCCGACTCGATCTGGGGACCCAAGTTCACGTGGTACGCCGGGTCACGCGGTCCCCACGCCCACTTCGACTACCAGACCTTTCTCGGCGCCCTGGCCCGCTCCGCCGGCTCCGTGCGGTTGGGCGTGGGGGTCACCGAGCCGATCCGGCGCCACCCCGTGCTCATCGCCCAGTTCGCTCTGACCCTCTCCCACCTGACCCGGCAGCCCCCGATCCTCGGGATCGGGGCCGGGGAGCGAGAGAACACCGAACCGTACGGTCTCGACTTCTCGCGACCGGTGGAACGACTGGAGGAAGCCCTCCAGATCATTCGCACGTGTTTCTCGTCGGACGGCCCGTTCGAGTTCAGGGGAGAGCACTGGCAGATGCCCGACGCGGTCATGGACCTCGCGCCCAAACGGGGCAACACGCCCGAGATCTGGATCGCCGCCCACGGGCCGAGGATGCTGCGACTGACCGGGACGTACGGCGACGGCTGGTACCCGGTGTTCCCGTTCACACCCGCCGAGTACGCCGACCGGCTGGCCACGATCCGCGAACACGCCGCCAAGGCCGGGCGAGACCCACTCGGGATCACCGCCGGCATGAGCGCCTTCGTGGTGGTCGGACGAACCGAGGCCAAGGCGCGGGCGATGCTGCAGCATCCGGCCATTCGGTTCCTGGCCCTCCTCGCCCCGGCTTCGATGTGGAAGGCTCACGGAGCCACCCATCCCATGGGTCCCTCCTTCCGGGGGATCGTCGACTTCGTGCCGCACCGGCACTCGTCCAAGGACATGTGGAGCGCCATCGACGCGGTCCCCGCCGAACTCCTGGAGAACCGGCTCATCTGGGGTGACAGGCGCCGCGTCGTCGACCAGCTCAAGGCGTTCCAGGAGGCCGGCCTCGAGCAGGTGACGATCCAACCGGTGTCGGGCCTCGTCTCGCGACGCGATGCGGTGTACTCGCTTCGCAGCCTTGTCGCCATCCGCCGGGCGTTCGACTGAGGGGTCGTGTCGGCGTGCGGTGTCGACCGCCTCGTCAGGCCCCGTCGACGGCCGACAGTGCCCAGGCGAGCCCGTCCACCGGGTCCTCGACCGCGATGTGGCAGGTCCACCCCGTGGTGGGGGCGAGGTCCGACCAGATGCACCACCGGAGCTCATCGGCGGCCGCTCCCAGGCTCTCGGCCTCGACCGGCCAGTCGAGCCCGGTGAGTGAGGCCAAGGCCCACCACACGAGCGACCTCCCGGCTGCCGCGCCCCGGCGCAGGCCATAGGCGCCGCCCGATGCGCCGAGCCATCCCAGCAGTTCCACTGCCGCCCGGAGCTCGACGTCGGTCATGAGGACCGATCGCAGCCCGAGCGCTCCGATGGCTTCCCCGACTGTTCCCTCGACACAGCTCACCTCGACCCGTCCGTTGGAGCGGCTCTGCCACTCCCGTCCGAGCTCGAACAGCCCCTCGGCCCCGTCGTCGCCCGGGATCGGATCGCCGTCGAAGGCCACCGCCACCTGCGTCATCGGGGGCTCGGCCGGTGGATCGAACGTGCCTCCCTCCGGGCGGTACTCCGCCAATGGATACCGCTCCCAGTCGGCGAGCACGAGGGGAATGTCGAGCACCGTGGAGTCGACGTCGGAATCCCGGAGGTCCTCCCCCCGGATGACGCGTTCCTGGGCGACGACGCCCCGCTCCGGCCCGGGCGGAAGGTGGGGGGCGAGCTCATCCCACGTGAAACGAGCAGCGATCACCTCGGTGAGGGGTCCGGGCATCATGGCGCCGCGGGGTTCGGTGACGAGGCCACCGGCGATGTCCACGGGGGAGTCGAGGGCGAGTCGGTAGTTGGCGTAATGGGCCACGCCCCACAGCTGCTTGCCTCGCTCGACCGCTTCTCGGCACCGCTCGCGGAGATCAACGACGTCCGACCACTGGCGGGCACCGATGAGTCCGTCAACGAGGCGGACGAGCCCATCGAGGTCGTTCGCCTCGATCGCTTCGCGGACCCCGGTCACGGCAGGAGCAAGACCTTCCCCGTCGTCGTACGGCCCTCCAATGCCCGGTGGGCATCGGCCGCTTGGCCCAGCGGGAATCGCTGACCGATCGTGACCTGGAGTTCTCCGGATGCAATCCACCTCAGCAGGTCCGATGCCCGGTCGAGGAGTTCGGCCCGGGTCGCGATGTAGTTCCCAAGGGTGGGGCGGGTGACGTAGAGGCTGCCGTTGGAGTTGAGGACTTGGAGGTCGACCGGCGGCACCGGGCCCGAGGCCTGCCCGAAGAGGCACATGAGGCCCCGGGGCCGGAGGAGGGCCAGCCCCTGGTCGAACGTGGCGGCCCCCACCCCGTCGTACACGACGTCGAGTGGACGCTCCTCGCCGGCCACCGACCGGACGGCGTCGTCGAACTCGGCGTCGTTGTAGAGGATGACGTGATCGGCCCCGGCGGCGGCGGCCAGGTCCGCCTTGGCCGGGCTGCCCACGGTCGTGAAGACCGTCGCCCCCAGCAGTTTGGCCATCTGGATGAGGAGCAAGCCGACGCCCCCGGCCCCGGCGTGGATGAGGCACCTGTCACCGGGTCCGATCGGGAACGTGTCCATCGTGAGGTAGTGGGCGGTGAGGCCTTGCACCATGGCTGCGGCTGCCAGGTCGGCGCCCACCTCGTCGGGGATGGGAACCGCCCGGTCGGCAGGGACCACCGCCCGTTGGGCGTAGGAGCCGATGGTGAGTGGCCAGGCCACCCGATCCCCCGGGGAGACCCCGTCGACGTCGGTGCCCACCTCGAGGACGGTGCCGGCGCCCTCCACTCCCGGGATGAAGGGGAGCGCGACCGGGTAGAGGCCGGTGCGGTGATAGGTGTCGATGTAGTTGAGGCCCGCCACCTCGACGGCCACGACGAGGTCGGTGGGACCGGGTGACGGTTCGGGCACGTCCGACAGTCCCAGGACCTCGGGACCGCCCGTGGTGGTGACCCGGATAGCCTGCATGACACTCCTCTGCGCGTGGGTGAAGACCCTACCCCGGGGTACCCTGCCCGGTGCATGCTCGTGGTCCGCCGCCTCCTCGCACTCGTCGCGTTCCTCGTCGCCGGTCTCCTCCTCGGCCTCGTCGTGTGGTCGGCGTCGGGCCCGGCCCCCGAGTCGGTGGCGATGGCAGCGCTGTCCGACGGGACCGATGTGCTCGTCAACACCGACCCGTGGCTGACGTTCTTCCCGGCGGAGGGCGCCGACGTCGGCCTCGTCCTCTACCCGGGGGCCCGGATCCCCCCCGAGGCGTACGCCCCGCTCGCCCGGCGTATCGCCCAGCGCGGCTACACGGTCATCGTGCCCGCCATGCCTCTCGGGCTCTCCATCTTCTCCTCGGGCGTGGCCGAGACGATCATCGACGCCCACCAAGAGATCGATCGCTGGGTGGTCGGCGGCCACTCCCTGGGCGGAGCGATGGCGGTGTCGTTCATCGAGAACCACCCCGGGTCGGTGCGAGGGCTGCTCCTGTGGGCCGCCTACCCGGCGGCCTCGGCGGACATCTCCGACGAGGACATCTTCGCCACGGCCATCGCGGCCACGGCCGACGGCCTCGTGTCGTTCCGGGAGGTGAGCGACGCCCGGCCCCGGCTCCCGCTCTCGTACGAAATCGTCCCCATCGAGGGTGGAAACCACGCCGGGTTCGGCGCGTATGGCGACCAGGACGGCGACGGGGTGGCGACGATCGAGCGCGACGACCAGTGGAACCTCATCGTCGAGGCGAGCGTTCGGCTCCTCGAGCGGGTGGAGTTCGGCTGAGGCAGGGCTCTCGTCAGGCCCCGATCGCGATGGGCATCCCCGCCGTGCTCCACTGGCTGTAGGACCCGGGGTAGAGCCGAGGTTCCGGCAGGCCGGCGATGACGGCGGCGAGGATGAGGTGACATGCCGTGACCCCGGACCCGCACATCGTGATCGCCTCCGTTTCCTCCCGGACCCCGGCCTCGGCGAACCGGGCGGCGAGGACCGATGGCGGCAAGAGCCGGGAGTCGGCACCGACGAGGCTCTCGTACGGCAGGCTCACCGCCCCGGGGATGTGACCGGGGACCGGGTCGACCGGCTCCACCTCGCCCCGGAACCGTGCGGGGGCGCGGGCGTCCACGAGGATCGCGTCCCCCAGGTCGGCCACCCGCTCCATTCCGACCGTGTCGTCGACCCTGGGTGCCGGTACGAACGCCACTGGCGGGTGGGTGGGGACAACGGTCGACAGCGCGCCTCCGGCAGCGGTCCAGGCGGCGATGCCCCCGTCGAGCACGAGGGCATCGGGGTGGCCGAGGTGGCGGAGGAGCCACCAGGCTCGGGCCGCCACGTCCGACGGCCCGTGGTCGTACGCGACGACCCGGTGGGAGTCCCCGATCCCGACGGCCCCGAGGCGACTGGCGAGGACGTGGGGGTCCGGGAGGGGATGACGACCGGCGTCGAGCTTGGAGGGATCGCTCAGATCCGATTCGAGATCGAGGAAGACCGCGCCGGGGATGTGGCCGGCCTCGTACTCGAGCGCACCCCGTGCGTGGTCGGCGAGGTACCAGCGGACATCGAGGACCCGAAGTCCCGGGTCCTCGATGTGCTCGATGAGCCAGTCTGCCGAAGCGAGGGTCACTCCTCTTCGCTCAGGTCGGCCCTGATCTCCTCCACCGCCTCCGTGTCGTCGAGCTCGCGGTGGGCGTCCTCGACGGACAGGTCAATCTCCGTCTCCACGGACTCCGATGTGCGTTGGAACACCTCCTTCACCTGGTCGGCGACCGTGTTGAGGGTGTCCCCAACGGCGTCGACGACCGAGGTCCCCGTGGCCTTGGCCTTCTCCTGGAGGGCAGGGTCCCTGACGGCGGAGCCGATGGCCGCGAAGAGGCGTCCGAGCCCCTTGCCGATGGTCTGGAACGCGTCCTTGAGTTCCTGGGCGGCCGGGCTCTCTGCGACGTCCTCGCCCATGGCGGCGGCGTCCTCGACGTGTTCCCCTTCGTCTTTCGTGTGGTCGTCACTCATGTGCGACACCTCCTTGGCCCGAACGCTACCCCGCCCGCGGGGAGGCTGAGCCGTGGGACGGCGGGGCGTCATCGATCACGCAGGACGATGCCCTCGACGACGATCTCGGCGGTGTGATCGGCGGCCGACGTGGCCAGGCGCTCGACGATGCGAGCGCGAGAACCGGCGGTCCCGAATGCGGTGACGACGTCGCCGGCGACGAGGAGGGTGTTGCCGGTGGGAACCATGACCTCGGTGCCCCGTCGCACCGAGACGAGGGTGGAGCCTTCCGGCCAGTTCACGTCGCGGACGACCCGGCCATCGGCGATCGATTCGGCGGGGACCTCGAAGTCGTAGTAGGTGGCACCGGGGTCGACCCGCTGGCGGAGGGTGCGACGGTGGAGTTCCGACTCCGTGGAAGCTCCCAGTGCCTGGTGGTAGGCCCGAACCGCGTCCTCCCGTCGAAACACCCCGATGAGCCGGTCCGGGCTGGCCTCGTCCACGACCGGGAGCCGACCCACGCCAAGGACCGCCATGCGCTCGAGCGCGGCGGAGACGGGCATGCCCGGGGTGGCCGTGGCAGGACGGGGCGTCATCGCCGTGCCCACGGCGTCCTGGGCCGATGAGGCCCTGGCCAGGTCGCTGACGGTGACGATGCCGATGAGTGCCTCGCCGCGATCGAGCACGGCCGCCCCGTGGCTGCGGTGTCGCTCGAGCACCTCCTGGGCGTCGCGGACCGACGTCCACTCCGTGACGGACAGTGGCGCCGACATGACCTCGCCGACCCGAACGGTGTCGAGCAAATCGATCTCACCGGTCTTGGCCAGGTGGATCCCCATCCGATCGAGGGTGGCGGCGTAGAACGAGAGCGGTTGGAACCGCTCGCTGACGAAGGTGGCGATGGTCGCCGACAGCATGAGCGGAAGGACGAGGCCGTAGTCCTGGGCCCCGGTGAGTTCGAACACGATGATGATGGCCGTCAGGGGTGCCCGGGCCACGGCCGCGAACATCGTGGCCATGCCGACAACGGCCAGGGCCCCCGGCGATACGTACGCCACGGTCCAGAACTGGGCGGCAAGCTCCGCGATCGCCACCCCGAGCGCCCCTCCCATGAAGAGTGTGGGCATGAACGCCCCGGAGCTTCCCCCGGATGCGTGGGTGAAGGCGGTGGCGACGGCCTTGAGCGCCACCAGGGCCAGGAGGGTGCTCCACACGAGGTGGTGACGCTGGCCGATCGAGACCATCTGCCCAAGCAGCGCCTGCCCCGACCGAAAGACGTGGGGGCCCGAGTCGGTGAGGAACCGGATCTCGATGATGCCCAACAGGGCCGTGATGAGCCCGAACGCCAACGGTCGGCGGCCCCGCGCCAGCTTGGCGCCGATGACGTCCGCTCGAGCGAGCAGCTTCAAGTAGGGGACCGAGACCGCGATCACGGCAAGGGCGAGGACGAGGTACACCGCCAGGTTGCGCCAGTCGCCGAGCTCGAACTCCGAGGCCCGCAGGACGGCCTCCTCCAATCCGAGCTGCCCGGTGAGCTCGGTGGTGGTGACGGCCGCCGCCACGGAGGCGAGCACGATGGCCGACATGTGACGCACCGAGAACGTCCCGAGGATGACCTCGAGGGCGAACAGCATCCCGGCGATGGGTGCGTTGAACGATGCCCCGATCCCGGCGCCGGCCCCGGCGGCGACGAGGCTCCTGAGTGCGTCTTCCCCGACGTTGAACCGTCGCGAGATGGCCGAGCCGATGGCACCCCCGATCTGGACGATGGGGCCCTCCCGTCCGCCGGCGCCACCCCCGCCCAGCGTGATAGCCGACGCCACCGTCTTGACGAAGATCGACGTGGTCGAGAGGTACCCGCCGTGGACCGCCAGGGCGGCGGCCGTCTCGGGGACACCTCCACCCGACGATTCGGGCGACCAGCGATCGGCGATCCACCAGGCAATGAAGAGCGCGATGGGGATGATCCCGAGCCACAGCAGGTAGCCGGTGTCGCCCGAGCCCTCGACGAGGTCGTCCACGGACCGGGTCACCCAGCTCACGAGGAGAATGAGCAAGGCCCCGCCGGCGCCGACGGCGACGCCGACGAGGGTTGCGAGGCCGAGGAGTCCTGTGGTCTCGCGGTCGGCGAGGAACGCGAGCCCTCGCACCTGTCTCCATCGCCGCATCGGCGCAGGATATCGTCCAACCCTCGAGCGTCGATCACCGGGGCCGGTCCCCGGTGGACCGGCCCCGGAGCGTTCGGTTCCTACACAAACATGCACTACTGAACAGAACGTCAAGTTCAACACTTGACGTTCGATCATCTGTATGACTATAAGGTGGGGGGCAGCAACGCTCCACCGTCCCCCTCCCCTCGGTTCGCCGGAGGGAGTTCGACGACCGGCGTGGCATGTGACAGAGAACGATCAGGAGGAGACAGCGTGAAGCGATTCAGGTTGAGTTGGCTCGGCGTCTTAATGGCCCTGCTACTCGTGATGGCGGCGTGCGCGTCGGACACCACGGATACGACGGCGGCCCCCGAGGCGACCGATGCACCAGCGGCGACGGAGGCACCGGCCGCGACTGAGGCCCCGGCGGCGACCGAAGCCCCGGCGGCGACGGAGGCCCCCCTGGAGGGGCCAATCAAGATCGGGGCCCTGACCTCGCTCACCGGCAACTTCGCCCCGTGGGGCGCCCATGTCCTCCCGGGCATGCAGCTGGCGGTGGATGAGATCAATGCGGCTGGCGGCGTGCGCGGGGCCATGCTCGAGCTCGTCGTCGCCGACGACCAGTCCAACGCCGAAGAGGCTGTGGCTGCCTTCGAGCGGATGGTGGAGCAGGATGGCGTAGTCGCCATCGGTGGCGCCATCTCGAGTGATGTCGGCCTCAACACGTCCCTCGTTGCCGAGGAGCTCCAGATTCCGCTCTTCCTCGTGAAGGCGGGAGCTGACAGCATCCTCACCCAGGACAGCCGGTACACGTTCCGCACGTGCCTCCCGGCCGCATCGATGGCGGTGGGCCCGGTTGCCCAGTACGCGGTGGCCCAAGGCTTCACCAAGGTCGGCGCCATCATCGCCGACTACGGCTGGGGACGGGCCATCGAAGCCGCACTCATCGCCGAGTTCGCGGCTCTCCCCGACATCGAACTGCAGATCGAGGTGGCTCCGGTGCCCGAGCAGGACTTCTCGACCTACCTGAGGAGCCTGCAGGAGTTCGATCCCCAGATCATCGTGGCCACCGGTCATCCACCAGGATCCGGTGGGATCACGGCCCAGTCGGCCGATCTCGGGATGGCCATCCCCATCACCGGGGCCTGGACGCCGCAGTCACTCATCATGGGTGGCGGGCTGGCCGCGGCCGCGATCGACCGGTACGCCGACTTCAGCTGCGCCGATTACTTCAGTGACAGCTACCAAGACCTGGCGGCCCGCTACATCGCGTCCTCGGACAACACGTTCATGGACGACGACGCGGTCGCCGGCTACGGGATCGTCACGATGATCGCCGAAGCGGTCGGTGCCGTGGGCATCGACCCGGTCGCCGTGGCCGAGTACCTCCACGCCAACACGTTCGACCTGCCTGGATACTCATTCCAGATGGGTTGGACCGCGTGGGGCGAACTGGCACAGGCAGAGATCCTCTTTGCCGTGATCGGTGGAACCGGGGCCCCGGCCGGCACGAACGCCGGCGGCGAGTGGTACCCAGTCGAGCTCATCACCTCGGAGCCCCTCGTACCGTTCGTTCCCTAAAGTCAGAACGTGACAACCCTGGCGTTGGAAGGCGTTGAGAAACGATTCGGCGGCCTTCCCGCCGTGAATGGCGTGTCCCTCGGGGTCGACGATGGCGAGATCCTCGCCATCGTCGG
>JBFKVA010000069.1:0-11289 GCA_041635475.1 Acidimicrobiia bacterium | reverse complement strand
CCAGGGCGGTGGCGACACCTGGTCGACGACCCTGTCGGGGTTCACCGACGGCAGCTGGAGCTGGCACGTCGTCGCCAGGGACCGGGCGGCGCGGGGCGGCAACACCGGCACCTCGCCCGAGGTCGGTTTCACCGTGAATACCGGCGGCGGCGGCGGCGGCGGTGGTGGCGGCGGCGGTCACGTCGTCGCCAACGCCGAGTGGACCGCCGGCGGGGCGGTGCAGACCGCCGCCGGCCGGATCTACTTCGAGATGCCGACCAACCCGAAGTGGAAGCGCTGGGCCGGCTACGTCTGCTCGGGCACCGTCGTGACCGATGGCGCGACCGGGCGCTCGCTGGTCCTCACCGCGGCCCACTGCGTCTACGACGACGTCTACAAGGCGTTCGCCCGCAACGTGCTGTTCATCCCCGACCAGGGCGCGAGCGGGACCCCCACCGACACCGACTGCACCAACGACCGGCTCGGCTGCTGGGCGCCGTCGTTCGGTGTCGTCGACACCGACTGGACCACCCGAACCTTCCCGGACAACATCCCGTGGGACTACGCCTAATACGTCATGAGCGACTCCGGGTCTCATCAGGGTGCCGGCAGTGGAGGAGCGCTGGACGTCGCAGCCGGCAGCCTGCCGCTGTCGTTCACCCCGCCCGCCCTGAACCAGGTCGCCTTTGCCCTCGGCTACTCCTACAGCGCGGACCCCAACTTCCGTTACTGCTCGGAGCGTCTGGGGACCTACGGTTCCGACAATTACTGGCTGGGAAGCTGCCGACTGTCGGGCGGGTCGTCGGGTGGTCCGTGGATCCAACCGATGGACACGTCGACGGGGTCCGGACCGGTCTTCTCGGTGAACTCGTGGGGGTTCCAGGGTCAGCCCGGCATGGCCGGCCCCAAGTTGGCGGGGACGTCGGCGTCAGCCGTGTTCGCTCTTGCGAAGACGACGGACCTGACGACGTCCGACGGTGGCTTCATCTACCCGACGGACGTCGGGAGCACGACCACGACCACGACCACATCGACGTCGACCACAACGACCACGACCCCGACGACCACGACCACCGCGCCCTCGTCCCTCGTCGGTTCGAGCATCAATGAGGGCAAGACCTGGACGGCGATCGTGACCGACACGTCGCTTGCAGACCTGACCGGCTCGTTCGACACCGGGGCAACCGACTGCCTCGACAACGCATGCAGCTCGGAGCCAATCCCCAAGAGGACCGGGTCCGTGGTGTTCACATCAGACGAAGGCGAGACCGTTACCGTCTACAAGCCCTGACCCGTTTTCCCCCCACGTGTGTCCGCTCCAGGCGGACATCGGGCGGGGGAAAACCCTTCGCCTCATCGTGGCGCGCGCCTCTAGCCTGAGGCCGTGTCTGCCCCGACCACCTTCGGGGGCGTTCTCCGCAGCGGGTTCCGCCTCATCGCGCGCTTCATCAAGGCCCGTCCGGGCGGGTTTGCGGTCGCGTTCGCCGGTTCCCTGACGTACGCGGCGAGCATCCTCGCCTCCTCCCGGGTCATCGGCTGGGTCACGGACACGGTGATCCTCGACGTCCTGGAACGCGGGGCCGAGGCCGCCGGGCTCCTGTGGAAGGCGGCTGCCGCCGTCATGGCGGTCTCGTTGGCCAAGTCGCTCGGGGTGGTGACCCGTCGGGTCGGGGCCGGATGGCTCCAGCTCAAGAACCGCCAGGACCTGCGGCGCCGCTTCGTCGGACACGTCCTCAAGCTCGACATGGACTGGTACAACCGCCAAGCCGTCGGCAACCTCATCTCGATCGGGGACGCCGACGTCTCGGGTTCGACGTTCCTCCTCGGCCCGCTCCCGTTCGCCCTCGGGGCCACCCTCCTGCTCATCGGCACGATCGTCCTCGTGTTCATCCTCGACCCGCTCCTGGGCGTGATCGCTATGGGGTTCATCGTGGTCGTGGTCATCATCGAACTCAGGGGAGCGTGGGTCACCTTCGGCCTCGTCGCCGAGATCCAGGCCCGCCGCGGCGAGTTGGCGGCCGCCGCGCACGAATCGTTCGACGGTGCCCTCACGGTCAAGGCCCTCGGCCGCGAGCAGTGGGAGACAGACCGCTTCACCGAGCGCTCCGACCGGCTCCGGGAACGCCTCATCAACATCACGATCGTGTGGGAGAGCTTCAAGGCGGCCGTCCAGAACGTGCCCGCCGCCGCCCAGATCGTCATCATCACGTTCGGCGTGTTCCGCCTCGCCGACGGTCTCCTGACGGCCGGCGACATCGTGTCGGTCGCCTACCTGCTCTCACTGCTCTTCTGGCCGATCCAGCTCATCGGCTTCGTCTTCTTCGACCTCGCGGCCTCCAGTGCCCACTGGGAGCGCATCGAAGCGGTCTTCCGGGAGCAGACGTACGTCCGTTACGGCCAGACGGCAGCCGTTGACGACGACACGGGCGCCGCGGTCAGCGCCGCCGCCGTCGGGTTCGGGTACGACGAGACCCCGGTCCTCACCGACGTCGACATCGAGATCCCACCCGGGCGCATCGTGGCCGTGGTGGGACCCACCGGTTCGGGCAAGACCACGCTGGCGGTGCTCCTGGCCCGCCTGTGGGATCCCCGCACCGGGGCCATCCGGCTGGATGACCGCGACCTCAGGGACATGGCCGCCGGGGCCCTCCCCGACGAGATGGCCTACGTGGCCCAGGAGGCGTTCCTGTTCGACGACACCGTGAGGGGGAACATCACGCTGGGGGTCGAGGTGCCGGATGCTGACGTGCGCCGTGCCGCCGACCTCGCCAACGCGACCCCGTTCGTCGACGAGCTGGAGTCCGGGTTCGACACGCAGATCGGTGAGCGGGGCACGACCCTCTCCGGTGGCCAGCGGCAGCGGGTGGCACTGGCCCGGGCGTTGTTGCGCCGACCCCGCCTCCTCATCCTCGACGATGCCACGTCGGCCGTCGACCCCTCCGTCGAGTCGCGCATCCTCCATGGCCTGCGGGAGGCGGACCTCCCCTCCACCGTGGTCCTCGTTGCCTACCGGGCCAGTTCCATCGCGCTCTCCGACGAAGTCCTCTTCGTCGAGGATGGGCGGATCGTGGCGGCGGGACCCCACGACGAGCTCCTGGAACAAGAGCCCGGCTACCAGCGGCTCCTCAAGGCCTACGAGGAGGATGCGGCGGCGCGGGCAGGAGGTGGCGCATGAGCGAACACCTCAAGGCCCGGGAGGCGGTGATCCGAGCCCTGCGCGACGTGCCGGCGTTCCGGCGTGGCCTCGGCTTCACGCTCTTCCTCGTCGTCGTGGGCACCACGGTGAACCTCGTCACGCCCGTGTTCGTCCAGAGGATCGTGGACGCCGGCCAGTTCAGCGACGCCATCGACCGCACCGCGATCATGCAATCGGGGACGGTGGCCCTCATCGGGGTCGCCCTGGCCGCCCTCGTCAACCGGCGGGCCAACATCCGGCTGGGGGTGGCCGCCACCAGCGGTCTCCACGACATGCGGACGCGCACCTTCGGGTCGCTGCAACGCCAATCGATCCTCGTGACCCAGGAGGAGCGGCGAGGAGCGCTCGTGTCACGGGTGACGAACGACATCGAGCGGATACAGGAGTTCATGGAATGGGGTGGGGTGGGGCTGCTCGTGGGGGTGGGTCGGGTCATCCTGACGATCGCAGTGATGCTGTGGTACTCGGTTCCGCTGGCCCTCCTCGTGGTCGTTGCGACTGCGGTCTACGTCGGAATGCTGCTGTCATTCCAGAGGATCCTCGGCCGGGCCCATGACCGGGCCCGGGTGGCAGTGGCCGACGTGCTTGGAACCGCCGGGGAGGCGATCTCCGGGCTGCCCATCATCCGGGCCTACGGAGCCGAGCGGCACGTTTCGGCCAAGCTGGACAGGGCCCTCGAGAAGGAGTTCAAGGCGGACTTTCGGGCCTCGATGCTCGGCAACTTCCTTTTCGCCACCGCCGAGGCGTTCACCGGCCTCATCACGGCCGGCGTCATCGTGCTCGGCATCACCCTTGGGGTGGCAGGCAACCTCACCGCCGGTGAGCTCATCGCGTTTCTCTTCCTCGTCGCGTTGCTCGTCGACCCGGTGCAGACCATGGTCGAGACGGTGGACGGGGCCCAGTCGGCGGCCGCCGGCCTGCGCCGTATCTTCGAGGTGCTCGACACGCCGATCGACGTCGTCGACGCCGGAGTGGGTGGCGTCCCGCTTCCCGCCGGCACCCTCGACGTGGAGGTCGACGGCCTGTCGTTCGCGTACGGGGAAGGGCCGTTGGTGCTGGAAGAGGTGACCCTCAATGTCGCTCGCGGCGAGCGGATCGCCGTCGTGGGCGAGACGGGTTCGGGCAAGACGACGTTCACCAAGCTCGTCGCCCGTCTCATCGAGCGCGACGGTGGTGAGCTTCGCATCGGCGGCGTGCCGATCGAACGCATCCCGTTCTCCTCGCTGCGCGAGAGGGTCGGGTTCGTTCCCCAGGAAGGGTTCCTCCACGACGCCACGATCCTCGAGAACGTCCGGTACGGGCGACTCGAGGCGACCGACGACGAGGTTCGGCAGGCCTTCGCCGACCTCGACCTGCTCGATTGGCTGGACAGCCTGCCCGAGGGCCTGGCCACGGAGGTGGGGGAGCGGGGGAGCCGCCTGTCGGCCGGGGAGCGGCAACTCGTGGCACTCGTCCGGGTGTGGATCCGGGAGGTCGATCTCCTCCTCCTCGACGAAGCGACATCGGCCGTCGACCCGGCCCTCGAGGTCTCGCTGCGCAACGCCATCAACCGGCTGCTCGAGGGGCGAACCTCGCTCACCGTCGCCCACCGGCTGTCGACCGCGGAGGCGTCAGACCGCGTTCTCGTCTTCGACCGGGGCAGGCTGGTCGAGGTGGGGACCCATGCGGAGTTGCTCGAGCGGGGCGGCGTCTACGCCGCCATGCACGCCGACTGGGTCGTGGGGACGGCCACGGTCTGACATCGAAGTGTCCGCGTGCTCCCGGGTAGGGCCCGCTGGAACCGAACCACGACCCCGTTGCGTCATAGTGCGATGAACAGATCCTCACTTCAGTCGCTGGTGGTTCGGGTGCTCCTGATCGCGGTGATCGCTGGCGTCCCGCTCGTGGGGGGAGCCGAGCCGGTGAGCGCCTGCTCCTGCATGATGACCACCGTCGAGGAGTCACTGGCCAGGGGTGTCGTCGCCTTCGTCGGAGAAGCCGTGTCGGTCCGCGACATCGGGTACCCCGAACCCGAGGACGGGGACGATTGGTGGGGTCCCCAGCGCTGGACGTTCCGGGTCGAGTCGGTGGCCAAGGGTTCGTTGAACGAACTGGTGGAGGTCGGCACGGGCTACGGGGACGCCGACTGTGGTGCGGACTTCTCCCAACATGGGCGGGTCGGCATCATCGCCCATGCCGGTCCCAAGGGGTTCGAGACGAACATCTGCGGTGGAATCTGGGAGGCCGACGTGCTCCTGGCTGCCGCCCCCGACGTGAGTCTTCCGGTCCCCCTGCCCCATCCCGCCGACAGCGACCCGCTGTGGTGGGCGTGGGGACTGGGGTTGGCCGGGTCGGTGGGGCTGTTCATTGTGGCAAGAGGCGTCTCTCGCCGAAGGGACGATGGCGGCCACAGCTAGGACCCGGGCAATCGGTCCCATCCACGTCCCCTCTTCGGTCCCGGGGAGGCCGTACGTAGGTCGTCACCTCACATACGGGCGGCTTCGTAGACCCTGATCCCTGTGATCGACGGGCACGTCTTGGCCACCTCGACGGCCTCTTCGAAGGACTCGGCGTTCACGATGGTGTAGCCGGTGAAGGCTTCGAGGCCGAGAGGATGCTCGGTCACTTCCTCGCCCCTGATCTCCGCCCCTCGGGAGAACGGCTGGCCGCTGTCGACGATCCGGTCCTTGATTGACTCGAACCAAGCCATCCAGGCCTGGCCGATCTCAGGCGTGGGCGGCACGAAGCCGACATGGATGTAGACGTATTTGTTCATGGTCCCTCCTCGGGGGAATCCGAGCCCAGGTACTGGGCGTAGTTGTCCAGGGTTTCTCGATCGTTGCCCCAGTAGGGATGGAACTGGCCCATCCACTCCCAGGCGACTCCCAGCGCCCGACGCCGAAGCGCAAGGAACGTGGTGCGTCCGAGCTTCCTCCGATCCACCAACCCCGCTTGTTCGAGCACCTTGATGTGCTTGTGGATCGCAGGAAGGGAGAGTCCCCTCAGCTCGGCCAAGCGGCTGATCGATGCCGGCTGCAACCCGAGGAACCGCACGATCTCTCGCCGGTGCTCGTTGGCGAGCGCCGTCATGAGGGTGTCGAGGTCCTGGTCCCGCTGATCATCCATACTTAACCAATAGGTTAACTATAGCCGACAAGGCCGGACGGTGACGAGGCCGGCGCTGCGGCTACCCGCGCTGCTTCCAGTAGCCGCGCACCGAGGCGTCTTGGCGGGGGAGGCCCCGGACCTGGAACAGGTGCCGCCGGATCCGGTGCATGGCTGCCGCCTCGCCCGCCACCCAGACCTTGGTTCCCGCCGGCAGGTCTGCCTCCTCGATCGCCGCCACGAGCGCCGCCCCGGGGGAGGCCCCCGACTCGGGGAGCCACCTGACCGTCGCCCGGGGGTGCGCAGGCAGCGCGATCTGGGCGTCGGGGTGACTGATCCCGATCAGCACGTGGGTCATCGTCTCCCGCGGGAGCACTTCCAACAACTGGGCCATGGCGGGGATGGCGGTCTCGTCGCCGCCCAGCAGGAACCCGGTCGCGGTCGGGTCGGGCCGGTATCCACTCCCCGGCCCCGAGAGCGCGGCCGGTGTGCCACGGGCCGCGGCAGCCGCCCACGCCGACACCGCTCCACCGTCGTGCAGGACGATGTCGACGTCGAGTTCGAGGTCTCCTGGCCTCCACGCCCGCGGGGTGAACGTGCGAATCACCGGTCTCTCCCCGTTGGGGAGGAGGAACTCGTTGCCGTTCCACTCCGGGATCACCAACCCGGCCGGGCCGGGGAGAAGGAGCCGCACCGAGGCGGCGGGCTCGGGTTCGGGGAACCCGGCCAGGGCGGGGCCGCCGAGGGTGACCCGTGTCATCCGCGGCGACAGGGGCTCGGTCCGGACGACGCTGACCACCCGGAACGGCGGAGGCGGTGTGCGGATCGGGACCTGGGAGGCACGGTCGGGCATCACTACCCATGGTGGCACACGACGCCCGTTCCCTGCAGCGCGTCCACCCGATGACCGGCCGGTCGCCGTTGCAGCGGCATTCCCTCATGGCTACGCTCCCGCCCGGAGAGAGAGGCGCACATGGCAAAGCTACGACAGCCGGAGAAGGTCGAGGCGCTGCGGAAGATCCCGCTGTTCGCCGACCTCTCGAAGAAGGAGCTCGACTTCCTGGCGAGGCTGACCACCGAGGTGTCCGTCAAGGCCGGCGCGACGCTGGTCAAACAGGGTGATGTGGGGAAGGAAGCGATGGTCATCGAGGTCGGCACGTGCGCGGTTCGCCGCAACGGCCGCAAGATCGACGAGATGGGTCCTGGCGACTTCTTCGGCGAGATGAGCCTCATCGACCGCATGCCCCGCAACGCCGACGTGGTCGCGACGTCCGACATGACCGTCCTCGTGATGAACTCGCGGGAGTTCTTCACGATCTTCGACAGCCATCCGAAGGTGGCCGTGAAGGTCTTGAGAACGGTCGTGGAGCGCCTCCTCAAAGCCAAGGCCGAGGTGGTCTGAGCCCAAGGGGGTGGCGTGAGCGAGTCGATCGAGCGCAAGCTGGTGGCGGTCGCCTCGGTCGACGTGGCCGGCTATTCCCGGTTGATGGCCCTCGATGAGGTGGGGACGGTTCGGACCCTCACCGCGTTTCGCTCGGAGATGGCCGACCTCGTGCGAAGCCACGAGGGGAGGGTCGTGGACAACCCGGGTGACAACGCCCTCCTCGAGTTCCCGTCGGCCACCGGTGCCGTTCGCTGTGCGCTCGGCCTCCAGTCGAGGTTCGCGGCCCTCAACGAAGGCACGCCTGAGGACCGGCGGATGATGTTTCGTATCGGCATCCACGTCGGCGAAGTCATGATCCAAGGCGACCGGATCTACGGGGACGGCGTCAACGTCGCCGCGCGCCTCGAGGCGATGGCCCCCGTGGGAGGCTTGGCGGTGTCCAAGACCGTCCGCGACCAGGTCGCCTCGAAGGTCGATGCTCCGATGACCGACCTGGGCGAGCACCGGCTCAAGAACATCCCCTTCCCGGTGCGCGTCTATCGCGTACACACGGGCACCGAGGTGTCTGTTGGCGACTCCGCCACAGGTCCTCCGGATCCCGACACCGGTGCGGAACAGCCCGTGGCGGGCAACCTGCCGTCTGCGTTGTCGTCGTTCGTGGGGCGGGCACAAGAGATCGAGGCTGTGGTGCAACTCCTGGGTCGGCATCGGCTCGTGACGATCACCGGCGCTGGGGGCGTCGGCAAGACCCGGCTGGCGCTCGAGGTTGCCCACCGTCACGTTGGCCTCATGCCCGATGGGGTCTGGTTCGTCTCCCTCGCCGGCGTCGAGGACGGAGCGTTGGTGGCCCCGAAAGTCGTCGAGGAGCTGCGGCTCTCGGCCCCGAGTGATCGAAGCACCAGTCGGGCGGTGGCAGACCAGGTCGGCACGCGCCGACTCCTACTCGTGCTCGACGACTGTGAACGGGTCGTGGACACCGTGGCCCTCCTCGCCCACGAGCTCCTGGCGATGGCCCCGGGACTCCGGGTCCTGGCAACGAGCCGGGAGTCGCTCCAGGCAGAAGGCGAGATGGCCTGGGCCCTGCCCCCGCTTGCGGCCGACGCGAGATCGACGATGCCCGACGCGGTCCAACTCTTCGTGGAGCGAGTGCCGGGGAGCCTTGACCCCGATTCGCTTGACCTCGAGATGGTTGCCCGAATCTGCAGGAGGCTGGACGGACTCCCCCTCGCCATCGAGTTGGCGGCGGCGCGGCTCCGATCAATGAGCCTCACCGACATCGAGAGCCGCCTTCACGATCACCTCGGGCTCCTCACCGGAGGCAGCCGAACGGCCCTTCCCCATCACCGAACGCTTCTTGCCGCCGTCGAGTGGTCATACGACCTCTTGGACGAAGAGGCGCAGGCGGCGTATCGAGCCCTCTCGGTACTCCCGGGTCGTTTCTCGCTCCAAGTCGCGGAGGCCGTCCTGGGGGTCCACGGGTTGCCCGTGTTGGAGGTCATCGAGCAGTTGGCCACGCAGTCCCTCTTGTTCGTCGATCGGTCGGATGCGACTCCCGGGTATCGGATGCTTGAGACCGTCCGCCAGCACGGCCGATTGCTGCTCGACCGAGCCGGGGAAGCATCCGAGATCCTCGGGGCCCTGTCCCGGTGGGCGGCCGCCTTCTCGCGCGAGAGAAGCGCCAAGCTCCAGGGCCCGGAGCAGTTCGAAGCTTCGGCAGGGATCACGCGCAACATGGACGCGCTGCGAGCCGTTCTCGCCTGGTCGGTCAAGGGAGATCCGACGACGGGCCTGTCCATCGCAACGGCCCTCGCTCCCTACTGGTGGAATCGCGGGCTCGTCGAGGACGCCGATGGTATCCGGTCCACACCGGCGGCTGTCGAAGGGGCTGCCTGGCTCGAACGGCTTCTGGCGGCGGCGGACGGGATCGCACCGCCCAAGCTGCTCGCCGTGGGCCGGCTGGCCCTCGCCGGCAACCTGTTGAACAGGCTCGGTCGGAGCTCGGAGGCCCTCGACCTGCTTGGGAAGGCGCGGGCGCACTTCCACGAAGCCGGCGCCCGGCGCCCCGAAGGCATGTGCCGCTACTTCGAGGGCGTCAGCCGCATGGGGGAAGCATCCGACCCCGCCGTGGAGGGCGACCTGCGGGCGGCACTCGAACTCCTCGAAGACGACCCGACCTACACGATGCTCTCGACCCTGTTCCTCGTCTGGCACCTCCTCGACGAAGGGCGCGTCGAGGAAGCGGTGGCGCTCATGCCGAACCGATCGCCCGCAGCCACCTGGCCGGTCTTCACCGCGCACTTCCACGAGGCACGTGCAAACGTGGCAGCCCGGACGGGACAGCCGGTCGATGCCGTCGACCTTCGGCGCGCCTGGGACGGCATTCGTCGATCGGACCAGAGCTGCCTCGTGCACCTGCTGCAGTCGATGGCGTATTGCCGGGCAGTGCAGGATGACGTGGCGACGGCTGCTCGCCTCCTCGGGGTGGGTCAGCGGCTCCAGGACGAAATGGGCATTGCCGTGGCTGGGTACGAGAACAGGGAGCGCTACGTGCGTCCCCTCCTGGCCGGGATGGACGAAGCGGAGAAGCTGGCGTGCTACGACCAGGGCCGGTCGCTGCCGCCGCCCGAAGGGCTCGCCTATGCCGAGAGCGTGCTCCCCGCAGGAACGTGAGGGTGGTTCCGCGGAGCGTCCCCCCGGTCGTCACACCCAGGTGACGGTGCGCTGCTGGCGTTCTCGTCGATGCGAGCGGGTGTCGGGTGTGCCATCCAGGTCCGAGGGGGACGCACGGCGGCAACCTGCCGTACTCGATTCGTCGACGCCGCGGCCTCCACCGGCGTCTTCGCGGTGCACGTCCATTACCGCGCACGTCGTTGCGCTCATCCACAGGAGGAGCCCATCATGTCGGTGTGCAACAACTCACAAGCGGCCGTCCGAACCCCGATTTGGGCTTGCAAACAAGGCGGGAATAGGGTGCGGGCAGCGTTGGAACCCGAGGTCGACATGGCGCACAAACGCAGCAACGCCGAGTACGCCAAGACGATATCGGGGATCGATGCCGGGGGATCGTTCTTCGCATCGATCCTCGCCGGGTTGCTCATCGGGTACTTCCTCGACAGGTGGCTCGGAACCGCCCCGTGGCTCGTGGTGATCTTCACGCTCACCGGGGCCTACTCGGGGTTCCTTCGGGTGTGGCACTACGCCAAGCGCGAAGGGGAACGCGACGACGAGGAACGGAAGAACCGTGGACGTTGAGGCGAAGCTGGCCAAGAACACCGCCAAGCGGGCCCTTTGGGTCGGCCCCGTGGTTGTCCTCGGCTTCTGGCTCGCCCGCGGGAGCGGGGGTGCGTTCGCCGCGGTGGTTGGCGTCATCGCCGTCGTCGGCAACTTCCTGCTCTCGGGCTGGGGGTTGTCCGTGGCCGCTCGCATCTCCCCGGGTGCCTATCATGCCGCCGCGCTCTTCGGTTTCGTCGTGCGGTTCGCACTCCTCACGGTCACCATCGTGATAACGCTCGCGCTGGTGCCCGACCTGGATCGAATCGCCTTCGCAATAGCAACGGTGGTCACCTACCTCGTCCTCCTCACCTGGGAGACGGTGGCGGTGTCCAGAGGATCGGAAAGGGATTTGGAGTGGATCAGCTGATCTTGG
>JBFKVA010000068.1:0-11552 GCA_041635475.1 Acidimicrobiia bacterium | reverse complement strand
CCGACCGCCCGGGCCACGGCAAGGCGTTCGGCATAGACGGCTTCGCTCGCGGCCAGAACACCGACACCACGGCCAGTGAGGGGACCAACGGACGCGGAGGGACGAAGGCACCCTCCGCGAAGAAGCAGGTGCGGGTCAACGTCCTCCTCAACCAGGACATCACCGAGGACGCCCTGGCAACGCTCGGAACCCTGGGCACGGTGCGGGACACCCTTGTCGAGATCGACGCCGTGTTCATGCAGGCCCGCCTCGGCGACCTCGACGAGATCGCGGCACTCCCGTTCGTGGCGTCGGTGAACCCCGATGCGGAACGGAACGGGGCGCCGGTCGACACGGTCGCGGCAACCGACTTCAGCGACGGCCTGAGCACCTGGGACCTCGACGCCATCAACGTCACCGAGTTCGGGTTCAACAACCGCCAGGTCGGCTACGACGGCAGCGGGGTGTACGTGGCCGTCCTCGACACCGGCCTCCTCGACTCCTGGCGCCAGTACTTCCCGCAGGAGCGCATCGCCGAGGAGTACGCCATGACCTTCGGGGGTGGCGGCGGCGAGAAGGGCAACGTGTCCACACAGCCCAACAAGTGGGAGCACGACACCAACTCCCACGGGACCCACGTCACCTCAACGATCCTCGGGTACAGCCTGGGCGGGACACCGGTCAACGGCGTCGCCCCGATGGCAACCGTCATCCCGGTGAAGGTCCTCAACAACAACGGGTCGGGCTGGAGTTCCGTGGTGGCCGCCGGGATCACGTACGTGGGGGACCTCAAGGCCGGGCCCTTGGCCGGCTCACCCGTGGTCATCAACATGAGCCTCGGTGGCCCTGAACTCGACGCAGTGGAGCAGGAAGCCATCGACTACGCCATCGCCCAAGGGGTCATCATCGTGGCCTCCGCGGGCAACGAAGGCGAAACCGGTATGGGCTACCCGGGCGCCTACGCACCCGTGATCTCGGTGGCGGCCAGTGGTTGGACCGGTGAATGGTTGCCACCCGGCAACCGGTCGTGGTGGTGGAATGGGAACGTCTCCGAGCCAACGGATCCGACCGACTTCTACATCACCGACTTCTCGAGTAGGGCACTTGTGAACCAGGATCTCGACGTGGCGGCGCCGGGGTCGTGGGTCGTGGGCCCCTACCAGGTCAACCGCGGTCAGACCTCCTACTACTTCCTGGGTGGGACCTCGATGGCCAGTCCCCACGTGGCCGGGATCGTTGCGCTCATGGCAGAGAAGAGCCCGGGGCTGACCGCCGCGCAAGCAGAGGGCATCCTCGAGGGATCGGCGATCGCACTGCCAGCAGGTTGCAGGACGGTCGCGCAGCCGGCAGGACCGGACGAGGTGATCTGTTGGGATGCCGACGCCACCGGCGCCGGGCTGGCAACCGCCGACGCCGCGCTGGCGGCGACTCCGTAGCCCGGACAGAGAATCGGACTGAGGAAGGGCCGCCCTCCGGGGCGGCCCTTCTACGTCCGCGCCACCAACACCCGGAAGTCGCCGAGGCCGCGGGGGTGCATGAGGGTCTCGACCTCTAGCTTGCGTGACTTCAGCTCCATCTGACGCAGCGCATCGCCCTCCCTCGCCGCCTCCAACTCCTCCCTCCGCAGGTCGGAGAGCAGGGCACGCAGCCCGAGTGACGCCAGGAACTCGTCCTGACGATTCAGTTCCACGGTGGCCCCGGCCGCCTCCGCAGCTGCGGCCATGGCGGTGAAGTTGACGTCGGCGGTGATGTCGGTCGCCCCCGGTTCGTCCAAGGGATGGGGCCCAAGATGGTGGGCCCGGTAGGTGCGCAGCGTGCCGTCCTGGCGCCGTGGGGCGAGGTTCTCCGTGACGTCGCCGTAGTCGATGACGAGCAGCGTGCCGGCGGAGAGTCGCGACAGGACGTCGGTGATCCACTCCCGGGCCCCGATCTGCACCTCCACCACCCCCGCTTCCGGGCATGGCAAGCCGAAACGTTCGGCCCACGCCTCGACCTCGGGCCGAGCCGGGGCGTCGACGAGGACCAGGTCGGCGCCGTCGACCCCGACCCATCGTTCCCGCCAGCCGCCGTCGGTTCGCACCGCGATCGCCATCGGAAGGTTGTCGAGGAGTTCGTTGGCGATCACGACTCCCGAGAACGATGAAGGGACCTCGTCCAGCGACGCGACCACCCGACCGGGCACCACCGACTCGAGGGCGGCCCGGGCTGCCGGCGACGCCTCCACCGCCCACGCCTCGACGGGCGTCTCGAGTGCCGCCAGGAGGGGGCGGAGGAGCGACCCGGAGCCGGCGGCGACCTCGACGAGCAGCCAATCCGACTCCGCTTCGCTCCGTCGCAGGGACCTTCCCCCCGGCTCCGCCGGGGGGACAGACAGGACGGCGAGTTCCCGGTCCACGAACCGGGCGAGCGTCTCGCCGAACAGGGGCGAGACCTCGGGGCTCGTGAGGAAGTCGCCCGCCTTCTGCGACCGGAGGGTGTCCCCGCCGAAGAACCCGTCGGGGTCGTAGAGGCAGATCCGCTGGAACACCTCGAACGGCATCGGCCCCTCGGCTCGGATTCGTTCGATGATGCGGTGCTTGAGTGTCACGTGGCCATTCTGGGTGTTGAAATGTCCGCCCCAGACGGACATGGGCCGTGGGAAAACGGGATCAGAGCTGGGCGGCGCGGCCGAGGGTGTCGGCCAGGCTGGGGAGGATGCCGAAGGCGAACACGAGCACGGTGGCCAGGGCGAGCGACAGCTGGAGCGAACCGGGCACCATCGACACGTCCTTGTCGGGGGTCTCGGGAGCGGCGTCGAACCACATCGTCTTGACGACCTTGGCGTAGTAGTAGAAGGCGATGACCGCGTTCACCGCCGCGATCGCCGCCAGGACGATCGCCCACGTGTCCCCGGCCCCGATGGCCGACGAGAACATCACGAACTTGGCGTACCACCCGGCCAGCGGCGGGATCCCCGCCAGGCTGAAGAAGAACACGGCGCCCATGAACGCCAGGCCGGGGGCCCTCGTCCCGAGTCCGGCGTACGCCGAGATGAGGCCCGACCTGGTCCGGCGGGTGGCGGCCAGGACGAAGGCGAAGGCACCGAGGTTCATGAAGGCGTACACGATGATGTAGATGATCGTCGCCGAGAACGTCTGTCCGAGGTCGGCCCCGCCGACCGCCGCCGCCCCGAACGGGACGAGCATGAACCCGGCCTGGGCCACCGACGAATAGGCGAGCAACCGCACGATGTTCGTCTGGTTGAGGGCCGACAGGTTGGCAACGGTCATCGACAGCACGGCCAGGATCCACAGCGTCGGCGCCCAGATCTCCCGGGCCGAACCGAACGCCTGGTAACAGACGACGAGCAGGCCCACGAAGCCAGCCGCCTTCGAGGAGACCGACAGGTAGGCGGTGACCGGCGTGGGAGCCCCCTCATAGGTGTCGGGCGCCCAGAAGTGGAACGGGACGGCCGAGATCTTGAACGCGAACCCGGTCATGACGAAGAGCACCGCCAGCACGGCGGCAGGCCGCATCGCCTCGTCGGCGAGGAGGCCCCCGAGGGCGGCGTCGATCCCGGTGAACGACACCGTCCCGGTGAGGCCGTAGACGAACGACATGCCCCAGCCGAGCATGGCCGCCGACAGCACCCCGATGAGGAAGAACTTCAGCGCCGACTCGTTCGACCGCACGTCGCCCTTGCGCCAACCGGCCAGCAGGAAGAGCGGCGCGGTCACGAGCTCGAGACCGATGAACAGCGTGATGAAGTCCCGGGCCGACGCCATGACGAGCGACCCGAGGATGGAGCTGAGGAGCAGGAAGTAGTACTCCCCCTCGTAGTAGCGATCGGACTCGATGTAGCCGACCGACATGAGCAGCACGAGGTACCCCGAGACGAGGAACAACGCCTTCACCACGAGGGCGAAGTCGTCCACCACCCAGCTGCCATCGAGCATCGTGCGGGTGGTGCCGTCCGCGACCAACTGGAGGAGCGGAAGCGCCGCCACCATGAGACCGACCACCGCCACCACGCCCGTCCAGTACTTCTGCGACTTGGGCAGGAGCAGGTCGAGCGTGAGTACCGCCATCACCGTGAGGGCGACGGCGATCTCGGGGCCGATGGCCAGGTAGTCGATCTCGAAGGTCATGACCGTGATCTACCCTCCGAAGGCTGTCTGGACGAGGGCTTCCACCGCCGGGACCGTGGCCCCGAACACGAGCTTGGGGTACACGCCGAGCAGGACCGTGAACGCCAGCAGCGGCAGCCAGGCCGTCATCTCGTACCGATCGACGTCGTGGAACTCGTGCCCGGCCCACTCGGCCTTGGGTTCACCGAGGTTGACCTTCTGGAGCATCCACAGCAGGTACCCGGCGGTGAGTACCGTCCCGATGGCCCCGGTGACCATCGCCCCGCGGAACAAGCCGGCATCGAGGCCGGGCAGCGGGTTGTAGGCGCCGAGGAGCGCCATGAACTCGCCCCAGAACCCGGCGAGGCCGGGCAGGCCCAGCGAGGCCATCGCCGTGAACGACAGGATCCAACCCATCTTGGGCATGAGCGCCAGGTTCCCTCCGAGGCGGGCCATCTCCCGCGTGTGGTACCGGTGGTGCATCGACCCGGCGAGGAAGAACAGGAGGCCGGTGATGACGCCGTGGGCGACCATGCCGATGATGGCGGCGTTGATGCCGATCTCGGTCATCGTGGCGATGCCGAGCATGACGAAGCCCATGTGCCCCACCGACGAGAAGGCGATGAGGCGCTTCATGTCGGTCTGGGCGAGGCAGGCCAGCGAGCCGTAGATGATGCCGATCACCGCCAGGACGGCGATCGCCGGGGCGAACTCCTTGGCCTGCTCGGGGAGGACCGGGATGGCGATCCGGATGAAGCCGTACGAGCCGAGCTTCAGGAGGATGGCGGCCAGCAGGACCGAGCCCACCGTGGGCGCCGCGGTGTGGGCGTCGGGAAGCCAGGTGTGGAACGGCCACATCGGCACCTTCACCGCGAACCCCAGCGCGAGCCCGGCGAAGATCCACCCGGCGAACGGGAGCGCTCCCAGGGCCGGGGCCTGGGCGATGAGCCCGGGGATCGAGAACGTCTGCGGGTCGGCGTTGAAGTAGAGGGCCAGGAAGCCCAGCAGCATGAACGCCGAACCGAACAGGGTGAAGACGAAGAACTTGAGCGCGGCGTACAGCCGGGTCTCCATCGTGATCCCGAAGATCGGGACCGATCTCGGCGTCTTGTCGCCCCAGATCCCGATCATGAAGTACATCGGCAGGAGCACGATCTCGAAGAAGATGAAGAACAGGACGAGGTCGAGGGCGATGAACGTCCCGTTCATCCCGGCGGCCAGCACGAGGATGAGGAGAAGGAACGCCTTGGGGTTCTTCGGCTCGTCCCAGTGGTTCCACGAGTAGATGATCGCCAGGACCGTGATGAACGCCGACAGCGCGAGCATCGGCAGGCTGATGCCGTCGATGCCGACGGCGTAGGTGGCGTCGATTCCGGGGATCCAGGGGCGGTCGGTACCCAGCTGGAACCCGGCTCCTTGGCCGTATTCGAACACGAGCGCGGCACCCACGGTGACGGCGAGGGTGGCGAGGGACGTCAGGAGAGCGACGACCTTCTGGAGCGATTCACTCGCTCTGGGCGTGAGCCCGACGATGACGGCGCCGACCAGGGGGAGCACAACCGTGAGGCTGAGTCCCGCGCCGTTGGTCCAGAGTTCCATGTGTTTCTTTCCTCCTGATTACCTGAACAGTGTGAAACCGATGACGAGCAGGACGGCCCCGATGACGAAGGCGCCTGCGTACTGCTGCACCCGACCGGTTTGGAGCCGGCGGAGCAACCCGCCTGATCCCCCGGCCGCGCCGGCGAACGCCGTGAACGCGAAGTCGATGCCCCGTTGGTCGACCCCGCCGTAGACGATTCGCCCGAGGCCCGCCATGAGCACCCCGACCCCGTTGACGACAGCGTCGATGACGTAGGAGTTGGTCCAGTCGATCGCCCGGGCGAGCGGGCCCTTGATGAGGCCGACGAGCCAGAGATAGAAGTCGTCGATGTAGTACTGGTTCTCGAGCAGCGGGTAGAGCACCGGGATGCGGAAACGATCGCGCTCGGCCTGGGTGCCCTCGTCGCGGCCGAAGACGATCACCCCGATCGTGATGCCGAGCACCCCGGCCACCAGGCCTGGCAGGGCCACACCCCATTCGGTCGCTTCGATCCAGTTCGCCCCCTCGACGTGGTGTTCGACGATGGCGTGGGCCCGCACTGCCAGCCAGTCGGTGAAGCCCGTGTACACCCCCGGGATGTTGACCCAGCCCACACCCACCGAGAAGACACCGAGGATCATGAGCGGCCACGTCATGATGGCCGGCGCCTCGTGGGGGTGGCCGTGGCCCTTGTACTGGCCAAAGAAGGTGAGGGCCACGGTGCGGGTCATGTAGAAGGCCGTGATGAACGCACCGACGGTGGCCACCCACAGGACGAACTCGGAGGCCGGGAGGCCCTCGGCGGCGTTGATGCCCACGAGGATCTCGTCCTTCGACCAGTACCCGGCGAGCGGGATGATGCCGGCCAAGGCGAGGGACGCCACGAGGAAGGTGGCGTACGTGCGCGGCATGAACTTGCGCAGGCCACCCATGTCGTGCATGTCGTTCGAGTGGACGGCGTGGATCGCCGAGCCGGCCCCGAGGAAGAGCAGGGCCTTGAAGAAGGCGTGGGTGAAGAGGTGGAAGAGCCCGGCGGTGTAGGCGCCCGCCCCGAGCGCCGTGACCATGTAGCCCAACTGGGAGAGCGTCGAGTAGGCGAGGACCTTCTTGATGTCGCGCTGGACGAGGGCGATGAGCCCGGTCAGGAGCAGGGTGGCGGCACCGATCCACATGACCCATTGGCGGGCCTCCACCCCGGCCAGCCCTTCGAAGAGCGGGAACATGCGCCCGAGGAGATAGACGCCGGCGGTGACCATGGTGGCGGCGTGCATGAGGGCCGAGACCGGCGTCGGGCCCGCCATGGCGTCCGGCAGCCACACGTGGAGGGGGAACTGGGCGGACTTGCCCATGGCCCCGAAGAAGAGGAGGATCGCCCCCACCACCGCCACGGCCTCGAGGTCGTGGGCGTGTTCCTCGGCGGCGGTGAGGATGTCGGAGATGCGGAACGACCCGACCGCGGTGGCGAGCATGATCGACCCGATGATGAGGCCCACGTCGGCGACCTTGTTGGTGAAGAACGCCTTCATGCCGGCCGACGAGTTGGTCTTGTCCTCCCAGTAGTGGCCGATGAGCAGGTACGAGGCGACCCCCACCAGCTCCCAGCCGACGATCAACTGGGCGAGGTTGGGGGCGGCGACGAGCACGAGCATGGCCCCGGCGAACAGCGAGAAGGCCGCGAAGAACCCGGCGTAGCGGATCTCGCCCTTCATGTAGCCCACGGCGTAGAAGAACACGAGCATCGACACCGTGCCGACCACGAAGTACATCATCGAGGACAGCCCGTCGACGACCCATCCCCACTCGAGGACCCAGTTCGAGCCGATCTCGGCGATGACGATGCTCTTTTCGTAGAGCACGCCCTGGGTGATGTTGAGGTACCAGATCCACGACCCGTGCAGGAACATGTAGACGGTCGTCGTCACCGCCAGCCGGTGCCCCCACTTCTCGTCGAAGCGACCGAAGAGCACGATGAGGAACGCCGCCACGAACGGCAGCAGGAGCATGATCCACACGTTCTCGACCGCCCAGCCCGAGGTGACGCCGGCCTCCACCGCGTGGTGGACCTCGTCGCCGTGCTCGCCGGTCTCCTCGGCGAGTCGGAACAGGAGTGGTGCGAACCTCGACATCTCAGCCCTTCATGAGGTTGAAGTCGTCGATGTTGGCGGTCTCCCGGCTGCGGAAGACAAGGAGCACGATCGCCAGGCCGATGCCGACCTCGGCGGCGGCCACGGTGATCATGAAGATCGAGAAGACCTGCCCAATGGCGAGTGCGTCGCGGATCCAGGCCTCGAAGGCGATGAGGTTGACGTTCACCGCGTTGAGCATGAGCTCGATGGCGAGCAGCACCATGACCGCGTTGCGGCGGGCGAGCAGGCCGTACACCCCGAGCGAGAAGAGGGCGGAGGACAGCAGCAGGTACTGGACGAGGGTCATGCGACGCCTCGGGCGTCGAGTACGGAGTACGGAGTACGAAGCACGACGGTCATTCGTCGTCTCCTCTGCCGCTGATGATCACGACGGCACTGATCACCGCCACCAGGACGGCGATGACCACGGCAACGACAACGGCGATGACGACGATGCTCATACCGGGTTCCCTTCATCAGGCGTGGCGTCACGGCGGGCGAGGACGATGCCACCGATGAGGGCGGCCAGCAGCACGAAGGAGACGATCTCGAAGGGCAGCACGAACCGTCCGAACAGGGCCTCGGCGATCGTGTCGGTCGACGTCGGTTCGCCGATCCCGGTGAGTTCGACGTCACCGAACGCCGAGACCGAAGCCCAGGCGAGGGTGGCGAACAGCACGAGGGCGGTGCCGGCCGCCATGCCCCGACGTTCGTTGTCGAGCGAGACTTCACGGCCGATCGGGGCCCGGGTGATCATGATCCCGAAGAGGAACAGGACGATCACCGCGCCGACGTACACCATGATGATGACCCAGGCGACGAACTCGGCCCCGAGGATGAGGAAGAGGGCGGCCGACGAGGAGAGCGTGGCGACGAGGCCGAGGGCGGCGTGGATGAGGTTCCGGCTCAGGACCACCGTCCCTCCACCGAGCAACGCCACGACCGCGAAGAGCAGGAAGACCCAGTTGGCGGCGAGGGAGAGATCGAACATCACGACTCCAGCGCCGGGGATTCGGGGACCGTCTCCAGCCACTCGGACAGCTTGTCCTTCTCGTGCATGAGGTTGCCCATCTTGAACTCGGAGTACTCGTACTCCGGGCTCCAGAACAGCGCGTCGAACGGGCAGACCTCCACGCAGATCCCGCAGTACATGCAGAGGGCGTAGTCGATGTCGAACCGATCGAGCTCGTTGCGGGCCCGCACGCGGCCCCCCGGCTTGGAGGGAGGCTTCTCCTCCTTGTGGCCCTCGATGTAGATGCACCAGTCGGGGCAGCTGCGGGCGCAGAGCATGCAGACGGTGCACGCCTCCTGGTCGAGGGCGATGACGCCGCGGGCCCGGGGGTGCGGTGTCTCCTTCACCTTGGGGTAGTTCACGGTGATCGGCTTCATGAAGAGGTGCTTCAAAGTGACCTTCATGCCGATGACGATGCCGGGCAGCGAGGGGCGGGGAAGTCTCACAGCAACACCTTGGCCACGCCGGTGATCGCGATGTTGAGTACAGAGATCGGGACGAGCCACTTCCAGGCGAACCCCTGGAGTTGGTCCTCGCGCACCCGCGGCCACGTCCACCGGATCCAGATCATGAGGAACACGAGAATCGCGATCTTGGAGACGAGCACGATCGGGCCGAACACCGCGGGGAGGTCGAAGAAGATCGGGTCGTAGCCGCCGAGGAACAGCGTGGCCGCAATCGCCGAGAAGGTGAACATGTTGGCGAACTCGGCGAGGAAGAAGAACAGGAAGCGGAACCCCGAGTACTCGGTGAGGTAGCCGGTGACGATCTCCGACTCGGCGATCGGCATGTCGAACGGGGTACGGGACATCTCGGCCAGCGAGGCGATGAAGAACACGCCGAACCCGATGAGTTGGGGAATGACGAACGGGATGCCCCACGCCGCTTGGGCCTCGACGATGCCGTTGAGGCTCATCGTCTCGGCCAGGACGACCACTCCCACCACCGAGAGCACCATCGGCAGTTCGTAGGCGATGAGCTGCCCGGCGGCCCGCAGGCCACCCATGAGCGAGTACTTGTTGGCCGACGACCACCCGGCCATGAGGACGCCGATCGTGCCCACCGACGAGATGGCGAGTGCGAAGAACACGCCGATGTCGAGGTTGCGGACGACGAGGGCGTCCGAGGCACCGAACGGGATCACCACGAACAGCGAGACCGCCGAGAGCAGGACGAGCGCCGGGGCGAACCGGAACACCGGCCGGTCGGCGTCGGCCGGGATGATGTCCTCCTTCTGGAAGAACTTCACGCCGTCGGCGATGAGCTGGGCCCAACCCCAACGTCCGCCGGCGAAGTACGGGCCGACCCGGTGCTGCATGTGGGCGGAGATCTTGAGTTCGCCGTACCCGATGATGAGGCCGGCGACCGGCACGAGCGTGGCGATCGAGACCATCTTGAGCCCGAGGACGATCCAGAAGTTGTCGAGAAGGGCGCTCATGGCGAGCCTCCCTCGCTCGCTGCGAACCGAAGGTGCGAGGCACGAGGAAGGTACGAGGTACGAGGTACGAGGTTCGCCGCCAGGGCGCTCGGCGCTCGACGCTCGGCGCTTGGCTCTGGCCGACTGAGCGAAGCGAAGGAGATCACCGGTCCACGTCCCCGAGCACGAAGTCGAGCGAACCCATGATCGAAATGATGTCGGGCAGGAGCACGCCTTCCAAGATCCACGGCAGCATCGACAGGTTGGAGAACGACGACGAGCGGATCTTCAGCCGGTAGGGACCGCCGCCCCCCTCCGAGACGAGGTAGTAGCCCATCTCGCCCTTGGGGTTCTCGGCCCTGACGTACGTCTCGCCTCTTGGGACCTTGATGATCTTGGGGACCTTGGCCAGCAGCGGGCCGGTCGGGATCCCGTCGATGGCCTGCTGGACGATCTTGGCGGCCTCCCGGATCTCGTCGAGGCGCACCCGCCACCGGTCGTAGCTGTCGCCCACCTCGCCGGTCACGACCTCGAAGTCGAACTTGTCGTACGGCAGGTAGTCGCCCACCCGGCGCAGGTCGAACGGGACCCCGCAGGCGCGCAGGTTGGGGCCCGACACGCCGTAGGACTGGGCGACCTCGACCGGGAGCACACCGACCCCCTTGGTGCGGGCCAGGAAGATCTCGTTGCCGTTGAGGAGCGTCTCGAGTTGGTCGCAGCTCCGGCGCACCTCGTCCATGGCGGCCCGCGACTCGGCGAAGAAGCCCTTGGGAAGATCCTGGATGTTCTTGCGGGTCATGGAACCCGCGCCGTACGCCGGCTTGACACCGCCGATCCGGTTGAAGTTGGGGTGGAAACGGCCGCCGGTGACCGACTCGATGAGGTCGAGGACACGCTCGCGGTCCCGGAAGGCGAACATGAGGGGGGTGGCCGCCCCCAGTTCGAGCGGGTACGACCCCATGAACGCCAGGTGGGAGGCGAGCCGGGCCATCTCGGTGAGGATGAGCCGCACGTACTGGGCACGCTCCGGGACCTCCACCTCCATGAGCTTCTCGGCCGCCACGACGAACGGGACCTCGTTGGCGTACCCGCTCACCCAGTCGATGCGGTTGATGAGGGTGATGATCTGGGGGTACGTGCGGGCCTCGACGATCTTCTCGTAGCCGCGGTGCATGTAGCCGATCATCGGTTGGATGTTCGTGACCCGTTCGCCGTCGACCGTTGCGGTGAGCCGAAGCACGCCGTGGGTGGAGGGGTGCTGGGGGCCGATGTTGAGGGTCATGTCGGCCGTCTCGAGTTCGATCGAGACGGCGACGTCGCTGAGGTGGGCCAT
>JBFKVA010000067.1:0-11610 GCA_041635475.1 Acidimicrobiia bacterium | reverse complement strand
GTATCCACGACCGCCACCCCGGCCGCCCCGAAGACCCACTCCCAGGCGGTGGTCAGCGCCTCCTCCAAGTCCGCGGGGTCCGCGACCTTGGTCTGGTACTCCGAGAAGTGGTCCGTGGTGACCGCCACCACGTTCCTCTCAGAATCGACCTCGCCATGCAAGGCCACCCACCGTCCGGCCTCCTCATCGTGCCACGCCCCGAACACCGCCCCCTCATCAACCCCTCCCGGAAGGAGTCCGGGGTCATACGGAAGCTCAATCGTCACCTCCCCCACCAAATTGGCCCCCTCCAACCCGATCTCGAAGGCCGGTCCAGCCGCCCCCACCCCCACGAAGACCTCCTCGACCTCGCTGTTCGGCTCAACCTCGGAAACCAACACCACGCCCTCGCCCGAGACCGCCCCCCCTGGCACAACCACACGCACGCCACCAGGCCCCTCGACCACCCCACCGCTGGGACCGACAACACCAGAAGAGCACCACGGGCACCACACCACGAGTCCCACCGTGGCCACGATGAGCACGAGGAGTGCAGCCAGCCCGAACCGCGCCGTGATGCGCGGTTGCCACGGATCGCGAGCAGATCGACTGTCCTCCTGGCCTGTGGTCGGGTGGGGCGGGCCTGGGGGCTCGGCTGGTTCTGGCTGTTCTTCCGGTTCTTGCTCGAGGGGGTCGGGATCCGGGCTGGGCGGCTCTGGCCCAGGGGAGTGTGCCTCGGGCGGGGGATGCTGGGCCAGGACGGCGGCTGGAGTCGTCCGCTCGCGCCCGCACCCCGCACAGAACCGGTCCTCGGCGGCGTTCAGGCGTCCGCACCGCTGGCAGTAGAGCCCGGCCGCCTGATCACCCACGCGACGCTCCTCCTTCAGCAGGCTTCCGCTACGAATCGACGCCCAGCCGGGCCCTTGGGCTCCAGTAACCCGATGCGTTCGCACATCAGGAAGTCCATCTGCTCGTAGCTGCAGCCGAGGTGGTCCTGCTGCAACTCGAACGCTTGACCTTCCCGCTCGTACTTGGCGGCCGCGAAGTCGACGATGTCCCAGTAGTCGTCGGAGGGCGCATCGCCGATGTCGTCAAGCATGAGCTGACCCACCTCCACCCAGATGTCGGCGAGCTCGGTGCACGACTTCGCCTGGAGGGGATCGGGTGGACCCGACTCTCGTCCAAACACAATCCATGCCACGATCACTGCCACGAGGATCAAACCCACGACGGCAAGCGTCCGGCCCGAGACGCGGTCGCCGACCACAGGAGCCGGAGCGGTTGTCGCCTCGGAGGGAGCGGAGGGAGCGGAGGATGCCACCGGCGTGCCACAGTGTGTGCAGAAGGCGGCATCGGTTTCGAGGGAAGCGCGGCAGTTGGAGCATTCTCGATGGAGTTCGGTCCCACACGACTGGCAGAACCGAGCGCTGTCCAGCACCTCGGACGAGCAGGTCGGGCAATCCATGTACGCCTCCTAGCTTGAGGCGTCCGCTCGTCACGCGGCTGGATGCGGGCGAAGGACCCCTCCTAGTCCGTGGATGAAGTCTAAGGAAAAGGCCGGGCAGCGGTCAAAAGCGCTCCCTTGTCCCAAGGCTCCGGGCCCGGACCGTCAGACGTTGCGGGGGCGGCGCCGGACCTTGCCCTTCTGCGGGACGCCTGCTCGGCGGCGGCGAACGTCGTCGCTGGCGGCTTCCTGCGTGTGTGGCCCGAGGTCGTGGGAGCGCCTTGCCTTGATCACGGACAGGAACTTCTCGCGCCGCGCATCGGACTCGTCGGCCTCGGTCGACGCTTCGGTTTCGTTCGCCGCCTTGGGGTCCTCGGAGTCAACGGGGTCGACTCCCTCGTGCTGATCTTGGTCTGGATGGTCCATCGCGCTGTCCTTCCTCACACACGTGGTGGGAGTTGTCCCCCTACGGTAGAGGGGTCCGGCCCGCACCGGGTCGGCCACCACCGACCGACAGGCCGAGGGTGGCGGCCGCGTGGCGGATGGCGTCGATGCCGAGATCGGCATTCCACCGGTACATGACACGATCCAGCCCGAGGGCATCGAGGCGCCGGCGCCCGTCTCCGACCATCCACTCGTCGGTCATCGGGGCTTCGACGGAGAGGACGAAGCCGGCCCGCGGGGAGCGGACCCGTGCCACCGTGCACAGGGTCTCCAGGTCCGGCTCGTGACTGTGCAGGTTCACCCCATCGGCGTGGTCCGCGGCCAGTTCGACCATTCGCGGACCGTTGGCCCCGACGATGATCGGTGGAGTCGGTTCGGGGCTGAGGAACGAATGCGGGTGGTCGAGTCGGTAGTGGTCCCCGGAGAAGCTCTCGTTGTTCCACAGCGCCCGCACCGCCAAGATCGATTCGACGGTCATCGAGCGACGAGCGGGGGCGGGTAGCCGTTCAAGACCCACCATGTCGAGTTCCTCCCCGTGTGGGTCGCGGCCGGCTCCTGCTCCCATTCCAAGCAGGAGGCGCCCCCCGCTGAGGTCCTGGAGCGTCGCCGCGGCCAGTGCGATGCGGGCCGGATGGCGAGCGGGAGTGTTGAGGACCAGCGGTCCCAGCTGGAGGGCGCGAGTGGCAACGGCGATGGCCGCGAGGCTGACCCACGGATCGAGGACCCACTGGGCCTTGCCCGAGGCGCCCGAGAGATGGTCGTAGACCCACACGCCAGCGAAGCCGGCCGCCTCGGCCTCGAGGGCGGCCTCTGTCAGCGCCTCGATACGGGCGCCGAACGGGCTGAGGGAAAGGTCGAATCGGGGCGGCATCTGCCCGGTCACCCTACGTCGAAGGATCGCCCAGGGTGCGGTCCGCGGCCGTGTGCAAGGATTGGGCGATGGAACTGAGCGACGGCTTTCATCGGGTGCTTGAGCCGCTTGTGGCGGTCGGCCACAGGGTGGTGCGCCGACTGGAGGAAGCCGAGGTTCCCGCCCGGCTGCGGAAGGTCCGAGCCACCTCGGCCAGGAGGTTGCCCCGTCCTTTGGCCAAGGCGCTGCTCGCCGCCATGGACGAGTCGGAGTGGCTCCGGGCCAAGGTGCTCGAGGAGGCGACGGACCTCGACCGGCTCGGGCGACTCTTTCTCGAGAGACCCACGGGATGGGACGAGGAAATCGCCCGCGCGGTGGCAGAAGAGGATGTCGCCCGTCTGGAGGCCCTCCTTAGGGAGGCGGACCGAGAGCGAGAAGCGGCGGAGCGTACGGCCCTCTCCCTCAAGGAGAAGCACAAAGGAACAGCCGAGCGGCTGAAGACGCTCCAGGCCGCACTGAGGTCCGAGAAGGCCACCCGGGCCGACGCGGTGCGGGCGGCGGAGCAACGAATCGAGAGGGCCGCCCACGACGAGATCGCCCGACTCCGGTCCGAACTGGAGGACGCCTCGGTTGCGGCCACCGAACTGGTCCGGGTCCGGCGACGCCTGGCTTGGTTCGTCGCCACCCGTGACAAACGCCAGGTCGACGATCGGGGTCGAGAGGCGGTCACGGCCCATTGGTCGGGCGATCCGCTCGAAAAGGCCCGCCTCCTCGATGAGATCGTCGTCGCCTCGTCATCTGCGACGGACGGACGCCCATCCATCGATGAGCCGTCGCACGCGGCACCGTTCGGACTCCCACCCGGCATGCGCCCGGACGACCCAGCCGCCGTCGACGTCGTCCTGCGCCATCCGCACCCGCTCACCATCGCCCTCGACGGCTACAACGTCGCCGCCGGATCGGGGATCTCCCTCGAACGACAGGCCGAAGCCCGCCGCTTCGTCCTCGACCTCGCCGAGCGTCTGGCCCAGCGGGCCCGGCACCACACGGTGTGGGCCGTCTTCGACAGCGACCTCGGGTCGGAGGCCAAAGGCGTGGCCGTGTACGTGCCGCACGCCGACGACGAACTGCGCAGGCTCGCGACCGAGGTTGCCGGAGCGGTGGTCATCACCGACGACCGTGAGGTCATCGAGGACGCGACCCGGGTCGGCGCCGTCGCCCTGTGGGCTTCTGCTCTTGTGGAATGGGCACAACCGGCCTGACCAAGCGTGCCGCCGAACCGGCCGGGGTCGCGGGACCCCGGCCGTCTCAGCTCCCCGGGTGGACGTGGATCACCCGGCCCTCCGTTCGGCGTCGGACCCACCGCCCTGCACGAGTCGCAAGGGAGGAACCAGGCCGGCCTCGGCAAGGTGGGAGAGGGCGGTCAACTCGTCCGGATCGACCTCGGCGACGGGCGATAGCTCGAGAATGAGCGAGACGACACAGTCGTCGCACGCCGTTGTCGCCTGCATGAGGCACGCGTCGCAGTCGATCAACATCCCATGACCTCCGGTGAGTCCATGTCGCCACTGTGCCAGTCGGGTGTGACAGAAACCGCACGATGGCCCGCTGACGGACCCGCCTGCCCCCTAAGCTGCGCGCCCGGAGAGGAGAGCCGTTGCCAGAGGAATCGCTGCCGTTCAGGCCGTCGGTCTTCGACCGGGTCTTCCACTGGATGGAACGCAAGCCCGCCCGCAAATGGTGGTACCTGGTTCTCTATGTGGTCGGCGCCCTCACCACCATCGTCGCGTTCGGCATCGACAAGGGTTGGGATGCGTCGGGGGTGGTGTTGCCGGGCATCGTCGATGGCCACTGGACGTACCTGGGCTACGCCGCCATCCATGCCATCGACAACGAGACGATTCGAGCGACCAAGCGGTTCCGGAGCGTGTATGCGGGGACCGACGCCGAGTACAAGGCGGAGGTGTACCGGCTCTCGACCATGCCGAGCCGAACGGCGGGGGTGCTGTGGGTGGCCTCTTTCGCGGTGTTCGGCGGCATGGCGTTGCTTGTTCCCGAGTTCGCCGACATCGAGTCGGCAACCGCGCGGGCGATCCAAGCCCCTATCGTCGGCTTTTCGTACGCAACCGCTCCTCTCCTCGTGTTTCACACCGTCCGGCTGCTCATCGGGATCTCCCGGATGCTCCGGGCGGGCACAGTGAACATCTTCCACCTCAACCCTCTCTACGGCTTCTCGCTCGTCACAGCCAAGGTGGGGTTCGTGTGGCTCATCATTCTCATGCTCAACTTCGTCTCGGAGTGGGCGCGCCGGGCGGGGGACTGGTTGACCGCTGAGGTGCAGATCGGCACGGTCGTCGCGACCCTTCTCGCCCTCATCGCGTTCATTGCCCCGCTGCGCGGAACCCGCAACCGGATTGCAGCGGCCAAGGCCGATGCCCTTGCCGAGAACAGCGGTCACATCGAGCGGGTGCGGACATCGATGTACCGGGAGCTCGAAGCAGGCAACACCGGGGCCTTCAAGGGACTCGACGACTCCTTGGGTGGCCTCCTCCGGATGGGAACGACGATCGCTTCCATTTCCCCGTGGCCGTGGAGCCGCGGCACCTTGCGTGGTTTCTTCACCGCCATCGGGACTCCGCTCCTGATCTTCGTGCTCCAGAGGGTCATCGACGCCTTCGTCTGATCCGGCTGACAGACTGGGGCCATGGCCGCCTCCACCGACACCCTCCTCGCCCTCGCCACGTCGTTGGGGGCGGCAGGCGCCGGGGTGTGCACGGCCGACCCATTCCAAGCCGAACGCGCCCGGATCCGCCAGGCAGCGGCCGCCGGGCGGTCCGGCCCGCTCCACTTCACGTACGACGACCCGGTCGCCGCCACGGACGTCCGCTCCAGCTTCCCGTGGGCCGAACGGATCGTGGTGCTGGCCGTCGACTACCTGGCCGACTCGCCACCGGCGCACCCACGGGGTGCGTTCGTGGCCCGCTTCGCCACCGCCGACCACTACGCACGGCTGCGGGCGAGCTGTCAACGAATGGCGGACGAGCTGCTGGCCGCCGGCCACCGAGCAGAGGTCCTCATCGACGACAACCGGCTGGTGGACCGGGCGGCCGCCGTCCGGGCCGGGGTGGGGTGGTGGGGGAGGAGCACGATGGTGCTTGCCCCCCTCCACGGCCCATGGCTGCTGCTGGGGGCCGTGGTCACCGACGCCGACCTGGCCACCACCGAGCCGATGGTCCGGGACTGCGGAACGTGCACCGCGTGCATCCCGGCCTGTCCGACAGGGGCCCTGTCGGAGGCCGCCGGACTGGACGCCCGGCGCTGCCTGGCCGCCTGGCTGCAGGCCCCGGGGCGGCTTCCCCACTGGCTTCGCCCCCACATCGGTACCCGCATCTACGGGTGCGACGACTGCCTCACGTCGTGTCCACCCGGATTCCGTTCCCTGGGGAGCGGCCCGACACCCGCGTCCTGGCCCATCCCCGAGCTCCTCGACCTCGACGACGAAGGGCTGGTCGCCCGGGTCTCCTGGTGGTACATCCCTCGGCGCGACGGCCGATTCCTGCGGCGAAACCTGCTCGTGGCGGCGGGGAACAGCGCGAACCCGGACGTGGCGCAGGTGATCGAGGACCACCTCGACCACCCGTCCTCGCTCATCCGGGGCCACGCGGCCTGGGCGCTGGCCAAGCTCCTGGGCCCGGCCGCCCGTCCGGCGCTGCGGGTTCGCTTCGGGGAGGAGACCGTCCACGACGTCGTCGACGAGGTATCCATCGCCCTGCTCGCCGTGGAGCACCCGGCTGCCCACGCCGCCCTGCTCGTCGCCGACGAGTGGGTCTCGACCACCGACGCCCTCCTGGGCCTTGCCCTCATGGGATCACATGCCGCAGCCGGGGGCACGTTCGACAGCGACCTCGACCTTCTCGTGCTCACTCCCCATCCCGACCAGGTGACGCCTCCGGCCGACCTCGGCCCATCCCACCGGGGCCTACCGCTTCGCCTGGGGCGCGCCCTGGGGCACCAGCTGCGGGGCCCGGTCCCCGTCGACCTCGTCATCGGCCCCCTGGACTGGCCCACCGACCCTGGGGGGGAGGCCGCCCTGGCGGCCGGGATCGTCATCGTCAGCGACCGTCAGCGACGCCTCGACACCATTCGCCACCAGCACCGTCCCGCCCAGGCATAGGACTCTCGCCGACCGCCCCCCACTGGGTACCCTTGCTCCATGCCGACATACCGCTCCCACACCACCACCCAGGGCCGGAACATGGCCGGCGCCCGCGCCCTGTGGCGGGCAACCGGCCTCACCGACGACGACTTCGATCGGCCGCTCATCGCCATCGCCAACTCCTACACCCAGTTCGTGCCCGGGCACGTCCACCTCAAGGACCTCGGCGAGATGGTTGCGGAGGAGATCTACGCCGCCGGTGGCATCGCCCGCGAGTTCCACACCATCGCCGTCGACGACGGCATCGCCATGGGCCACGACGGCATGCTCTACTCCCTGCCCAGCCGCGACATCATCGCCGACAGCGTCGAGTACATGGCCAACGCCCACTGCGCCGATGCCCTGGTGTGCATCTCCAACTGCGACAAGATCACTCCCGGCATGCTCATGGCCGCCCTCCGGCTCAACATCCCCACGGTCTTCGTGTCCGGCGGCCCCATGGAGGCCGGCAAGATGGGGGCCGATGAGGCGCCCATCAACCTCGTCACCGCCATGATCGGGGCCGGCGCCAACGACCTGACCGACGCCGAGGTGCTCGACATCGAGCGCATGGCATGTCCGACATGCGGTTCGTGCTCGGGCATGTTCACCGCCAACTCGATGAACTGCCTCGTCGAGGCCCTCGGGCTGGGACTGCCCGGCAACGGATCGGTGCTGGCCACGCACGCCGACCGCAAGGAGCTCTTCCTCGAAGCCGGCCGGACGATTGTCGACCTCGCTCGCCGCTGGTACGACAAGGACGACGACTCGGCCCTGCCCCGGACGATCGCTTCGTTCGAGGCGTTCGAGAACGCCATGGCCCTCGACATCGCCATGGGCGGCTCCACCAACACCGTCCTCCACATCCTGGCGGCGGCTGTCGAGGGTGAGGTCCCGTTCATGATGGCCGACATCGACCGGCTGAGCCGGCGGGTCCCCAACCTCGCCAAGCTGGCTCCCTCGAGTGAGGTCTACCACCTCGAAGACTTCCACCGGGCGGGTGGCGTCATGGCCGTGCTCGGCGAACTCGACCGGGCAGGACTCATCCACCGGGACGTCCCCACCGTCCACGCTCCCACCCTGGGCGCCGCCCTCGACCGCCACGACGTCCGTCGCACCGACTCGGACGACATCAAACGCTTCTACCGGGCGGCACCCGGCAACGTCCGCTCCCAGGAGGCCTTCTCCCAGCAACGCCGGTACCTCAGCCTGGACCTCGACCGGGAGGGAGGCTGCATCCGCGACATGGAACACGCCTACAGCTCCGAGGGGGGCCTCGCCGTCCTGTTCGGCAACATCGCCGAAGACGGGTGCATCGTCAAGACTGCCGGTGTCGACGAGTCGATCTTCGAGTTCAGCGGCCGGGCGCGGGTCGTCGAGTCGCAGGACGCGGCCATCGACCTCATCCTCGGCGACACCCTCGAGGCCGGGGACGTCGTCGTCGTGCGCTACGAAGGACCCAAGGGCGGCCCCGGCATGCAGGAAATGCTCTACCCGACCGCCTACATCAAGTCGAAGGGCCTCGGCAAGGTCTGTGCCCTGGTCACCGACGGGCGCTTCTCGGGGGCGACGTCGGGGCTGTCGATCGGGCACGTGTCACCCGAAGCCGCAGAAGGGGGAGCGATCGGCCTCATCGAAGAGGGCGACACCATCGACATCAGCATCCCCGCCCGTTCGATCGAGCTCCGGATCAGCCCCGACGAACTCGCGCACCGACGCGCAGCCATGGATGCCCGCGGTGACGGATGGTCCCCCGACCGCCAGCGGACCGTCTCCGGAGCGCTCCGCGCCTACGCGGCCCTCACCACGTCGGCGTCACGCGGGGCAGTGCGCGACGTGGACCAGATCGGTTGACCGATGGCGGTCCCGTGCCCTGCCTGCGGCACCCAGAACGCCGACGGCGCCGACTGGTGCAACCTCTGCTACACGGCGCTGGTCGTTGACGAGAACCCGCCCGCCGACCCCGCCCCGGTCGGGCGGGAGCGTCCGGTCGACGCCGGACCCCGCCCCGAGCGGGCCGCCCCCGCGTGGACCTGCCCCGTGTGCGACGCCGACAACCCGATCGACATCGACCGCTGCGCGACGTGCGGGACGGCCATGGTGGTGGCATTCACGCCCCCCGGCGAGAAGGTGGACGGTGAGCGTGCCAAGCTGTGGTCGGCGATCCCCGGCATGGGACACGCCAAGGCGGGCGCCGGGCCCATCGGTGGAGGCATCCTGCTCCTCGTGCTCATGGCCGTGGGTTTTGGGATCGTCCTCTTCGCCGCCCCGGCCACCCGGGTCATGGGCACCGTCATTCTCTTCGCCGGGGGAGGCGTGTGGGTGGCGAGCGCGTTCGACGTCCAGCGCCACGTCGACCACGGGGGACCGTGGCTGTTCCAGCCCCGGGTCATCTCGGTGGTCGCCGGGGTGATCCTGGCCCTCCTGTTCGCATCCGTGCTGATCGCCATGGCCGCCGGCGGGCCGGGAGGCGGCTGACCCGGGATGCTGCTCGTCTCCGACATCCACGACAACTTCGAGGCCCTGGGGCGGGTGGCGGCCACCGACGAGCCGTTGCTCATCCTGGGGGACCTCCTCAACTTCATCGACTACCGGACGGGTGAGGGGATGGTCGCCGAGATCCTGGGCCGGGGATTCGCCGCCGATGTGGCCGAGGCGCGGGGGAGCGGCGCCGACGTGCGGGTCCTGTGGCATCGAGCCCTCGACGCCTACGACGGTGACTTCCGCACGACGATCTTCGAGTTGGCGGCCCGCCAGTACGCGGAGGCGTTCCGGGTGTTGGACGGGACGGCGGTTCACCTCACCTACGGCAACGTCGACATCGTCCCCATGCTCACCGAGTTCGCGGGGCCGCTCGCCGTCCTCGACGGGGACGTCGTCGAGATCGAAGGCTGGAGGGTCGGGTTCGTGGGCGGCACCGGCCGTAGCCTCTTCGACCTCGGCATCGAGCGTCCCATGGCCGAGCGGCTCGCCGCGCTCGGCCCGGTCGACATCCTCTGCACCCACGTCGCCCCTGCGGTGCCTGCATTGGCCCGCGACGTCATCACCGGGAGGATGGAGCGAAACGAACGTGCCGTCCTCGAGTACATCCTCGAGTTCCAGCCTCCGTTCCACTACTTCGGCGACATCCACCAGCCCCAGGCGACGAGTTGGCGGATCGGGTCAACGACCAGCCGCAACGTGGGGTATTTCCGGGCCACCGGGCGGGCCGTGCAACATCCGGCGAGAGGGGGCCCGCTATGCTAGCTGTAGCAAGCAATCTCTTCGAAGAGCCGGTGACGCCATGACCCGCGGCATGTACGAAACGATCGAAATCGACGCCACCGCCGACGAGGTGTACGCCGTTGCCCAAGACCTGGAGACGTACCCGGAATGGGCCTCGGGCGTCCGCACGGTGGAGGTGCATGAGACGGACGCGGCCGGCCGGCCGACCCGGGCGAGTTTCACGATCGAAGGCATCGTGAAAGAGATCCACTACACCCTCACCTACACCCACACCCATCCCACGAAGATGGCGTGGGAGGCTGACGAAGGCGGCGACGTCTCCCAACTCACCGGCTCGTACGACTTCAACGAGGTCGACGGCAAGACGATCGTCACCTACGCATTGCGGGTCGAACCGACGTTCCGGGTTCCCGGGTTCCTCGTGCGCCAGGGCGAGAAGCAGATCGTCGGGGCCGCCCTACGCGGACTCAAGAAGCGGGTCGAGGCCGGCAGGTGACCAACCCGATCCGCCCGGACGCCGTCTTCGAGGCAGGCGCCCCACTCCTCGACCGAGCGCGCCCGGTGCTCCGCCAAGTCGGGATGGCGCTCCCCAACATGGCCAAGCTCTTGACCCGCCTCATGCGCGACCCCCGGGTCCCGATCCGTCCCAAGATCACCGTCGGCGCCACCCTCCTCTACCTCGTGAGCCCGCTCGACCTCATCCCTGACATGATCGCTCCCATCATCGGCCAGGTGGACGACGTCCTCATCATCGCGTTCGCCCTGGACCGACTCGTGAAGGCGGCGGGGCCCTCGATCACCGCCGAACATTGGGACGGCGACGGGGACGTCCTCGACGTCATTCGCAGCGTCACCGAGTTCGGGTCGTCACTCATCCCCAAGCGGGTCAAGGGGCTCCTGGAGAAGCTCACCGGGTGAGGGTCTCGGTGGCGCTGAGCCAGCGCCTCGGCGTCGAGACCGTCGGATATGCAGCGACTGCGGCCAACCTCGGGTTCGAAGGGGTTTTCGTCTTTGACCACCTCGTCCCCCTGGCCGATCCCTCCGCCCCCGCCCTGGAAGCCACGGTGGCGCTCGGGGCCCTGGCCGGCACCGTTTCCATCCGGGTCGGCTCCCTCGTGCTCCGGGCCACGCTGCGACCACCGGCCGTCACGGCAGCCATCGCCGCCTCCGTGGCGGCCATCTCCCGCCATCCACCGGTCATCGGCGTCGGGGCAGGCGACTCGCTGAGTCGGCCCGAGACCGAGCGGTTCGGCCTGCCGTTCCCGAGCCTCAATGAGCGACTTGCCATCCTGGCCTCGACCGTGGAGGCCGTGCGCGCCACCGGGGTCACGGCATGGGTGGGGGGTCTCCACCCGGCCGTCATCGCGATCGCCCACACCGCCGATGGGTGGAACCTGTGGGAGCCCGGCTCCGACCGTCTCCAGGCACTGGTCGCCCGCCGCCCGTCGACGAGGGGGTACACGCTCAGTTGGG
>JBFKVA010000066.1:0-11624 GCA_041635475.1 Acidimicrobiia bacterium | reverse complement strand
GCGTTGCGCGGGCTCAACCCTTCGGCTTCCATCCACGCCCGAAGCGCCGCCTCGATCGAACCGGTCGACCAGTCCTCCACCCCACCGAGCACCGCCAGGGCCCCCTCCACCGCCGGGCGGGAGAACTCCTTCGTCATCTGCTTCTCCCACGACGCCTCGTCGTAGTCGAGATCGCCGTCGGCAAGCAGGAGGAACCGCACCTGGTCCGCGGCCTCGCCGAGGCGCTTCGTCCGCTCTTGCACGAGGGGGGCCAGTTCCCGGAACGCCTTCTCCTGGGTCGGGGTCACCTCCCCCAGCAGCGGCAGGACACGCCCGGCGAAATCATCCGCCTCGAGCCGGCGGATGTACTCCCCGTTCAACCACTCGAGCTTCTTCAGGTCGAATACGGCGGGGTTCTTGGACACGTCGACGAGGTCGAAGAGTTCGACGGCCTCGTCGGCCGTGAAGACCTCCCGGTCCCCGCCCGGGGACCACCCGAGCAGGCACATGAAGTTGAACATCGCCTCGGGAAGGAACCCCTCCTCCCGGAAGTACTGGAGCGAGGTGTCCCCCTGGCGCTTCGACAGCTTGCGACCATCAGGCCCGAACAGGAGCGGCATGTGGGCGTAGACGGCGGGTTCGGCACCCATGGCCCGGGCGATGGCGATGTGCTTCGGGGTGGACGACAGCAGGTCCTCGCCCCGGGCGACGTGGGTGATCCCGTAGTCGACGTCATCGACCGCCGACGCCAGGTGATAGGTGGGGACGCCGCTCGAACGCAGGATCACGAAGTCGTCCTGGGTGACGTCGTCGAATCGCATCTCACCCCGGATGAGGTCCGTGAACTCGGTCGCCCCGTGGCGGGGGAACCGAAGACGCACCGAGAACCGCTCGGTGGCGGCCCTGGCCTCGGCCTCGGTGGCGGGAATGGACGCGCACCGACCGTCATAGCCAGGTGGACGACCCTCCTTCTGGGCGAGGCTCCGTCGCTCATCGAGATCCTCCGGCGTACAGAAGCAGCGGTATGCGTGCCCCCCGGCGAGGAACCCGGCTGTGACCTCGGCGTACCGACCGAACCGATCCGATTGGCGGTACGTTCCGTGGGGACCGCCGACCCCGACGCCTTCGTCCCAGTCCAACCCAAGCCAGCGGAAGCCGTCGAGGATCTCGGTCAGGTACCGCTCCTCGGAACGCTCGGTGTCGGTGTCGTCCACCCGCAGGATGAACGTCCCCCCGTGGTGGCGGGCGAACAGCCAGTTGAACAGCCCGGCCCGTACGTTCCCCACGTGGAGGGACCCGGTGGGCGAAGGTGCGATGCGGACACGTACGGACATGGAGGCTCCGGGAAGCGGGAAGCTGTGACGGTATCAGCCGATCCGGGCAATCGCCTGCAGCCGCCGGCTCAGGGGGCGACGACAGGGTTGGAGAGGACGCCGATCCCCTCGATCTCGACGTCCATCGTGTCGCCCGGCACCACGGGGCCGACACCGGCCGGTGTCCCCGTGAGGATCACGTCGCCCGGCAGGAGGGTCATGACCCTGCTGATGAACGCCACGAGTTCGGCCACCCCGAACACGAGGTCGGCGGTGGTCGCCTCCTGGCGGATCTCACCGTTCACCGATGTGGTGATCCGCATCCCCTCGGTCGGGTCGAACTCCGTGGCGATGGCCGGTCCCAGCGGGCAGAACGAGTCGTACCCCTTTCCCCTCGTCCACTGGCCGTCCCCGTACTGGATGTCGCGGGCGGTCACGTCGTTGCCCACCGTGTAGCCGAGGATGTGGGATGAGGCGTCCTCGGCCTTGACATGGCGGCTCAGTCGTCCGATGACGACGGCCAGTTCACCCTCGTGGTGCACGTTTCTCGAGTCCGGTGGGTACACGACCGGGGCGTTGGGGCCGATGACGGCCGTCGACGGCTTCAGGAAGATGACCGGAAGCTCTGGCACGTCGGACCCCATCTCGGAGGCGTGGTCGACGTAGTTCTTGCCGACACACACGACCTTCGTGGGGAACACCGGGGCGAGCAGACGCACATCGTCGTAGGGGACGACGATGTCGGTATCGGTCTCGAACTCGACGAGGGGCGATCCCTGGGCCAGCCGCACCCCGTCGGGCTCGGCGGTGCCGTACTGGATGCCTTCAGGCGTCTGGATCCGAACGATCTTCATCGCTCACACGCGGGTGAGCCAGTGCTCATAGCGCTCGACTCGGCCCCGGACGAGGTCGGCGAAGGCGGCCTGCACCATCTTGGTGATCGGCCCCGGCGTGCCATCCCCCACCGGCCGGTCGTCGATCTCGCGCAGGGGCGTGACCTCCGCGGCCGTGCCACACAGGAACACCTCATCGGCGTAGTAGAGCGCGGCACGGGTCAGGCTGTGCTCGTTGACGGTGATTCCCGCGTCGCGCAGGAGGTTGATCACCGAGTCCCGGGTGATCCCCTCGAGGCACCCGTCGGAGATGGGTGGTGTGTGGACGACACCGTCATTGACGACGAACACGTTCTCGCCGGAGCCCTCCGAGATGTACCCGTCCCGGTTGAGCATGATCGCCTCGTCGTACCCGCCGGCCACCGCCTCGGTCTTGGCCAGGATCGAGTTGAGGTACGCCCCGGCCCCCTTGGCCGACGGGATGAGGGAGCTCTGGTCGATGCGTCGCCACGACGAGAAGCGGGCCCGGATACCGTTGCGGACACCCTCCTCGCCCAAGTAGGTGCCCCACGACCAACAGGCGATCATGGTGTGGACGGTGGCCCCCGCCGGATTGAGCCCGATCGATCCGAGTCCGAGGAAGACGAGGGGACGGATGTAGGCGGCCGGCAGGCCGTTGCGACGCATGACCTCGATGGCGGCCTCCGACAACTCCTCGGACGTCAGTTCGAGCGCCAAACCGTATGCCTTGCAGCCCCTGACGAGCCGGTCCATGTGCTCCCTGAGCCTGAAGATCGCCGGTCCGTCGTCGGTGGCGTAGGCCCGGATTCCCTCGAACACGCCCGTTCCATAGTGGAGCGTATGGGAGAGGACGTGGACCTTGGCGTCCTCCCAGGGGACGAACTCGCCGTCAAACCAGATGACTTCGGAAGCTTCCATCCGGGGGATCCTAGGGCGACGTTCGTCACCACCGGGTCCGACACCGTGTCCGAACACGTAGGGTGACGCCATGCTTCCCTCCGACCTCTCTCGCTACGTCACCCCGTCCCGCCCGGCGATCTCACCCGACGGCCTCCGCGTCCTGTTCACCGTCTCACGCATGGACCTCGACAACGACCGGTACGACACCTCCGTGTGGTTGTGGGACCGCACGTCGGGGGCCCGTCAGTTCACCGCAGGTCCCGGCGACACGGCACCGGTGTGGTCGCCCGACGGACACCAGGCTGCCTTCCTTCGCAAGGTTGACGATCTCCCCCAAGTCGGCCTCATCAACCTGGACGGAGGCGAAGCCACGGTCATCACCGAGGCGCCCAAGGGCGTCCGGGAGGTCGAGTGGTTGCCCGACGGGTCCGGCCTCGTCGTCCACATGGTCGAATGGGAGGCTCAGTGGACCGACCTCGACGCCGAGGCCCGCACCCGGAAGCCCCGGCGCATCACGACCGTCCCCTACCGGTTCGACACCCTCGGCTGGATCCACACCGACCGCCACCGCCTGGCCGTCGTCTCGCCCTCGGGCAGCGTCCGGTACCTCACCGACCCCCTACCGACGTTGCTGACCCCCCGCCTCACACCCGACGGCACCTCGGTCGTCTTCCTCTCGGACCTGTCCGGGAACCCGCTCTTCGACCTGCGCCGGGCCGTCTATCGGGTCCCGCTCGACGGTGGGGACGTGGAGGAGTTGGCGCCAAAGGGGCACTGGATGGCGCTGGGCGTCGGCCCCGACGGAACGGTGTACGCAACCGGGTTCCCCGAACCGCTCACCTGGCCGAGGTCACAGACGCTGTGGCGCCTCGAGGACGGCGACTGGACCGAGGTCGCACCGGGCTTCGACCGCAGCGTCCTCCTCATCTTCGGCACCCCGCTGACGGCCCAGCCCATCGAGACCGGCATCGTGTCGGTGGTGGAGGACGGGGGAACGGTCGGCCTCATCCACACCTCCTACGACGGCCAGGTCACGAACCTGGTCGACGGACAGGCCGCGGTCACCGGCTTTTCGGCAACGCCCGACGGCTCCGCCGCCGCCTTCACCCGCTCGGACGCCACCAACCCCGGCGAACTCCACCTGTGGACGACGAACGGGACCGAGACCCTCACGTCCCTCAACGAGGACGTGGAGGAGAACCTCGAGTTGGTCGCAGGCGAGCACTTCGTCGTCGACGGCGAGGGCGGCCCCATCGATGCGTGGATCTTCCTCCCGCCCGGGAGCGAACGGGTACCTCTCCTCCTCAACATCCACGGGGGCCCCGCATCGCAGTACGGGTTCGGGTTCTTCGACGAGTTCCAGGTGTATGCCCGGGCCGGGTACGGCGTCGTCGCCTGCAACCCGAGGGGGTCGTCGGGCCGGGGGACGGCGTGGATGCAGGAGGTCGTCGGCGACGGGTGGGGCACCAACGACCTGGCCGACATCCGCTCCGTCGTCGCCGCCGCCCTCGACCGTGAACCTCGCCTCGATGGGGACCGTCTCGGGGTCATGGGGGGATCGTATGGCGGCTTCCTGACGGGGTGGGTCATCGGCAACGAGGACCGATGGCGCTCGGCCGTCGTCGAGCGGGCGCTCCTGTCGTTCCCGTCGTTCGCCGGCACGTCGGACATCGGCCACACGTTCCCCGAGTACTACATCGAGGTGGAGCTGCCCGACGGCATGGAGCGGCTGTGGGAGAAGAGTCCCCAGTCCCTCGCCCACACCGTGACGACGCCAACCCTCATCGTCCACTCCGAGAACGACTTCCGTTGCCCCATCGAACAAGCCGAGCAGTACTTCATGCAGCTCGTGAGGAACGGGACACCGGTCGAGATGCTGCGCTTCCCGGGGGAGAGCCACGAGCTCAGCCGCTCGGGGGCACCCCTCCACCGCCAGGAGCGGTTCGAGGCGATCCTCGACTGGCATGCTCGCCACCTTCGATAGGCGTCAGACCCCGAGCCGCTCCCGAGCACCTGCCAACGGCCCCTGGTAGGCGTGGGAGATCCTCACCGGCTTGAAGCCCATGGCCAGGTTGATGTTGAGCATCGGCTCGTTGGAACCGGCGTTGAACGTGTCGACGAACTCCACCTCGGGATGGGCGTCGCGGGCGTAGGTGATCATGGCCGCCTTCAACCAGCGCCCGAGACCACGGTTGCGATGGGCGGGGTCGACGCCCGTGTCGAACTGCCACGCCTGGTCGGGACGGAGGGCCTGGAAGTTGAGGATGGTGTAGCCGGCGAAGTCCCCGGTCGGTCGATGGACGGCGATGAGCAGCCTCATCTGCCGTTGCCGCCCGGCCTCGGTCCGCTCGATGTCGCGCCACATCTCCGGTGAGATGTCGATGTCCTCCTCGACGGCGTCCTCCTTGGGCGCCGTGTGCATGATGTTCGTCGCGTCGGCGAAGCGTTCGAGGTGCTCCTCGGGTATCGGGCTGTCGAGGGCGAGCAGGTCGTAGTCGCCGGCCCTCTCGGCCGCCCGATCGATCCACGACTGCATGAGGTCCCAGTCGAGGTCGTCGACGAGCAGGCGGCTCATCTTCTCCTCGTACACACGGGCGAGCCCGGCCCGTTCGGCGAGGGCCACCTCCGATCTCCCCTCGACGATGTCGACCGCGATCCGGGTCCGGTGGGCAGCCTCCAGGTAGTCGAGCATGGGGGCGGCAACCCGGCGCCCGAGTCCCTGTCCTCTGACGTCGGGATGGACGTACACCCACGCGAAGGCGTTCTCCAGGTCCTGCTCCCTGCTCATGTAGGCACCGGCCGTGGCGATCGCCATGCCCCCGTCGCGCACCACCCAGCGCGGAACGTCGTCGGCCGGGTCGACGTGACGCCAGAACGCCAGCCGGAGGCCTGCAGGCATGACGTCGTGGGGTGGCTCCTCGATGTCGCGCGCGACGTAGAGGTCGTGCATGGCGCGAAGCACATCCTCGGGGGCGGTCGGGGTGTCGACAAACTCGACAGACGGGGTCATGTCACGATCGTATGACCAACCGACCACGCGCGCCGGGGAATATCCCACCCCCGATCCGTTTTCCCACGGCCGATGTCCTTCCCAGGCGGACAAACGGAGTGGGAAAACGCACACGACTACAGGGCGAGCGTGACACCCCACCCGGCCGCCAGGCCCCACAGCCCTGCCACGACGTCGTCGGCCGTGACCCCGCGGGCCCCGGCAAGACGTTCGGCGCCGGCCACCCCGGGGAAGCGTTTCGTGATGTCGGCGACCCGGAACACGACGAACGCCACGAGGAGCGGCCATCCGGTGAGGCCCACGGCGGCCACCATCATGCCCGCGACCTCGTCGATGACGACCCACCCGGGATCCTCTCCGCCAGTGGCAAAGGGACGAGCCGCCCACAGCGACACCGCCACCACACCCAGCGCGGCCGCCACCTGCACGGGCCATCCGAACCCCGAGAGCAGCCAGGCGGCGCCGAGCCCGACGACGCCTCCCAGGGTCCCCGACCCCCCGGCATCACCGTTGCGCAGAGTCGGCAGGATGAACCCGACACCGAACCCGGACGCGACAAGGCGACGCATCAGTCGACGGGGAACTGGAGGAACCGAGCCTTCTGGACACCGCCCAGTGCGCGTATCTCTTCGAGTTGGTCCTCGGTGAGAGGCTGGTCGAGGTCGAGGCCCATGAGCGCCGCCTGCCCGGTCACCGTCGAACGCCCCACGACCATGTTGGCGATGTTGATGTTGCGGTCCCCCAGGTAGGTTCCCACCCGGCCGATGACGCCCGGCTGGTCGTCCTGGCGGATGATGAGCATGTTGGCGGCAAAGGGGAGCTCGATCTCCATCTCGTCGAGACCGACGAGGGTCGCCCCCTTCGTCGTGACGGTCCCCGTCACCGAGGGCGAGCGCTCCCCGAGCGTTCCTCGCACCTGGACCGTCGATATGAACTCCCGAGCGTCCGGCGTCTGCTCCGTCACGACATGGACACCCCGCAGGTCGGCCAGCTCGGCGACGTTCACATAGGTCACGTGCTCGCTGCTGACGTGGGCCAACGCCCCCTTGAGCAGGGCCAGCCGCAGCGGAGCGACCGGATGGTCCGCCAACTCCCCCGACACGCGCAGCGTGATGCGGTCCGGAAGCCCGCGGGCGAGGGAGGTGAACAGCTTGCCGAGGTGCTCGACCGTCTTCAGGAAGGCCTTGATCTCGGGCGTGGCAGGAGGGCCGAAGTCGACGTTCACCGCCGAGGCCACCAGCTCCCCCGACAAGGCGGCGACGACGGCCGACGCCACGTCCATCCCTGCCCGGTCCTGGGCCTCGGAGGTGGAGGCCCCCAGGTGAGGGCTGAGGACGATCCGCGGCTCGGCCAGGAGCGGCGAATCGGAATCGAGCGGTTCCCGGTCGAACACATCGAGGCCGGCCCCGGCGACCTTCCCGGACCGCACGGCCTCGACCAAGGCGACCTCGTCGACGATCCCACCCCGGGAGGCGTTGACGAGGCGCACGCCGTCCTTCATCTTCACGAACGCGTCGCGACCCACCAGTCCGGCCGTCTCAGGGGTCCTGGGCAAGTGGATCGTGATGAAGTCGGACCGCTCGAACAACTCGTCGAGAGGCACGATGTCCGTGCCCAATCGACGGGCACTCTCTGGGGAGATGTAGGGGTCGTAGGCGAGGAGCTGCATCCCGAACGCGGATGCTCGCCTGGCGACGAGCGAACCGATCCGACCAAGGCCGATGACACCGAGTGTCTTGCCGTACAACTCGACTCCCTGGAGCTGCGAGCGGTCCCACCTTCCCTGGCGCAGCGACGCGTCCGCTCGGTTGAGGTTCCTGGCCTGGGCCAGGAGCAGCGCCATCGTGTGTTCGGCGGCCGACACGATGTTGGCCTGGGGAGCGTTCACGACCATGACCCCCCGGCGGGTGGCGGCCCCCAGGTCGATGTTGTCGACACCGATCCCGGCCCGCCCCACGACCCGGAGCCGGGGAGCACTCGCCAGGAGGGCGTCGTCGACAATCGTCGCCGAGCGGACGACCAAGGCATCCGCGTCGTCGAGGCACTCAAGAAGCTGGTCGCGGGTCATGCCGGTTGCGTCGATCACGTCGGCGATCTCCGCCAGCGCGGCGATCCCGGACGGTGCGATCTCCTCTGCCACTACGGCTTTCACGGTCACCATTCCTTGGGTGTCCCGGCGATTCTCGCCGGTTGGTCGCGACATCGGAAATCGGGCACAACCCGTCGGGTCCTTGCCTGAAGCGGGCGCCGGCCGGCGCGTAGTGTTGACAGTGATGCACATCTTCGACGAGTCGATGCGGCTCTCCGAAGCCGGACCGCACCGCTGGACAGCCACCGTGAGCACGGCATGGGACATCGGGACCGCCCCCAACGGGGGGTTCCTCCAAGCGCTCACGGTGTGCGCCATGCGCAACGAGTTGGAGCATCCGGATCCGCTCACCGTGACGACGCACTTCTTCGGCCGGATCGAGTCGGGGAGGGACGTCGAGATCCTCACCGAACCGATCCGGGACGGCAAGACGACCTCGTCGGCGATGGCCAGGGTTCTCCAGGACGGGAAGGAGCGACTTCGCTCCCTGGGGACGTTCGCCGACCTCGACACGCTCTCGGGCACGACCGCCATGCGCGCCTACCCTCCCGACTTCCCACCACCCGAGGATTGCCTGTTCCGGGACCACTCGGAGGCGCCGTTCGAGTTCATCCGCCAGTTCGACATCCACCTCGTCCCCGAACTTGCTCATTCGTCGACGACCGAGATCGGTGGCTGGATCCGTTTCGAGGACGCCCGCGACCCCGACCTCCTGTCCATGCCGGTGTTCGCGGACGGCTTCCCCCCGACCGTCCTCAGCCTGGGGATCTTCGGATGGGTGCCGACCATCGAGCTGACCGTTCACTTCCGCGCCAAGCCGGAACCGGGGTGGCTCCAGTGCCTGTTCTCCACGCAGCTGATCCGCGACGGGCACTTCGAGGAGGACGGACTCATCTGGGACAGCTCCGGCCGGGCGGTGGCCCAGTCGCGCCAGCTGGCCCGCATCCTCCCCCGCGGCTGAACCCCTAACCGAGCCTGCCCCGCAGGATGTCCGCGACCTGTCGGGGATCGGCCTTTCCCCCGGTCAGCTTCATCACCTGGCCCACGAAGAAGCCGATGAGCCTCGAATCCCCCTGCAGGAACCGCTCGAACTCATCCGGGTGGGCGGCGATGGCCTCGTCGACCGCCCCCGCCAGCGCATCGGCGTCCGATATCTGGATGAGGTCCCGGGCCGCCGCGATGTCGCGCGGGCGACCCTCCCCGGACAGGAGACCCTCGATGACCGACGACGCGCCGTTCGACGACAAATCACCGGCAGCGACCAGCTCGGCCAGTTCGACGAGGTGGGAGCCTTCGAGCGGCGTGTCGGCCAGCGATCGCTCCTCCCGTCGGAGCCACGTCGTCACGTCCTGGGTGAGCCAGTTGGCGGCCTGGCGGGCCGAACCACCAGCGGCCACGGCCTCCTCGAAGACCTCACCGTATCGAGTGTCAGAGCCCACGAGGACACCAGCCGAATGGGGGTCGAGGCCGAGCTCGACGTATCGCCGGCGCTGCTGGTCCGGGAGTTCGGGAAGGGCGGACCTGATGGGTTCGACCCAGTCGGGGCCGAACACCATCGGAACCAGGTCCGGCTCGGTGAAGTACCGGTAGTCGCTGGATCCTTCCTTGGATCGCATCGGGTGCGTCGTCTCGTCGGCTTCGTCCCAGTGCCGCGTCTCCTGGGTGAGGGTGCCCCCCGCCTCCAGGGTTGCGATCTGCCGATTCGCCTCGAAGTCGCAGGCCCGTTCCAGGCTCCGGAACGAGTTCATGTTCTTGATCTCGACCTTCGTGCCCAACTCGGCGTCGCCCACCCGGCGCACCGAGATGTTGGCGTCGAACCGCATGGAGCCCTCCTCGAGCTTGGCGTCCGACACGCCCAAGGCGAGGATCAACCGGCGCAGGGCCTGGGCGTAGGCGCGGGCGTGGGTGCCTGACCTCACGTCCGGGCGAGAGACGATCTCGACGAGGGGAACCCCGGCCCGGTTGAAGTCCACGTGCGTCTCGGTGGCGGCGTGGATGCGGCCGCCCTCGCCGACGTGGATCGACTTGCCGGTGTCCTCCTCCTGGTGGGCCCGCTCGATTCCGACCCGTGTCGCCTGCCCGTCGACGTCGACATCGAGGTGGCCGTCGTGGCACACGGGGAGGTCGAACTGGCTGATCTGGTAGTTCTTCGGGAGGTCGGCGTAGAAGTAGTTCTTGCGGTGGAACACCGACATGGGCGAGATCCGACAGTTGAGGGCAAGACCGATGGCCGTGATCCACTCCAAGGCCCGCTCGTTGGGGACCGGGAGGGCGCCGGGCAGCGCCAGGCACACCGGGCAGACGTTCGTGTTGGGGGGAGCGTCGAAGTCGACCCGACAACCGCAGAACATCTTCGACTCGGTGAGCAGCTCCACGTGGACCTCGATGCCGATGACGGTCTCCCAGGCGGCGCTCATGAGGCCACCGCCGGGAGCACGGGCATGGGTGCCCGACCCATGAGGTCCTCGACCGCCTGGGCCACCCGGAACATCGTCGCCTCACCCAGGGCGGGCGCCAGCACCTGGAACCCGATCGGGAGGCCGGCCGAATCGTTGCCGACGGGCACACTGATCGCGGGGTGGCCGGCCAGGTTGGAGGGGATCGTGCACACGTCGGACAGGTACATCGCCAGCGGGTCCTGGGACTTCTCACCCAGGCCGAACGCCACCGTCGGCGACGTCGGCGACACGAGGACGTCCACCCGCTCGTAGGCGGCCTCGAACTCGCGGATCGTGACGGTCCGCACCTTCTGGGCCTGCCCATAGAAGGCGTCGTAGTAGCCGGCCGACAGCGCATAGGTTCCCAGCAGGATGCGCCGGGTCACCTCGGGGCCGAACCCGGCGGCCCGGGTGGCGGCCATCATCTCCTCGACCGTCTCCCCCGGGTGTCGCAGCCCGTACCGCACGCCGTCGAACCGGGCCAGGTTGGCCGAGCACTCGGCCGGAGCGATGAGGTAGTAGGTGGAGACCGCCAGCCCGGTGGAGGGGAGGCTCAGGGTCTCGATGGTCGCCCCGGCCCCTTCCAGCGCGGCCAGGGTCTGCTCGAAGCGGTCCCGGACGTCGGGCTGGACCCCTTCGCCCGACAACTCCTCGACGATCCCGATCCGGAGCCCGGCGACGCCCCGGTCGAGGGTGGCCCGACAATCGGGATAGGCGCCGCGGTGGCTCGTCGCATCCTGGGGGTCGAAGCCGGACACCGCCTCGAGCAAGGTGATCGAGTCGTCCACGGTTCGGGCCAGGGGACCGATCTGGTCGAGGGAACTGGCGAAGGCCACGAGCCCGTAGCGGGACACGAGGCCGTAGGTGGGCTTCATGCCCACGATCCCACACAGGGAGGCGGGCTGACGGATCGAGCCTCCCGTGTCGGACCCGAACGCCCCGAGGGCGGATCCAACCGCGGTGGCCACCGCGCTGCCCCCGGAACTGCCGCCCGGCACGGTGTCGGTGTTCCAGGGATTGCGGGTCGGCCCGAACGCCGAG
>JBFKVA010000065.1:0-11956 GCA_041635475.1 Acidimicrobiia bacterium | reverse complement strand
CGAGGGCCTCATGGCCGCCGGGCTGGAGAAGGGTGACCGCCTCGGCATCTGGAGCCCGAACCGGTACGAGTGGGTGCTGATCCAGTACGCCACCGCCAAGGTTGGCGTCATCCTCGTGAACATCAACCCGGCCTACCGCACGTCCGAGCTCGTCTACGCCCTCAACCAGTCGGGCTGTCGGATGCTCATCTCGGCCCCTTCCTTCAAGACGAGCGACTACCGGGCGATGGTCGAGGAGGTTCGAGACCAGATCCCGGCACTCGAGACGGTCGTGTTCCTCGACTCGCCCGAGTGGCATGACCTCGTTGCCGACACCTCGGTGCCCCGAGAAGTCGTCCGCGAGCGAATGGACTCGCTCGACCCCGACGATCCCATCAACATCCAGTACACGAGCGGGACGACCGGCTTCCCCAAGGGAGCCACGCTCACCCATCGCAACATCCTCAACAACGGGTACTTCACCGGAAGGCGTTGCGGCTACACCCACGCCGACCGCGTGTGCATCCCGGTCCCCTTCTACCACTGCTTCGGCATGGTCCTCGGGAACCTCGCCGTCACCACCCACGGGGCGACCATCGTCATACCTGGCGAGGCGTTCGAGGCCCAGGACGTCCTGCGGACGGTCCAGGACGAACGATGCACGAGCCTGTACGGAGTCCCGACCATGTTCATCGCCGAACTCGACCATCCAGACTTCGACGAGTACGACCTCAGCTCGCTGCGAACCGGGATCATGGCGGGGGCGCCATGCCCGGTGGAGGTCATGCGCCAGGTTGTCGGCCGCATGGGAGCGACCGAGATCACCATCGCCTACGGCATGACCGAGACCTCCCCCGTGTCGACCCAGACGGTGGCCACCGACTCGATCGAGCGCCGCACGACGACGGTCGGGCGCGTCCACCCGCACGTGGAGATCAAGATCGTCGACCCCGAGACCGGCGCCACGGTGAAGCGGGGCGAAACCGGCGAGTTCTGCACGAAGGGGTACTCCGTGATGGAGGGCTACTGGAACGATCCTGAGCGCACCGCAGAGGTCATCGCCACCGACGGTTACCTGCACAGCGGTGATCTCGCCACGATGGACGACGACGGCTACGTCAACATCGTGGGTCGGATCAAGGACATGATCATCCGAGGCGGCGAGAACGTCTACCCCCGGGAGATCGAGGAGTACCTCTTCACCCACCCCGACATCGTCGACGTCCAGGTCATCGGCGTTCCCAGCGAGCGATTCGGGGAAGAGGTCATGGCATGGATCGTGCGCCGACCGGGCACCGACCTCGACGAGGAGGGTGTCAAGAAGTTCTGTCGGGGTCGGATCGCCCACTTCAAGGTCCCCGCCCATGTCCGCTTCGTCGACGAGTTCCCCATGACCGTCACCGGGAAGGTCCAGAAGTTCCGGATGCGGGAGATCGCCACCGAGGAACTCGGCCTGGCCGAGGCCGAGACCGCGTGACCGGCAGCCGCGATCTTGCCGCCTTCGTGCGAGGGCTGCCCAAGGCCGAACTCCACGTCCACATCGAGGGGACGCTCGAGCCGGACCTCATGTTCGAGATGGCCCGACGAAACGGCATGACGCTCCCGTACCGAACCGTCGACGAGGTGCGGGCGGCCTACGAGTTCACCGACCTGCAGTCGTTCCTCGACATCTACTACGCCGCCGCCTCGGTGCTCATCACCGAACGCGACTTCGACGACCTCATGGATGCCTACCTCGTCCGAGCCATCGACGACGGTGTCCGCCGGGCGGAGATCTTCTTCGATCCCCAGACCCACACCGAGCGAGGGGTGACGATCGACACCGTCCTGGCCGGTTTCAGGGCAGCTCGGGACCGTCATGCGGGGTCGATCTCCACTGATCTCATCCTCTGCTTCCTCCGCCACCTCAGTCCCGAGGCTGCGCTGTCGACGCTCGACGCCGCCCTCGCCACCAATCGAGGCGAGTTCATCGGGGTGGGCCTCGACTCATCCGAACGGGACCTGCCCCCCGACCTGTTCATCGCGGCCTACCGGCGAGCCGAGAGCGAGGGCCTGCGGCTCGTCGCCCACGCCGGCGAAGAGGGCCCTGCCTCCTACGTACGATCCGCCCTCGACGACCTGGGAGTCGAACGGATCGACCACGGCGTCCGAGCCGAAGACGACCCGGCGCTCATCGCACGCCTGGCTGCATCCGGCACTCCACTCACCATGTGTCCGCTCTCCAACGAGCGACTCCGGGTGGTGGCGACCCTCGAGGACCACAACCTCAAGCGGCTGCTCGACGCCGGCGTGACGGTCACCGTCAACTCCGATGACCCCGCCTACTTCGGCGGCTACGTCGCGGACAACTACCTGGCGGTGGCCCAGGCGCTCCAGCTCGACCGGGACGACCTCGTCGCGTTGGCCCGCAACTCCATCACGGCGTCCTTCCTCCAAGAAGCCGAGAAACGAACGCTCCTTGACGACCTCGATCGCTACGCGAAGCGGGGGCGGGCCTGAGCCCGCCCCCGCGTCACTTTCGTCCGAGAGCTAGCCGAGGACGAAGAACCGCCAGACGAGCAGGAAGGAGAGGATGTACATCACGGGGTGCACGTCCTTGGCCTTGCCGCTGCCGAGCGAGATGAGCGTGTGGGTGATGATGCCCAGGCTGATCCCGTCCGTGATCGAGTAGGTGAACGGCATGCCGACGATCGCCAGGAACGCCGGCACGGTGATCCGGTAGTCAGACCAGTCGATCTTGGCAGCACCGGTCATCATCATGGCGCCGATGATGATGAGCGCCGGCGCGGTGGCGGCCGCCGGGATCGCAGACGCCAGCGGAGCCAGGAACATCGCCAGGAGGAAGAAGACCCCGGTCGTCACCGAGGCCAGCCCGGTCCGGGCTCCGTCCTCGACACCGGCAGCCGACTCGATGTAGGAGGTCGTCGATGAGGTCCCGAGGAAGGCCCCCACGGCCGTGGCCGCACCATCCGCGCTGAACGCGGCCCGAGGGGCGACGATCTCGCCGGTCTCGTCCATGAGGCCGGACTTGTCGGCCAGCCCGATGAGCGTCCCCGCCGTGTCGAAGAAGTCGACGAACAGGAACGTGAACACGACCCCGAGGATCCCCAGTCCGAGCGCACCGGTGATGTCGAGGGCACCGATGAGGCCCGCCGGCCAGGTGAAGCCGATGAGGCTGTCACCGAAGCCGGGGAACGCCGCACCGCCGTAGACCTCGGCGCCGGTGAAGATCGCCAGGAGCGTGGTGAGGACGATGCCCGCCAGGATGGCACCCTTGACCCGCCGGGCCAGGAGCACCGCGGTCACGGCCAACCCGAACATCGAGAGCCACAACCCCGGGGACGTCCAATCGCCACGGGTCACGAAGGTGGCCGGGGACGCCTGGATGAGCCCCGAGCCGCTGAAGCCGATGATGGCGAGGAACGCTCCGATCCCGGCGGTGATCGCCTGCTTGAGGTAGAGCGGAATCGCCTCGAGGATCCACTTGCGAAGCCCCGACAGGGAGATCAACAAGAAGAGCACCCCGGACACGAACACCGCCCCGAGCGCGGTCTGCCACTCCATCCCCATGCCCAGCACCACTGTGAACGTGAAGTAGGCGTTGAGGCCCATCCCCGGTGCGAGGGCGAACGGCAGGTTCGCCCACAGCCCCATCAGGAAGGTCCCGAACGCTGCTGCCAGCGCGGTCACCGTGACGAGCTGGGCGGTTGCGTCGTCGATCGTGATGGCGTTCGACAGTATCGACGGGTTCACGAAGACGATGTAGGCCATCGCCAGGAACGTCGTGATCCCTGCTCGGATCTCCGTACCGACCGTGGATCCACGCTCGGTGATCTTGAAATACCGGTCGAGGCCACTCGAGCCCGCCGACGTCTGAGCAACAGGTGTGCTCATCTCTCACCTCCTGTCCGGTTCTGACCGCGCAACCACCCGGGCGGTTACATCGCGACGGTCCGTGGCCTCTCGGCGAACCGTGGGCCAGATCGCGCGGAATACGCGCGCCTGAACCCTGGGTTCCAGCGCGCGCCCGAACCGTGGGCCAGATCGCGCGCCTGGCGCGCGCCCGAACCCTGGGTTCGGGCGCGCGCTGGCGTCAGGCGCTGCGGACGAGGTCGGAGAGGTCGTCTTCCTCGAGCAGGACCGGCAGCGCCGGTTGGTCCTTTCGAGGTCGGCCCCGACCTCTACGTTTCAGGTAGGCGACGCCGTCCCAGAAGATGACGCCGCCCCACACGCCGAACTCGACCCCGAGACAGACGGCCTCTCGGAGGCACTCGACGCGCACATCACACGATCCGCAGATCTGCTGCGCGCGATGCTGATCGCAGATCTCCTCGGAGAAGAAGCGCCACGCCTCGTCGGAGTCGACGCATTTGCCTTGTTCGATGAGCTGGTTGTTCACTGTTCAGTCCTTTGTCGTGGGAAGCGACTCCGGAATGAACCGAGCCGCCGGTGGGTGGATCGGCGGCTCGGGGGATGCGAAGGAACTGTCAGTTCATCGGTGGAAGAGCCGCCTGTCGGGGGTGATGGTCGTGATCGGTGCGGTGGCACCCGCGACGCCCCGAAGTCGTCCGAGGCGCGAAAACGCGCCGGACGTCATGGTGATGTAGGCGTTGAAGTTGATCACGATCGCGCACCTCCTCGGCGGCTCCGAGGCACCATAGCACGCGACTATGCAGCCTGACAGTGAATATCGACGGCCCCGATTCGCCCCCCTCGCCCGACCACGTCCATCGTCGAACTCCACGACGACCTCGTGTCTGTGACGTGGGCTCTGTGCTCCCGCCCGTCAGTGGGTGGCCAAGTCTCCCATCGTCGTCCTTCCGACGACCACTCCCCGTCCGGCGAGTACCGCGGCGTCACCGTCGGCCTGGGCGCGGATGACCTGGCCGAATGTGAGGTCCGTCTCGGGAATCGGCAGGTCGCGGGTGGGGTCATCGATCACCTGGATCGCCACACACGTCGGGGGTCCCCCCTTGTGGAGTTGCCCGGTCGAGTGCAGGAAGCGGGGCCCGAACCCGACGGTCACCGGGACGCCCAGGTCCCTCGTGAGCCGGTCGGAGACGGCACCCAGGGTCTCGACCGTCCCGGGTCGCATCGGGAGGAAGGCCATGAGGGCGACGTACGACCCGGGCCGGACCGAGGCCAGGGCCGCCTCCATCGACGGGAACGGGCCGACCTGCTCCTCACCGGTGCCATCGAGCAACTCCCGGGCCAAGGCCTTGGCGGCTTCGACGTCGGGCTGGTCGAACGGGTTGACACCGAGGACCGCCCCGGCCGCAGCCACCGCGAACTCGGCCCGGTACATCTCGGCACCGATCTCCTCGCGCCTTCGGAGGTGGATGACCCTCACTGGGAATCCCGCTTCCTCGAGTGCATCGAGTCCCGCCGGGGCCGGGTCGCCGGCGAGGTGGTACGCGAGGAACACGCGATCGGGGCCGTAGGCATCGGGGTGCAGAAGGTCGGTGGCCGGCACGGGCACGATGCCTTTGCCCTCCTTGCCGGTCGACTCCGCCGCCAGCTGCTCCCACCACGCAGGGAACGTCGCCAGTGAGCTCGACGTCAGGATCGTGAGCTTGTCCCGCCCGCCCAGGGCGGCCTCCCCCAGCCAGGCTCCCAGGTCGAGGCCCACGTGGGCGGTCGGTTCGACCTCCCTTCCGCACGCCCGCTCCATGATCCCTGCCGGGTCGAGGATCGATCGGGGATCTCCGCCGCAGAGCGCCAACGGGACCAGGCCGAAGTCCGAAAGTGCAGAGAACCGCCCACCCACCTCCGGGTCGGCTTCGAACACGTCCCGGAACCCGCGCTCGACGGCGAGGCGGGCAAGCCCGCTGCCCGGGTCGGTGACGGCCACGAACCCGGGTCCCGGCGGGAGCCCGGCCGCCCTCCGCCAGGCCCAGAAGTGTCGGAACAGGCTCAGGGTCTCGAGGGTCCCGCCCGACTTGGAACTCACGACGAAGGCGGTGGTGGCGGGGTCGAGGGCGTCAGACAGGTCGCCGATGGCGTCGGGATGGGTCGTGTCGAGGACGTGGAGCCGGGGACCGCTCGGCTTGAGCGTCGCCGTCAGCACCTCGGGGGCCAGGCTCGAACCTCCCATCCCGAGCAGCACGACGTCACCGACCCCCGAGCCGACGAGTCTCGTCGCGGTCGCCTCCCACCGCGCTACCCGGTCCTGCATCCGGCTGGGGAGGTCGAGCCACCCCAAGCGGTCGGCGATCTCAGGAGTCGATGGGTCGGCCCACACCGCGGAATCCCGGTCCCAGATGCGCCGTGCGACGTCGTGCGCCTGCCAGTCGTCGAGGCGGCGGGCGACAGCGGCGTCGAGTTCGGTCGTCACGCGGCGATGATCCGCCGGCGCTTCTCGTCGATGGCACCGAGGAGTCCGTCGAACGCGTCGCTGAACGCCACCACTCCCCTGTCCTGGAGGTCCTGGCACACCGCGTCGAGGTCGATGCCCACCCGGGCGAGTGCCTCCAGGTCGGCGTCGACCCTGTCGAGGTCGGCACTCACGATCCCCGGAACGATCGTGCCGTGGTCCTCGAACGCCGCCAGGGTCTTGGGGGGCATCGTGTTCACGGTCCCGGGTCCTACGAGCTCCTCGACGTACTTGACGTCGCTGTAGGACGGGTTCTTGGTGCCGGTGGATGCCCACAGCGGACGCTGGGGCGCCACCCCCCGCCCCCAGGCGGCCTCGAACTCCTCACCGAACAGCTCACCTGCCCGCCGGTAGACCGCTTTGGTGTTGGCGACGGCGACCCGCCCGAGGAGCGCGGTCGCCTCCGGGGTCCCGATCGACTCCAGCATGGTGTCCACCGCGGCGTCGATGCGGCTGATGAACAGCGACGCCACCGAGGCCACCGAACCGGGGGCAGCGCACCGGTCGAGCCCCCGGAGGAACGCTTGGGCGACGTCGTCGTAGTGGCGCAACGAGAAGATGAGCGTGACGTTGACGTTGATCCCATCGGCGATGAGGGCCTCGATGGCAGGGATGCCGGCTGGGGTGGCCGGCACCTTGATCATGAGGTTGGGACGGCTGACCGCCCCCCACAGGCGCCGCGCCTCGGAGACCGTTCCCGCGGTGTCGTGGGCCAGGCCGGGCGCCACTTCGAGCGACACGAAGCCGTCGGTTCCGTCGGTCGTGTCGTGGACTCCCCGGAACACCTCGCAGGCGGCGCGGATGTCGTCGAACGCCAGCCGTTCGTAGATGTCGAGTGAAGAAGCCGTGTCGTCACCGCCGAGGATCTCCGCGATGGCGCTGTCGTAAAGATCGCTGCCGCCGATGGCCGATTCGAAGATGGACGGATTCGACGTCATGCCCCGAAGCCCCGAGCGGATCATCTCCCCCAGCTCCCCGGAGGACATGAGGTCCCGACGGATGTAGTCGAGCCACACCGACTGCCCGGCGTCGGCGAGCTCTTGCATGGGACGACGGTGGTCGGTCACGGTCTCGGCTCCAAGGGTGGCGAGAGCCGAATGGTAGGACAGCTGCCGGCGACATCGGTGGGAGTCGAACCGGATAGGGTGCGCCCCATGACGTGGCAACCCGAGATCGACGAGCTGGCCGGGCGCCAGTCAAGGGCCGCCGAACTGGGCGGCACCGAACGGGTGGAGCGACATCGGGACGCGGGCAAACTCACCGTGCGGGAGCGACTCGATGCCCTCATCGACCCCGGCACGTTCCGCGAGTTGGGATCGGTTGCCGGCTTCCCCACCTACGACGGGGCCGACCTCACCGACTTCACCCCGGCCAACTTCGTCTTCGGTCGGGGCACGATCGACGGTCGCTCGGTGATCGTCGCCGGGGACGACTTCACCGTCCGCGGGGGGGCGGCCGACGCTTCGATCTGGAAGAAGATGACCTACTCGGAGGGCTACGCCCGCGAACTTCGCATCCCGGTGGTCCGACTCGTCGACGGCTCCGGCGGGGGCGGCTCGGTCAAGACGTACCTCGACTGGGGCCGCACCTACGTCCCCCCGCTGCCCGGTTGGAGGGACCAGATGGAGATCCTGGCCGAGGTGCCGGTCGTGGCGGCCGCCCTCGGATCGGTCGCCGGATTGGGCGCGGCCCGGGTGGCCGGGAGTCACTTCTCGGTCATGGTGGAAGGAACGTCGCAGGTGTTCGTGGCCGGGCCACCGCTTGTGGCCTACGCCGCCCACGAGGAGGTCACCAAGGAGGAGCTGGGCGGATCGCACATGCAGACCGCCAACGGCACGGTCGACAACCGGGCGACGTCCGAGGAGGACGCCTTCTTCCAGGTCCGCAGGTTCCTCTCCTACCTGCCCCAGAGCGTGTGGGAGGCTCCGCCGATCCGGCCCCGCTACGACGACCCCCTCCGCCGGGAGGAGGGCCTGCTCTCGGCGATACCCCGCGACCGGCGGCTGCCCTATGACGCTCGGTCGATCATCGGCATGGTCGTCGATCGAGACTCCTTCTTCGAGATCGGCCGGCACTGGGGGGCTTCGATCATCACCGGCCTCGCCGACCTCGACGGCCACCCGGTCGGGGTCACGGCAACCGATCCCGAGTACCTGGGGGGCGTCCTCACCGCGGACGCCTCCGAGAAGCTGCGACGGTTCGTCGACCTGTGCGACACGTTCCACGTTCCCCTGGTCAACCTGGTCGACCAGCCCGGGTTCGAGGTCGGGGTCAGGGCCGAGCGTGCCGCCACCCTCCGCCGCGGCGTCGCCATGATCGCCGCCCTCTACCAGGCGACCGTGCCGTACTACTCGGTGATCATCCGCCGGGTCTTCGGGGTCGGCGGTGCTGCGGTCGTGGACCGGGCGCAGTTCGCCAACCAGCGTGTGGCCTGGCCCAGCGGCGACTGGGGCTCGCTCCCTTTGGAGGGCGGCATCGAGGCTGCGTACCGCCGACGTCTACGAGAGGCGGACGACCCCGAAGCGCTCCGCCAGGACCTCCTCGGGGAGTTCGCCGACGTTCGGTCGCCGTTCCGCACCGCGGAGGCGTTCGACATCGAGGAGGTCATCGATCCTCGCGACACCCGCCCGATCCTCTGTGAGTGGATTGGCGACGCCTACCGGCGCCTCGCCCACGACCTCGGCCCGAAGGGACGGGGGTTCCGGCCCTAGCTCTGTCCGGCCCGGGTGACGATGGTGGCCCCAAAGACGGTGAAACCACCGACGTGGATGGTCCCCCTCGGGGTCTCGGGCACGTCGCCCCCGCGGCGTTCGAACCCCCCGGCGAACACGGCATGGTCGCTGATCACGTTCCAGTCCCGAGGAACGATGATCTCGGTCTCCCCGTAGGTCGTGTAGACGTTCACCTCGGCCCCCGTGGCCGACAGCGCCGTCCCCGACAGGTCGATCGTCGACTGCCCGTAGGCGGTCACCGCTCCCACCCGGCGAAGGGCCGGGGCGGTCGACACGAACCGGGACTCCTCGAACACGGCCGTGATGTCCACCTCGTCCCCCTCGGGATCACGGCTGTCGGGGAGAACGCGTTGAAGCGCCTTGGCCGCACCAACCATGAGCAGGTTGATGAGGAAGAACCACCTGAGTATCCGCCCAATCGTCCGCATGAACCGAACGCTAGCGCGTCCCCGAAGGTGAGGACTCGGTCACACGATCCGGTGATCGGTCGCCCAGCGGGCCAGCTCATGGCGGCTCGAGAGCTGGAGCTTGCGCAGGACCGACGAGACGTGGCTCTCGACCGTCTTCACGGAGATCTCGAGCCGGCGGGCGACCTGCTTGTAGGCGTACCCGCGTGCGATGAGTCGCAGGACCTCCCGTTCCCGAGGCGTGAGTTGGTTGAGGTCGGCGTCATCCACCTCGACCGGGGTCCCGGCAAAGGCGTCGAGGACGAACCCGGCCAGCCGGGGGGAGAACACGGCGTCGCCCACCGCCACGCGGCGCACCGCCTCGGCCAACTCCTCGGGCTGGATCGACTTCGTGACATAGCCCCGGGCCCCGGCTCGGATCATGGCGATCACGTCTTCGGGGGCGTCGGAGACCGACAGGGCCAGGAACCGGGTCTCGGGGTGCGTCTGGAGCACGTTTTGTACTACCGCCAGTCCCCCACCCCCGGGCATGTGGACGTCGACGAGGACCACGTCCGGAGCGAGCTCTCTCACTCGGTCGATGGCGTCGTCGACGTCCGACGCCGCCCCCAGCACCGAGAAGCACTCGTCCAGCTCGGCCCGGACACCGGTCAGGAACAGACGATGGTCGTCGACGAGGAAGACGGAGGTCACGTTGGACTCCCTTCGGGGTTGGGGGCATCCACGGGGAGACGCAGCACGACCTCCGTGCCTTCGCCGAGGGTGCTGATGACCTCGGCGCTGCCACCGTGTCGCGTCATGCGAGCCTTTACCGAATCGGCGATTCCGCGACGGTCGGGAGCGACCGTCGCCACATCGAAACCGAACCCGTGGTCGGACACGAACACCTCGACAGCCGTTCCGGTGTGCTCGGCGTACACGCTGACCCGATCCGCCCCGGAGTGCTTGGCCGCGTTCGTCATCGCCTCCCCGGCCGCCCCCACGAGGGCCGCCATGGGATCGGTCATCGGGAAGTCGGCGACGACGACGACCTCCACCGGGACCCGGTGGTCTCGTTCGACCCGGTCGGCCACGGCCTGGAGGGCGTCCGACAGGCGATCATGGCCGTCACGTCGATCGCCGTAGAGCCAGTCGCGCAGTTCGCGTTCCTGGGCCCGGGCGATGACTGTCATCTCCTTGGGATCGTCGGTCCGCTGGATGAGGGCGAGGCTCTGAAGGACCGAATCGTGGAGGTGGGCGGCCATCTCGGCCCGCTCCTCGGAGCGGATGCGCTCCCGGCGTTCCTCGGTGAGATCCGACGCCAGGCGATAGACCCAGCGTCCGAACACCAGCGAGAACCCCGCGATCAGGGCCAGGGCCCCGATCGCCACACCCCCGATCTCCTGGATGTCCTGGGGCCCGAGCACGATGAACGTCCACGCTCCACCGACCATGAGGGCCCCGCCGAGCAGGACCTGACCGAGGGCGGGGCGCTCGGCTCGGTTGCCCCAACTGGGGGCGCCACCTTCCCGGTCCCAGACCGCCGCCACTCCCATGACGACGAGCGCCGTCGGCCACACGATGGCGTCGCCGAGCCACAGGCCGACCGCTCGCAAGAGCACGAGGAGGCCGGCGAGGATGAGGCCGAGGCCGAGCTTTTCACGGGCACTGGCCGGGGCGGCCGGATTCGTCACCACCTTCTCACCGTCGAGTACCGCACCCCACGCCACAAGGTAGAGCACCACGCCGAACCCGCCGGCGAGCACGAGCGACAGGACGCCGGCTCGCATGAGCAGGGGACTGATCCCGAGCCGCTCGGCGGTCCCGGCGGCGACGCCGGCGATCACCCGGTTGGAGGCGCTCCGAGCGGGGCGCACGAGCGAGGAGAGGGTGCCCCTGGGCAGGACGGCGGATTCCATGGGGTCATGCTCGCACATCGGACAGGTTGCAACAATGAGGGGAAACCCTGAGGTGACCCTGATGTCTCGGGGTACGAATCGGGGGATCCCCAATGGAAACACCGGCGGATCCGTGGCCCAATGGTGACATGACGGAAGACACCACACCCCAAGCGGAGCCCTCGGTGGCCCCGCCGCTCCCAACGGAGCACACCTCAGAGGCGCCGTACCCGCGGCGGCTCGAACGCATCGAGGAAGACAAGTGGATCGCCGGCGTCGCCACCGGGCTCGCGGAGTACTTCTCCGTACCCACGTGGCTCGTTCGGTTGATCTTCGTCTTCCTCCTTGCACCCGCAGGAATCGGCGTGCTGACCTACCTCGCCCTGGTGGCCATCATGCCCCACGAATCGGAGGATGAGTCCCCCGCCGAGCGGTGGTTCGGGCACTCCGACAACCCCGAGCGGACGATCGGGATCGGGCTGACCGGTATCGCGGTGCTCATCCTCCTGGCGTCGACCACCTCGGTGGACGGAGGGGCCATCGTGGCCCTTGCCCTCCTCGGCATCGGCGTGTTGCTCTACCAGCGGG
>JBFKVA010000064.1:0-11995 GCA_041635475.1 Acidimicrobiia bacterium | reverse complement strand
CTCGTTCGCAACCTGCTTCGCATCGTGGACCTCCTCCCCGCCGCGTACCTCGTCGGGCTCATCGCCGTGGTGTCATCGAGTGCCAACCAGCGGGTGGGCGACCTGGCGGCAGGGACCCTCGTCATCCGGGAACGATCGGCAAGCCGAACCTCCACCTGGACGCCGGGAACCGCGATGACCGGGCCCCGGTGGGATGTCTCGGCGGTCACCGACGAGCAACTCCATGCCATCCGGTACTTCTTCGAACGAAGTTCCACGCTCTCCCACGAACAGCAACTGCTCTTCGCCAAGCGAATCGCCGACGAGCTTCGACCGTCGGTGGGAACCGCCGGTGAGCATCGGACCGATGGCGAGTTCCTCGAGAAGGTGTGGATGTCGAAGGAGGCCGACCGCCGATGAAGCTCGCAGCCCGGGACGTCCGCATGGGTGGGGTGCTGATGCTGGGGATCGCGGCCGCGTGGCCGCTCATCGGTTCCGGCCCGCTCGGTTCGCTCGCCTGCCCGCTGCTTGCCACCACCGGGGTGCCGTGTCCGCTGTGCGGGATGACGACGAGCGTCGTCGCCACCACCCGGCTCGACCTCACAGGCGCGGTGGCGGCCAACCCGTTCGGTCCCGTGGTCGTGGGTGTCGTGGTCTGGCTGCTCATCGACCGCAAGAGGAAGTGGCTCCGGGCACCGTCGTGGGTCTGGGCCGTGGCGGCGGCCGCCTCGTGGCTGTTCCAACTCACCCGCTTCACGTGACCGCCGTCGGCTTCGGCGCCGACGCCTTGTAGGCTCAGGGCATGAACGACGACGCCCTCACCCCCGACGAAGTCAGCGAACCAGCGGTCCCGGCCGAACTCGACGAGGCCGGTGGGCCGGACGTCACCGAGCCGACCAAACTCATTCGCATCGCTTCGATGACCCGGGCCATGCTCGACGAGGTCCGGCAGGCGCCCCTCGACATGGAGAGCCGCCGTCGCCTGCTCGATGTCCACCTCGCCTCGCTCAGCGAGCTGCGGGAGGTCCTGAGCGCGGAACTCAAGCAGGAGTTCGACGACATCTTCCGCCCGTTTGCCTCGGAGGGAACCCCAACGGAGAGCGAACTGCGCATCGCCCACGCCCAGCTCATCGGGTGGCTCGAAGGGCTCTTCCACGGCATCCAGGCGTCGATCATGACCCAACAGCTCATGGCGCAGAACCAACTGGCGGAAATGGCCCGCCGACAACAGATCGAACCGCATCGCGAGGGTCAGAAGTACCCCGGCGTCTACCTGTGAGCGGGCGCGGCAACGGCCGCCATCGGGGAGAACTTGATCCCTTCAGGAGGAGGAGATCGTTCGGACCCCGGGAGCCGGCTCCCTGTCGCTCACCCAGGGGGCCCACGGCGCGACGATGAGCGCAGCCAGGCCGAGAAGCACCGCGTCGTAGTTCACCCGCCAGCCGGCGAAGTCGCGCCATGCCTGGTCCAAGTCCTCCACGAGGGGCAGTTCCGCCTCCCTGAGGCCGACGACGAGCGCATCGAACTCACCCCTAGTGATGGAGATGGGATCCGACGGGTCCGGGTCGGGGTCGTAGGCAATGCCAAACGAGTCACCGATTCGCCGAAGGGCCATGAAGCCGGCGCGGATGGCGAGCTCGACCGGTGGTCGCCGCCGCGGACCCTCCACCACCGCCAGCAGCAGGGCCCCGGCGTCGAGCACCGTGCCGGCCGCCGTCAGCCACGAGCGTTGCGCCGTCGGCCCACGGAAGAACACGAGCACCGGGAACGCGGTGTGGGTCTCCTCGAGCTCCACGAACCACTGCTCCCAATCAGCGTAGGAGGCAGCGAGGGTCTCGATGCCCATGATCCGGCTGTGCCGAACGAGCATCTGGGCCGCTGACGGAGGAACACCGGCCCGCACCTCGAGGGTGTTCACCGCGATCTCCCGTCGGTTGTACGCCGAGTACAGGCTGGGCAGGAACGTGATGAGGAGTGCAACGATCACGAGGCCCATGGTCGCCTCGGAGAAGACGAGGAGTCGCGGCACGATCCCATCGTGGGTGGCGAACCCGAGGGTGAGAAGCGACGAGCCGCTCAGCTCGAAGGCCTCCTCGAACCCGAGGGGCGTGGTTCCCATGAAGACGAGGGCGAAGCCGAATGCGACAGCCGTCGCCCACACGAAGGGAAGGGCCAGCAGGACGGTCGGCGCGTGAAGCGCCAGGACTCGGTCCTTGTCCTCGAACGCGGAGCGGCGTGCCGCCATCCACAGGAAGACCCCGCGAATCGCCGGGAACAGGAGCCTGCCGATGAGCGTCGCCGCCGCCCTCGGCAGGACGACGGTCCGAACCGCCGAGAGCAGGGTCCCGAGCACGAGGAACGCCCCGGCCACCACGAGGAGCCAATCCACACCCGTCACCGGTGGGCCCTCGTCTCGGTGATGACCATGCTCACAGGTCGGCTCTCCAGGGCGCAGGGGCGCCGGGATCGATCCCGAACTCACCGATGGCCCGCGTCACCACCTCGGGTCCCAGGCGACCGGCCTCGGCCAGGGACGAGAGCACCGCCACCACCACGTGGGCGGTATCGGTCTCGAAGAACCGTCGGAGCGCCGGCCGGGTGTCCGAGCGCCCGAAGCCGTCCGTCCCGAGGGAGACGAACGACCGGGGAACCCAACGTGACACCTGGTCGGGGACCGCGCACACGAAGTCGGTCACCGCAACGATCGGTCCCCGCGAGGTGGCGAGCCGCTTGGTCACGATCGGGGTGCGGGGAGGGTCGGTCGGATGGAGCCGGTTCCAGCGCTCGACCTCGAGCGCATCTTCGCGGAGGTTCTGGTACGACGTCACCGACCACAGCTCGGCCGACACGCCGAAACGCTCGGCCAGGACCCGGCGGGCCTCCCGAACCGCGGCGTGGGCACTCCCACTGAACAGAATGGTCGCCGGCTCACCGCCTCCCTCGGCATCGGCGAACCGATACATCCCCTCACAGATTCCCGCGTCGACCCCGTCGGGTTTCGGTGGCTGGACGTAGTTCTCGTTGTAGGCCGTGAGGTAGTAGAAGACGTCTTCCTCGAGTCCAACCATGCGACGGATGCCGTCCTCGATGACGACCCCCAGTTCATAGGCGAACGCCGGGTCGTAGGAGCGACATGCCGGCACGGCAGATGCCAGGAGCAGGGAGTGACCGTCCTGGTGCTGGAGCCCTTCTCCCATGAGCGTCGTCCGCCCTGCAGTCGCCCCGATGAGGAACCCGCGGGCTCGGGCGTCGGCGGCCGACCAGATGAGGTCCATGACCCGCTGGAACCCGAACATGGAGTAGAAGATGAAGAACGGGACCATCGGGACACCCGAGTGGGCGTAGGACGTGGCCGCCGCGATCCAGCTGGCCAGCGAGCCCGCCTCCGTGATTCCCTCCTCCAGGATCTGGCCGTCCGTCCCCTCCGAGTACGAGAGGAGGAGCTTGGCATCGACCGGCTCGTACTTCTGGCCGAGCGCGGCGTAGATGCGCAGCTCCCTGAACAGCGAGTCCAGCCCGAACGTCCGCGCTTCGTCCGGGACGATGGGTACGACACGTTCGCCGAAGCCCTCGACACGGGTCAACGCGCGCAGGAGGCGAACGAAGGCCATGGTCGTCGACGCCTCGACGGTCCCCGATCCCTGGCGAATCTCGGCGAATGCCTCATCCGGTGGGAGGGCCAGCGGTCGTCGGATCGGAACGGTTCGCGAGGGCACGGGTCCGTTCAGCTCGCGCCGGCGGGACATCATGTACCGGTACTCGGGCGAATCCTCGTCGAACCGCACATACGGTGGCGTCTTCTCCCCGTCGAGGGCGTCCGCCGGGACCTGGTCCTCCAGGCTGAGACGGGAACGGAGCTCGAGCAGTTGGCGGTTGGTCAATGACTTGATCTGATGGGTGGCGTTCCTCCCCTCGACGTCCGGGCCGAGCGTCCAACCCTTGATCGTCTTGGCCAGGATGACCGTTGGTGCGCCCTCCAGCTCCGTTGCCAGCTTGTAGGCGGCGTAGAGCTTCTTGTAGTCATGGCCGCCCCGGCGGAGCGCCCAGATGTCGTCGTCGCTCATGTGGGCGACGAGTTCCCGCAGACGAGGATCCGGCCCGAAGAAGTGCTCGCGGACGTAGGCCCCGTTCTCGGCCTTGTAGCGCTGGTACTCACCGTCGACGGTGCGGTTCATCTTGTCGAGGAGCACGCCCTCGGCGTCGGCCGCCAGCAGGGGGTCCCACTTCGAACCCCAGATCACCTTGATGACGTTCCACCCCGCGCCGCGAAAGATGGCCTCCAGCTCCTGGATGATCTTCCCGTTGCCGCGGACCGGGCCGTCGAGACGCTGGAGGTTGCAGTTGACGACCCACACGAGGTTGTCGAGACCCTCCTGGGCGGCGAGATCGATGCTCCCGAGGGTCTCGGGTTCGTCCGTTTCACCATCGCCGACGAATCCCCAGACCCGGCTCCCGGAGGTGTCCTCGATGCTTCGATTGTGGAGGTACCTGAGGAACCGAGCGTGGTAGATGCTGTTGATCGGGCCGAGGCCCATGCTCACGGTCGGGTACTGCCAGAACCCGGGCATGAGGCGAGGGTGGGGATACGAGGAAAGCCCGCCACCCCCGACCTCGAACCGGAACCGGTCGAGTTCGGCCTCGGTGAGGCGCCCCTCGAGGAAGGCCCGGGCGTAGATCCCCGGTGCCGCGTGTCCCTGGAAGTAGACGTGGTCGCCGGCACGTCCGCTCTCGTTGCCCCGGAAGAAGTGGTTGAACCCCACGTCGTAGAGGGCGGCCGAGGACGCAAAGGTGGAAAGGTGGCCGCCAATGCCAGGTGCCTTGAGGTTGGCCTTGATCACCATCACTGCCGCGTTCCAACGGATGGCCCTCCGGATGCGGCGCTCCATCGTCTCGTCACCCGGGAACCACGGCTCGGCCGACGGGGGAATCGTGTTGATGTAGGGCGTCGACATCTGGGCGGGGAGATCGACGCCGAGCTCGTGGGCGCGCCGCAACAGGCGGGACATGAGATACCCGCCCCGACGGGGGCTCGACTCGTTCACGACGAGGTCGAGGGACTGGAGCCACTCCTCGGTTTCGACGGGGTCGGCGTCGGGGATCTGGAGGATGTAGTCGTCACCGAGCATGCTCGCTCTTCCAGGGGGCGTTCGGTCACGAGCGTAGTGACGACGGGGGCCGAACCACGGGGCCACGACGACGAAGAGGCATCCTCGAACGCCGGCCCGGGCCCGTTGGACCGGACAGTCCGGCCGCCGGGTCGGCCTGACTCACTACCCTGCCCACATCATGCCGAGCTTCGACGTCGTCTCCCAGGTCGACCTCCAGGAGGTCCGCAACGCGGTCGACCAGGCGTCGCGCGAGTTTGCTCAGCGGTATGACTTCCGGGGAACCGACTCGACGGCGTCGTTGGGGCCCGATGGGATCACCGTCGAGTCCGATTCCGAGGGTCGCCTGGAGGCGGCCAACGATGTGCTCACCTCCAAGCTCATCCGCCGGGGCGTGGACCTTCGTTCCCTGGCCGGGGGAGCGGGCGCGCAGGTCGGCCGGGGGCGGTACCGAGCCGTATGGACGCTCAACCAGGGGATCTCCCAGGAGGCGGCCAAGGAGTTGGCCACGATCGTCCGCGCAACCGGCCTCAAGGTGCAGGCGCAGGTCCAAGGTGACCAGGTTCGGGTCCAGGGCAAGAAGCGGGACGACCTGCAGGCCGTCATGGCCGAACTCAAGCAGGCGGAGCTCGCACTCCCCCTTCAGTTCGTCAACTTCCGTGACTGAGGGCGCGTGACGGCCGCCGTTCTCCCCCGCTCATGAGCGACCTCACTCCCCTGCCTCGTGCCCGGGGGCATCTCAGCCTGATCTGGCTCGGGCTCGTCCTCGTCGTGGCGGGGATCGTCCAGGTTCGCCTCGCCTCCGAGGCCACCACGCCATCCACACCGATCGATCCGCTCGCCATCCAGGTCGTTGGCGAACCCGCCCCCGACTTCACGGTCCGGCTCATCGGCCAGGACGGGACCTTCACGCTGTCGGAGTCGCTCGCCACCAACGGGCGGCCGATCGTCCTCAACTTCTGGGCGTCGTGGTGTTTCCCGTGCCGCCAGGAGATGCCCGTGCTCGATGCCGCTGCCCGGGCCCGCCCCGACCTCCAGTTCATCGGGCTCGCAACCGACGACACGGAGCAGGGGTCCGCCGCCTTCGCGGCGGAGGTGGCCGTTTCGTACCCACTGGGATGGGACTCGACCGGTCGCATCGGCCAGAAGTACGGAGCCCTCCTGTTGCCGATGACGATCATCATCGACGCCGAAGGGACGATCGTGGCCCGCAAGCCCGGGGAGCTCACAACGCAGACCCTCGAGGATCTCCTGGCCATCCTTGACGAGGGGTGACGCGGCCCGAATGTCCGGTCTCCTACCCGATGACCCCGCCGTCATCGAGGAAGGTACCGAGCAACTCGAACACCGCGATGAGCGCCACGAGGGCGACGACGACGATGACGAGAGCGAGGATGATCTTGACCGGGACCGGCCCCGGCAGCGCGGCGTAGAGCTTCTTCATGCGGTGGTCTCCCCGTAGATGAATGCGTGGTTCGGCCCCGAAACGAGTTCGGCCACGACGATGAGACGTTGCCGGGCGCTGAACTCGGGATGGCAGGTGGTGAGGGTGAGCCACGATCCCTCCCGGGGGTCAGTCACCCACAGGGCCGTGGGCCTCACGGCGAACCAGCCGCCGCCTTCGCCGAGCGCCAAGAACGAGTCGGCGGGGATGACCGTGACCGGATCGCGGACGATGTAGACGTGAGTTCCGATCGCGGTCTCGACGATGATCGGGTCGCCTTCGCTCAACTCGTCGAGGCGGTTGAACGGGGCCAGATACGTCGTTCGGTGTCCACTCACGACCGCGTTGCCCGGCTGACCGGGCAAGGGGGTGTCGGGCATGTGGCCAGGTCCCCGCTTGAGCGTCCGCACCGAGACACCCTCGAACATGACCCACGATTGGCCCTCGTCGGCCAGCTGACCGATGCCCACCTGACGCGCAAGCTGATCGGTGCGCGTCTCGAGCGTCGGGAACCGGATCGTGGCAAACGGGCTGTCCTCGACAACCGGCGCCTCCTCCGTCAGGACCGGGGGGCCGGCATCCACCGCCGGTGCCGCCGCGACCACCGACACGATCTTGCCATCCTCATCGAGGACGACCTCCACGTCCTCGGAGGCGGCCGCCACCTCGGGAGCGACTTCCCGCACCTTGGCGAACTGGTCTGAGAGCTCAGACTCCGCCAGCTTCTGGCTGCTCGTCGTGAGCAGGCCCGTGCCCCACAGCTGGTACGCCAGGAACGTGAACAGGAACGCACCGGCCCAGATCATGGTCCAGCCAACGGAGCGAAGGAGGGTTCTCATCGGCCGTCACGTTACCGCCGGCGGTGACGAATCCGTGCGCCGGGCCCCGCTGGTACCGTGGTCGCGATGCCGTGGCTCCTCCTCGTCCTCGTGGTTTCGCTCTTCATCGCACTGCTCCGGGGCGGGCGCATCTCGAACCTCGCCGACATCCAACTCCGGTACTGGTGGCTCCTCATCCTCGGCTTCGTCATCCAGGCGGTGGCCGGCGCCTTCTCGACGTCATCCTTCGTCCAAGCCGTCGGCCCCTGGATTCTCCTCGTCTCCTACGTCCCCATCGTCATCGCCGTCGTGGTCAACCGGGCCCGCGCCGGGATGTGGCTCGCCGGGTTCGGGATCCTCATGAACTTCACGGTGATCCTCGCCAACCAGGGCATGCCGGTGCTGAGCGAGTCCATCACCGCCGCCTCGGACTTCACGCTCCGCAACCCGGTGATCGCCGACTTCAAGCACGTGCCGTACGACGAGAACACCCGCTTGGGGTTCCTGAGCGACGTCATTCCCCTCCGTATGTTCGGCCAGGGGCACGTCATCTCCCTCGGCGACGTTCTCCTGGCGATCGGACTCGGCCGATTCCTCGAGGGGGAGCTGCGCAAGCCGGTGCGCTGGTTCAAGCACCGCGCCCACTCCGAGTCGGGCTCGGCCTTCAAACGGTAGTGACGCCCATCCGGGCGAGGACGAGCCGGAGCGACTTCACGACCCGGGGGTCGAAGTCGTAGGCCGCACCCTGATGGAGTCGCTCAAGGGCTTCGAGTGGGCGGAGGCCCTCACCGAACACCGCTCGATCGAAGTGCGACGACACCCGCACGATCTTCGCCTCGAGCGGGAGGTGCGGATCCGCCTCCTCACCCGGCCGCCTGAACGGCTGGTTGTGCATCGACACGATGTCCGCCGCAGCCGACAGGTACCGCGCCTCGGCGATGATCTCCGACGACCACCGGTCGATGTCGGCGTCGGTGTATCCCCGTTCGACGATGGAGGGCTCGGTGAGCGTGATCCGACCGATGTCGTGCATGAGGGCCGCGTAGTGCACGTCGAGCACCCGGTGAGGCGCAAGGCCCAGGTCCTTGGCCACGGCCACGGCCAGCTCGGCGGTTCGCTCCGAGTGGCCGGCCAAGCCGAGGCCCGCCACCTCGGGGATGCGGGCCAACGCGAGGATCGTCTGGGAGTAGGTGCGGCGCACCGAGCCGTGCCGGCGAAACGACGTGATCGTCATCGAGAACGGGACGGCGGCGACGACGACGGCGATCCACCACTGGGAGTACTGCATCACGACCCCGAAGAGAGCACCGGCCGCTCCCAGGGCAACGAACAACGGGGCATCCCGCAGGCTGGTGGACACGAGGTAGGCGAGGCCGACACCCGTGTCGCGCACCTCCACGGAGGACCGCCAGAACACCTCGAACGCGAACCAGACGAAGAACGCGATGCCCGTGGCGGAGATGGCGGCCGCCCCCGAGGCCCCAATCATCGATGGAACGCCGACCCCGAGGATGAGGGCGGCGAACACCCCGGCACCGAGGAGCCTGAGGATGTCGACGAAGAGCGGGGCCGTCGGGACCAGGCCCAGGAGTCGGGCGACGCGGATGGCTGCGGTCCCCAGGAGCAGCAACAGGATGGTCGGCGCAGGCTCCGGGAACAGGAAGGGAATCGTGGCCGCCACGACGTAGTAGAGGTCGTAGACGCGCTCCGAGGCCGACGAGATGGGCAGCAGCGGCGAGGCCGCGAAGCCGATCACGGCGAGGGCCATCCACATCGATGCCTCGGTGCGGGACGCCAGGAGCAGCGCGCCGCCGGCAAGCGCCACGACCGTGAGGAGGTCCAGGGGTGTGGGCGTGGTCTTGTTCACAGGCTGTCCTCCGTCGAGTAGGACTTGTCGAGCTGCTCGCCGGGCCGCGGCTCGTCCTTCTCCTCCGCCAAGCGCCGAGCAGTCTCTTCATCATGGATGTCAGGCGAGCCGTAGAGCTCGCCTCGGTCGAGCACGGCCGAGATGAGGCCCTCCACGGCCCGCGGGTTGAACTGCCCCCCGGCGTTCCTCCGCAGTTCGCCGAACGCGTACTCCTGCGAGAGCGCCACCCGGTACGACCGGGTCGATGTGATGGCGTCGAAGGCGTCGGCAACCGCCAGGATGTCGGCCTCGATCCCGTGGTTCTCCTGGTCGTCGAACCGCAGATTGTGGCCTTCCGCCGCGTGCACGACCGGGCGGAGGAAGTCGATCGGGCCGAGAAGGTCGGCCAGGATCGAGTCATGCTTGCGCATGATGACCCACTCCTCCTCGGTGAGGCGCCCCTTCTTCTGGATAAGGTCCTTTGGGACGACCGTCTTGCCGAGGTCGTGGAGGAGCGCCGCGAACCGTACATTCTCGAGACGGCTCCCGCGCAGTCCCAGCTGTTCCCCTGTGATCGTGGCGAAGTAGGCGACCCGTTCCGAGTGGCCACGGGTGTAGAAGTCCTTCGCTTCCAGGGCCTTGACGAAGCCCGAGAGCGTTGCCTGGTACGCATCTCGCAGCTGGCCGTAGGAGACGAAGGACTGGTGCCCGGTGAGGAACAGCACGATGAGGAGGGGCAGGAGGAACCAGCGATCCACGGTGACGAAGGCGTACCCGAGCACCCCACCCACGAGCCCCATGAGGAGGTGGGCCGGGACGAGGACGGGCGCGCCCGACCACAGGTTCGTGAGACTGCGGGAGTAGATGTACCGAACAGCTCCGTACACCTGACCGATGTTGAGGAGGAAGTTCACCGCAGCCGCAGCCGCCGCCGCACCGAGGACGAGGAAGGGAGCGGATCCGGGGTCGAGGGCGAGGTCGAGCACGAGGCCGGTGGCGGCCCCCGTCACGACGAGCTGCCCGAAGTTCCAGATCGGCTGGTGGATACGGCGCTCCTGGATGTCCTGTTGCATGAGCGGGGTGAGGGCGGCCAAGGCGGCCAGGCCCAGGGTGGCCGAGCTCCCCGGGGTGAGGGCGAAGGCGACGCCGGCCGACAGGTAGATCATCACGGTGGCCGACGCCGAGAGCCGGTCCGCCACCGCCACCGACTTGAATGCCAGGTAGAACGAGGGGATGGCGAGCGGCCAGAAGATCCCCGGGTCGGGGAAGGTGGAGCCGGCGAACTGCCACGACCAGGCGAGCACGCCAGCACCCAGGAGGGCGAAGAAGACCGTCGCGCGCCTTTGCCGCAAGGCTTGCCGACCGTGTTGAAGGCTGCGATTCTTCATCTTCCAATACTCTGTTCTGGTCCTCTGGGCAGGTGGCCCCCCGAAGCCATGGTTGCTAGTTGATGCGGAAACTCGCAGCACCGGCAGCCAAAAGGGCTGCGAGGGCGCTGGCGATGGCAATCAGACGAGCACGCATGATTGAATCACCTCAGATGCGTATTTCAGGGCCGCGCTGGATGGATGGCCGTGATGTGCATCCGCTTCGCTGGTGATAGTGGTGTCTTCGGCTTCGGGGGGCCACCTCCTCGGAGGCCTACGTCCTGTACACGCTTCCTTCTGGGCCACGCCCGGAGGGTCAGGAATCGCCGAAGCCGGCGGATGCCACTGGCACCGCCCCACTCACTCCGAGTGGCACGGTACCAAAGGCGTCACACCAAGTCACGCGGTAATTCCCGATCCACGGAATCGGGGCCTGTACTGGCTAGCTTGTTCGTCATGAACCTGACCCAACTTGAGGAAGTCCTCTGCCAGGTCCCGACGGTGGACGCCGTTCGGGTCGTCGGGCACGGCTCCCAGGTCGAAGAAGTGCACGTCGTTGCTTCCTCCTCCAAACCCGCCAAGCAGATCGTGCGCGACATCCAGTCACTCGCCCTCGCCTCCTACGGCGTCACCCTGGATCGTCGCCTCATATCGGTGGTCCAGATCAATGACGGCACGGCCATCGGCGGGGAGCGGATCGAGATCATCGACGTGGCCGAGAAGGTCAACGGGACCGGCGCCCAGGTCACGGTGGCGCTCGGGTTGGGCGCCAACCAGGCGCTCGGGGTCTCCACCGGCTCGGCCGCCCAGATGGTCCGGGGCCGCCTCATCGGCGAGGCCACGCTCAACGCCCTGTCCCAGATGATCCCCCAAGGACCGGCCATGGCCCTGGCTGCCCTCGAGATCGTCACCCTGTCGGGCCGGGCAATCGCCATCGCCCAGGTCGTGCTCGTCGATGCCGGCCAGGAGCGCGTGTATGTCGGGTCGGCGCTTGCCACCGAGGATGGTCGGGCGGCCAGCGTTCGCGCGGTCCTCGACGCCCTCAACCGGGTGTTCCCCAAGCTCAAGCGCTGAACCCCTCCCGCGCGCTGGAACCCAGGGTTCAGGCGCGCGAATAACGCGCGATCTGGCCCACGGTTCGGGCGAAGACCGGCTGGCCACGCGAGATCACCAGCCGAGGGAGTAGCGTCGCGGCCATGGAAGGACTCGTCCGCGGGTACGGCAACGTCGCAGTCACACCCCACCACCTCGCAACCCAGGCTGCCATGGCCACCTATGAGCGCGGGGGAAACGCAGTCGACGCAGCCATCACCGCCAACGCCGTCCAGGGCGTCGTCGCCCCCGAGACGTGTGGTATCGGCGGGGATCTGTTCGCCCTCGTCCACCTCCCGGGAGATCCCACCCCGTACTGTCTCAACGCCTCCGGGTGGGCCGGT
>JBFKVA010000063.1:0-12029 GCA_041635475.1 Acidimicrobiia bacterium | reverse complement strand
CGGAGCGTGTTGGAGTCCATGTGCGGTCAGGAGGATAGGTCGCCGGCCGTCACTGACCGGTTCCGCGGTCGCGGGAGCGACCGGTGGCGCGGTCGATCTCCGCCAGGCGCTCCGCCAGCTGGGCTTCCTCGCCCTGTCGGGTCGGGCGATAGAAGGTGTGTTCGCCGAGTTCGGGGGGGAAGTGATCCTGGGCGACCACATGGCCGGAGTGGTCGTGGGGGTAGCGGTAGCCGTCACCGTGGCCGAGGGTGGCTGCTCCTTGGTAGTGGGCGTCCCTGAGGTGCATGGGGACGGACACCGTCGAGGACCCTTCGACCGCCGCTCGAGCCTCCGCCATGGCGGTGGCGACACTGTTCGACTTGGGCGCCGCGGCGAGGTGAAGCGCGGCGTGGGAGAGGTGGAACGACGCCTCGGGGAGTCCAACATGTGCCAGGGCAGCTGCGGCGTCGACCGCAACACCGAGGGAGGCGTGGTCTGCCAGGCCAACGTCCTCGGAGGCGAAGATGATCATTCGCCGGGCGATGAACTCGGGATCCTCCCCGGCGGCCAGCATCGTGTGGAGCCAGTACATCGCAGCATCGGGATCGCTCCCCCGCAGCGACTTGATGAAGGCCGAGATGACGTCGTAGTGCTGGTCGCCCCCCTTGTCGTAGCGCACGATTCGTCGGTGGAGGGCCTCCTCCACGTCCGCCAGTTCGATCGCATCCGCTCCCCGGCCGAGCGCCACGATGGCGGCTGCATCCAGGGCGGTGAGTGTCAACCGCGCATCTCCCCCGCTCCTGCCAACGAGACCCGCCACCGCCTCATCCGTGATCGAGAACCCATCCGCCCCCAGTCCCCGCTGCTCTGCCAGGGCCCGTTCGACGAGCACCTTGAGGTCGCTCTCCGCCAGCGGCTCCAGTCGGAACAGGGTGAGGCGACTCAGCAGTGGAGCATTCACCTCGAAGAAGGGGTTCTCGGTGGTTGCCCCGATGAGGACCACCGTTCCATCCTCGACGCCCGGGAGGAGTGCGTCCTGTTGTGACTTCGAGAAGCGATGGATTTCGTCGAGGAACAGGACCGTCCGGCGCTCCGTCGTCTCAAGCCGGTTCCGGGCCGACGAGAGCACCTCCCGCACATCCTTGACCCCGGCCGAAACCGCAGAGAGCTGCACGAACTCGGCTGAGATCTCCGAGGCGCATGCCCGGGCGATGGTCGTCTTGCCGGTACCCGGCGGACCCCAGAGGAGCATCGAGACGAGTCGGCGGCGATCGATCATCGCCCGAAATGAGGTGCCCGGGCCGAGAAGATGGGACTGACCGACGACTTCGTCCATCGAGCGGGGCCGCATCCGAGCTGCAAGGGGAGCCGCCGCGGCCCGTCGTTGCGCCCGTTCCTCGGAGAACAGATCCATGGCACGGAGCGTAGAGCGCTCTCCGGCCTCCCTACTCGGTGGCGTCGTCCTCGTCCGCCCACGCGGCACGGACTGCAGGAAGAACGTCGAGGCCGAGTTCGCCGAGCTGCATCTCTTCGACACGGCCGGGGCTGCCGGACAACGGGTCGACGCCCCGTTGGGTCTTGGGAAACGGGATGACGTCGCGGATGCTGGACGCTCCCACGAGGATCGCCATGAGGCGGTCGAACCCGACGGCGAAGCCGGCATGGGGTGGGGTGCCGTAGCGCAACGCCCTGATGAACCACCCGAACCGCCGCTCGGCCTCCTCGTCGGTGATGCCCAGCGTCTTGAACACCTGGGACTGGACGTCGGGGTCGTGGATCCTCACCGAACCGGAGCCGAGCTCGGTGCCGTTGAGGACGAGATCGTACGCCCGCGAGAGCGCATCCCGAGGGTTGGTGCGCATCTCGTCGGCCGAGTGCGGCGCGGTGAAGGGATGATGAGCGGGGGCCAGGCCACCGTCGTCGGTCTCCTCGAAGACCGGGAAGTCGATGACCCACAGATAGGCGAGTTCGTCGTGGGCCTGAGGGCGGCCGAGATCCAACCGGAGGTGGCCGAGGATCTCACTGCTCGGTCGCCACGCCCCGGCGATGATCAGCAGCACGTCTCCGGCCTTCGCCCCGAGGGCTGTGATCACGCCATCCGCCTCCGTCGCGGAGAGGAACTTGGCGATCGGAGACCGCAGCGTGCCTCCTTCTTCAACCACGGCCCAGGCCAACCCGGCGGCGCCAAGGGTCTTCGCCTTCTCCACGAGGGCATCGAGGCCTGATCGTGACAACTCCTGGGGTCCGGCGTTGATGGCCTTGACCACCCCGCCGTCGGCCAGGGCTCCGCCGAATCCCCTGAACTCGGTTGCTTGAAACACCGCCGACAGGTCCACCAGCCGCATGTCGAAGCGGGTGTCCGGCTTGTCCGTGCCGTAGAGATCGATCGCCTCACGCCAGGTCAAGCGGGGAAACCCGGGCGACAGGCTGACTCCCCTCACCGCGCTCGTGGCCGCGATGACGGCAGCCTCCACCGCGGCCTGCACGTCCTCCTCGGCCCAGAACGCCCCTTCGAGGTCGAGTTGGGTGAACTCGACCTGGCGGTCGGACCGGAAGTCCTCGTCCCGGTAGCACCGGGCGAACTGGAAGTACCGCTCGACCCCGCCGATCATGAGCAGCTGCTTGAAGAGCTGGGGTGATTGGGGCAGGGCGTAGAAGGACCCCTGGCGCAGGCGCGAAGGGACGAGCATGTCACGGGCACCCTCGGGGGTGGAGGCAACAAGCGTTGGGGTTTCGATTTCCAGGAAGCCCTGATCGGTCATCGCCGATCGCATGGCCGCGGTGGCGGCAGCACGCGCCTGGAGTCGCGCGGCCATCGTGGGACGCCGGAAGTCGAGGTATCGGTATTGGAGTCGGGTCAGTTCATCGACGTCGAAGCGGTCGTCGATCATGAACGGGAGGTTCTCGGACGCGCTCAGCACCGTCAGGGCGGTGGCGCCCAACTCGATCCGCCCGGTGGCCAGGTCGTCGTTGACGGTCCCGTCCGGGCGGGGCCTGACGATCCCCTCGACCCGGATGCAGTACTCCATCTTCAGGGTGTCGACGAGCGGAAGCTCCGCCGGGTCGACCACGACTTGGATGAGCCCGCTGGCGTCCCGCAGATCCACGAAGTGGATTCCACCCATGTCCCGGACCCGGGAGACCCAGCCCGCCAGCACCACGGAGGCCCCTTCATCGAGTCCGATCACCTCCGCTGCCCGGTGGGTCCTCACTGGCGGAGCCATGCTTCGACCTCCCCCAACGCGACCCGTCCTTGTCGTCCCTCGGCCATGACCCGGTAGGTGAGTTCCCCGTCGTCCCATTCGTCGCCCACGACGAGCACCGTGGGGGCACCCGAGCGGTCGGCGGCTTTGAACTGGGCTTTGACCGAACGCCCGGCCTCGGCCATGTCGACTCGCCAACCAGTCAGTCGGAGCCTGCTTGCCAGCCCGAACGCCTCTCCTCCCCGGCCGGGAGCTGCCACGACGAACACATCGAGGGACGGCTCCTGGCCGGCCTCCCCCAGGGCCAGGATGATCCGGTCGATGCCCATCGCGAACCCCACGCCGGGCACCGGCCGCCCGCCGATCGCCTCGGACAGGCCGTCGTACCGCCCGCCCCCGCCCAGTGCCGTCTGGGCTGCGTCCAGCTCGGTGGCCACGTACTCGAACGCCGTCCTTGTGTAGTAGTCGAGGCCTCGCACGAGCCGCGGGTTCTCGTCGAAGGGCACCCCAACCGCTTCGAGCCGACCTCGCACGATGCCGTACGCATCGGCCGCCCCCGGGCTGAGGTGGTCGGTGGGAACAGGGGCGTCGGCCAGGAGCGGCGCACACGTCTTGCAGTCGAGGACCCGCATCGGGTTGATCTCCAGCGTCTGGCGGCTGTCGTCACACAGCGAGTCGATGCGCTCGTCGAGCCAGGTTCGCAGCACCGCCAGGTAGCCCGGGCGATCCTGGAGGTCACCCAGCGAGTTGAGTTGAACGACAAGGCCGGGGATGCCAAGGTCGTCGAGGAAGCGGTAACCCAGTTCGATCATGGCGGCATCGGCCTCCGGGTCGTCACTGCCCAGGTGCTCGGCTCCCACCTGGTAGAACTGGCGCCGACGGCCCTTCTGGGGTCGCTCGTACCGGAACATGGGGCCCGAGTAGGCCACCTTCCACGAACCCTGGACGCCACTGGCCAGGTAGGCGCGCACCGTGGGGGCGGTTCCTTCGGGGCGGAGGGTGATCGACCGACCGCCCCCGTCCTGGAACGTGTACATCTGCTTGCGGACCACCTCGCTGGCCTCCCCGACCCCCCGCTCGAACAGTTCCGTGGCCTCGAAGTTCGGGGTCATGACGAGGCCGTAGCCGAAGCGCTCGGCCCAGTCGTCCCACGTGCGCAGCACGCGTCGCCACACCCCGGAGACCGGGGGAACGATGTCATCGGTGCCCTTGGGAGGCTGGAAGGAGGTCATGCGGGCGAGAGGGTACCGCCATCCGAGGATTCCCGAGCGCCGTCTGCACCCACCCCCGGTTCACATCCGTCCTCGGGTGGTTGCGCCACGTCCGATCAGTTGACCCCCGGGGAGTTCGGCCCTGCTCACGCCCACAGGTCGCGGAAGGGGTTCGCGCGCCGCTCCCGGCCGACCGTCGTCTCCGGGCCGTGCCCGGGGAGGACCCGGACGTCGTCGGCGAGGTTCATCACCTTCGAGCGCATCGAGGCTGCAAGCTGGCCCAGGCTCCCCCCGGGGAGGTCGGTGCGCCCGATCGATCCGGCGAACAACTGGTCGCCACTCCACAGCACGCCCTCGTCGGAGGACATGAAGCAGCAATGCCCGGGCGTGTGGCCCGGGGTGTGGAGCACGGTGAGTTCGATCCCGGCGGCGCTGATCACCTGCCCGTCGGAGAGCGGGAGGAGGTCGACGAGTGGCTGGTAGTCCTGGTCCACGAACCCGAACACCGCCCGCATCTGTTGGACCGGGTTGAGGGTGAGGAAGTCATCGTCGGGATGGACGTACACAGCCATTGGCCTCGACCGGGACAGGGGCTCGGCTCCACCCATGTGGTCGATGTGGCCGTGGGTCAGCAGCAGCGCCTCGGGGTACAGGTCGTTGCGGGCCATCAGCGCGGCGATCCCCGTTGCGTCCGGTGGCGCGTCGACGACGACACACGGCCCTCCCCGCCCGGGGGCAACCACGTACGTGTTCGTCTGGGCGAGCCACAACTCGGCGGCGTCGATGAGCATGGAGGCAGGCTAGGGCACCCATGCCTCGACCCGGAACTCACCCCGACCGGGTGATCACGCCCACTGCGTGCATTTGCCCTGCGGGTTCCACTTCACGCAGACCTGCTGGGGCAGCGTGGTCGTGGTTGTCGTCGTGGTGCTCGTGGTCGTGGTCGTCGGCCCAACCGTGGTGGTCGTCGTGGACGTGGTCGTCGTCGACCCGGGAGGAGGCACCGATGCCGCCGCCCCGCCGGGCACACCGCAGTAGTCGGTGATCGGGGTCGGGTCGCTCACGTTCAGGGAGCGCCACACGAGCGGCTGGGCGGTGTAGGAGTCGGGCGGGGCTGCCGTGAAGTCGAACCCCACGACGATCTCGTCGTCGGGCGGGCGGAAGTGGATTTCGACCCGGTTGGTGGAGACGTCGTCCTTGCCGTAGATCGCCCCGTACACGGTGGTTTGGTTGGCGGCGTCGAACTCGCCATTCGAGAACAGCAGCAGGTGCAGTACCCCGTCGACCGAGGTGACCTGGTTGGAGGTCGTGAGACGACCGGCCGGGTCGAGCTGGACGAGGACGAGGTCCATCGCATCGACCGAGGCCGCCGTGGAAGGCGTCTTGGTGACCGACATGTCGCCGTCGGAGATGACCATGAACGAGTCGACCATCCGGCTTCCGTTGAAGTTGAGGTTGAGCGGCCCGGGGACGTGGTGGACGTGCTGGAGGTCGTTCTTGTTGGCGGCAAACCACGTCTCGAAGGCAGCCACCGACGCGTGTTCGACGACGGTGAACCCATTGGCCACATACGCGGCCTTCTGGGCGGCGTTCCACACGAACCCGGGAAGGGGAATCGCCGGGACGTCGGCCATGGGGTTGACCGGGTTCACCACCGTCCCATTGATCTCGCCCGACCAGCTACCGGTGAGGAAGTTGGCCTGCGACGACACGTTCGCCTTCTTGAAATACGAGTCCCCCCCGTACGCGGTGGCCGGCTCGATGGACTCGTCGTTGCGCACGTAGAGGTCGGCGTAGGCGCTCCCGGACTTGTCGTCACGGACGACACCCTGGACGTCGACGCGGCCCTGGAAGAAGTTGTTGGATCCCGACGCGATGACGAGGTCCCCGTTCACCCGGAGTTTGCCCAGGCCGGGATGACCGGCCTCGTTGACGTAGACGCTCGTACTGTTCGAGATGTTGGCCGTGGAGCCGGCGTACACGTCGCCGTAGACCTCTTTACGGTTGAGGCCCGTGAGGTGAGACTCGGCGAACAGGGCATGGGTGAAGCCCCCGAACTCCGACACGAGCTTCACCTGGATCGCGACCTTCTGGGTCACGTGCTGGCGGTGGGTGGTGGACGGGCCCCAACCCCACGACTCGACCTGGTAGAGGTGTTCATCGAGGTCCACCGGCACGATCCGGACCCACCAAAGCCCGAGCTGGTCGCCGGCTGCCGATGACCTATGCACCGCGAGGTCACAGGTGCTTCCGAGGGCGCCGTCGCTCGTACCACTGGCCACGTAGGCGAAGGCCGGGTTCGCCAGGGCGGTCCGGACGCCATCGGCCGTGAGGACGGTCGTCGAGTTGTCGGCCGCCACCCCGATCCAGGTGGGGTCGATGATGTCGTCGGCCAGGACGGCCATCGCGTAGCGGGCACCACCTTCGGCGGCGGTCTGGGCGGCCACCCGATGCTCGCTGTAGATCACCTCGTCGAGTTCGTGGCCCGACGTCAGCCACCACACCGTGCCGAGTGCGAACACCACGAATGCTACGGAGAGGGCAAGCACCATGCTGAAGCCGGATTCGTCGTTGAAGAGTTTGTTCATGTCAGGCACCTCATGCGCAGCCCGCGTTCGGATTCCAGATATTGCGCCCGTTGAACTCCACGGTCTCGAGTTTCGGGCTGATGTCATCTCGGGGGTTGTAATCGACCCACAGTCGGATGCTCACCACCCGGCCCTGGGCGGGAGAGCCGGGAATGGTGGTGCCGCCGTACTCCTCGATCCCCTGGTTGGTGAAGAGGAGGTCATCGATGCCTTCTTGTGCGCTCACCCACTGGTTGACGACGTCCGTGACGACGATCCTGGTGTCTCCGTCGACGGATTTGACGAGGTCGGCCACACCGTCACCGTCCGGGTCGCTCAAGGAGTAGGAGATGCGTTGGGTGGCCCCCGATCCGACGCGGGTCTCGAAGATGAGCTGGTTGGACGAGTACGCCGTCGACGGGTGACAGATCTGGCTGGCCGACTTGATCTCCCGGTCCATCGTCGCCAGCACGAGACGAAGGTCGTCGTTGGTGCGGGCCGCACCTTCCACGTTCCTCGTCGCGTTGAGTGACGACACCATGACGCTCGTGAACACGATCCCCACGATGGAGAGGATCGCGATCGTGACCATGAGTTCCGGGAGGGTCACTCCCGCATCGGAGCGGAGTCGCCGGGTCATGCGTCCGGCTTCGTGTAGACGGACACGATCTGGACGGTGTCGCCGGTCACGCCCAGTGTGAAGTCGAAGAGCGTGATGGGGTCGGCGAGGGCGTCGGCGAAGAGCGGGAAGCGGTCGGTGACCTTGTAGGCGATGGTGACGCTCACCATGGGGCCCACCGTCTGCCACACCGACCGGGTGATGAGTGAGCCGTCGGTCGTTGTCTGCGAACACCACGGGTTGATCGTCACGGTCCCCACCACCTCGTAGGCCAGGTCCGGGTAGTGGTCGGGGTTGTGGCCGCCGTCGAGGGTCTGGAGCAGGGGGGCCGCGACGGTTCCGACGTCGATGATGACGGGGGCCAGGACCGCGGTGCAGTCGGATCCGAAGGCGGCGTAGTCGATCGCGGGGTGTGTGATGTAGTCCTCGATCGAGGGGTCCCAGGTCCGTACGACGATGTTGCCCGAGGTCGGCAGGAAGAGGTTGGTCGCCGCCTCCCCGGCCTCGACGTTGCCGGTGGCCATGGCCAGGTCCGGCATGGTGATGAGCACCCACCCCTCGAAGTCGTTGTACCCGTGTTCCATCGCATCGTCGTAGAGGAGGGTGAAGTCCGGGGTGTCGATGCTGATGGAGCCGGTGGTCGTCTGGTCGCCCGAGCTGACGGCGCGGTCGGCGGTCGCCGACACGGTGAGTGGGTCGGCGCTGGAACGGTTCCCGCGCTGGTAGAAGATGAAGTCGACGCCGGTGCCGTGGGTGTCTATGTCGTGTCCCTCGACGTCGTAGAGGGCGATGACTGCCGCGTTGGCGTACTCACGAGTACCCAGGAACGCCTTGCCGACCCCCGAGTACATGGCCTCGGCGTAGGGCAGGCCGTCGGCGCCCATGCCGGTGGTCACCGCGTCGGCCCTGCCCGTCATGGACGTGTTGGCGGCCGCCCCGCCCCACCAGTCGGCGAACCCGACCTCCAGGTACACGAGGTCGCGGGGGGCGGCGCCGTTCTGGACGAGGGCGGGAATCACGGCGACCCCGGGACCGTCCTGGCCGATCGGGGTGGTGAAGACGTCGTCGTCGGAGAAGAACGAGAGTTCGGTGGGGTCGATGCGGGAGATCGCGTCGTCAGCCGTGCCGATGACGCCGTCGAGCCCGGCCCACCGCAACAGCGAGAGCCCCGAGCTGGAGATGAGCGTGCGAGCCTCGGACACGAAGTCGGAGAGGGCGGTCAACTTGACGGACGGATGGGTGACGCCGAAGACCACCTGCTCCCGTGACGTCGGAATGACCTCGGCCCACCCGGTGCCGGGAATGAGGGCCCCGGTCTCGGTGAGTCCGGTGAGGTCGACGGACCCCTCGGAGTAGAGGACGTCGGTTCGGATGAGGGGCTGGGAGGGGCGAACGTAGGCGGTGATGAGTGCCGCCTGCATGATCCGATTGCGGAAGCCCCCAGCCCCGATCCACGACACTGCGGCCGTCACCCGCCGATAGTCCTCGTCGCCGTCGACGTCGCTGTCGACCGAGCTGACGAAGATGTAGCGGTCAAAGAGCGTCCCGTCCCGTTCCACCTGCTCGTGGAACGACAGGAACGGCCGGAACGTGTCCGAGTTGGTGAACACCATCTGCTCGCCGTCGAACGTGTACCCGCCGGCACCATCGGAGGCCAGCTCCGGGAACTCCGCCAGGTAGGTGGCACACCCGACCTGCTCGGTGGCACAGTCCGCTCCGTTGGTGGAGACGGCGAGCCCGATGTGCTCCCACTCGAGCGCTTGGGCCCGTTCGAGGAGTTCCACCGCGAATGTGTTGGCGGCCGAGGTCCGGCGGGTTTCCACCAGGACCCGGGTGCTGGTGTCGAGGGTTCGCATGAGGACGAGCACGAGACCGAAGATGATGCCGAGGGCGATGACGGCCTCAACGAGCCCGAAGCCGTCCTCGGAGGACAGCCGAACGGCGACCCGCCGGGAGCGGGTCGCATGGGGATCATGCGATCGTGGACTCATCTCAAGCAGCAGTATCGGTCAAGAGACCGACGTTCTTGATGCAATTCAGTCCGCGTCGGTGCCGCGGGGGACGATGCGGTGGGCTTCGTACACGCCGTCCACGGCTCTCACCTCGCTCAGGAGTCGGTGGATCTGGGCCGGGTCGACGAGCTCGACCTCGTACCGGAGGATGGCGGTCCGGTCGCGGCCGGTCACCGAGGACGACGCCAGGATGTTGCCGCCCATGTCGGAAACGGCCGACGTCACGTCGCGCAGCAGGCCCGACCGATCGAGGGCCTCGACCTGCACCCACACCGCGAACGACCCGATTCGGTCGGCTGCCCATTCGACGCCGACGAGGCGCTCTTCGGCCAGCGTTCCCACGTTGACACAGTCGGCCCGATGGACCGACACGCCATGGCCGACCGTGACGAACCCGATGATCGAGTCCCCGGGGACGGGCGCGCAGCACCGGGCGATCCGAACCCACATGTCGTCGAAGCCCTCGACGACGATCCCGGTTCCCCGCGAGCGGGTGCGATGAAGCCGGGCGGGTGCCAGGAGATCCTCGTCGTCGGGTTCGACCTCCACCTCGGGGCGCACCTCGCGTACGACCCGGGTGGCGACCATGGCCGCGGTGAGCCCTCCCTCGCCCACGGCCACGAACAGCGATGACAGGTCCTTGTGCCCGAGGTCGGCCGCCACGGTGGTGAGGATGCGGTCGCGGGCTGCCTGGCCGAGACCCAGCCCTTCCTTGCGAAGGAGGTCCAGCACCCGTTGTCGCCCTTCGGCGAGGGCGCTCTCACGCCGTTCACGCTGGAACCACTGCTTGATCCGACCTCGGGCCCGGGCGGTGCCCACGAACGTCGCCCAGTCGCGACTGGGACCGGCGTCGGGCCGATTGGAAGTGATGATCTCCACGACATCGCCGGACTCGAGCTTGCTGTCGAGGGGCACGAGCCTCCCGTTCACCCTGGCCCCCGTGCACCGATGGCCGACCTCGGTGTGGATCGAGTAGGCGAAGTCGATGGGGGTGGCGCCGATCGGGAGCGTCTTGACGTCGCCCTTGGGAGTGACCACGAACAGCTCGTCCTGGTAGAGGTCGAGCTTCATCGATCGCAGGAAGTCCTCGGGGTCCGCCTGGTCCTCGTCGAGGTCCCGGAGGTCGGCCAACCAGGGGATCCCTTCGGCCGAGACACCTTCCTTGTATCGCCAATGGGCGGCGATCCCGTACTCGGCGGTCTGGTGCATCTCCCACGAGCGCAGCTGCACCTCGAGGGCCTTGCCTCCGGGCCCGATGACCGTCGTGTGGATCGACTGGTAGAGGTTGAACTTGGGCATTGCCACGTAGTCCTTGAACCGACCGTGGAGTGGGGGCCACATGGCGTGGATGACCCCCAGCGCGGCGTAGCAGGCCGGGAGGTCCCGCACGATGACCCGTACCCCGATAAGGTCGTGGATCTCCTCGAAGGGCCGGCCGGTGGTGACCATCTTGCGGTAGATCGAGTAGTGGTGCTTCGGCCGCCCCGAGACCTCGGCGTCGATTCCCACCTTGCCCAGCGCGTCGGAGATGCGGGCGACGGCGTCGGCGATCACCGCCTCGCGGTGCGGCGAGCGCTGTTGGATGAGATCCTCGATCTCGGCGTGGCGCTTGGGGTAGAGCACCTCGAAGCAGAGCGATTCGAGCTCGTGCTTGATGTCCTGGGCGCCGAGCCGATGGGCGAGGGGGGCGTAGACCTCGAGGGTCTCGCGGGCAATGCGCTCCTGCTTCTCGGGGCTGAGCACCCCCAGGGTCCGCATGTTGTGGAGTCGATCGGCCAGCTTGATGAGCAGGACCCGCACGTCACGAGCCATGGCCACGACCATCTTGCGGATCGTGGCCGCCTGCTGCTCCTCTCGGGAGTCGAAGCGGATCCGATCCAGCTTCGTCACGCCGTCGATGAGGTCCGCCACCGACCCGCCGAAGTCTCGCCTCACGTCCTCCACGGTGAGGGGGGTGTCCTCGACCACGTCGTGGAGCAGGGCGGCAACGATCGTGTCGACGTCGAGCCCATACCCGGCGAGGATCTCGGCCACCGCGATCGGGTGGGTGATGTACGGCTCCCCGGATTTGCGCACCTGGACGTCGTGGGCGTCGCGGGCGACCGCGAACGCCCGCGTGATCGTGTCGACGTCGCCGACGTCGTGGTGGTACTCGCGGTGGAGGTCGAGGAGCGGTTCGATGGTGACGGTGTCGACCGGCACCTGCTCAGATGCCATCCGGCTCAGCCTGGGTCATTCCGTCATGGTACGAGGGATTCGAGCGTGGAGCGACGAGCGACGAGGTACGAGGTACGAAGTACGAAGTACGAAGTACGAGGGGCGAAGGTACGAGGAGCTGGAGTCGACCCTCCGTTCACCGTACTCCCTACTCCGCTCTCCCTACCGCCGGCCGGGGCGTGAACTCTCGTACCCCGAGGCCGACCCGGTCCGCTCCCGCT
>JBFKVA010000062.1:0-12645 GCA_041635475.1 Acidimicrobiia bacterium | reverse complement strand
GTCCGGCCAGGTGGCTGCCGTCGTCTCGAAGTTGTGCCCGATGGTCTCGCGCAGGAGGGGGGTGTCGACCGGACCGATGTCGTGGGAAAGGGTCATGGACTCCTCAACGGGCTGTTCACACCAAGGCTACGCGAGAGGCACGACGTCACCGAGGGCCCCTACCTCGGCGACGGCCGGTATCCTGCCGCACTCGGGCGTTTAGCTCAGCTGGGAGAGCACTGCCCTTACAAGGCAGGGGTCGGCGGTTCGAGCCCGTCAACGCCCACTCAAGAAACCCTTGCACCGCAAGGGTTTCGACTATGTCTGTGGGAAGTTGACGACCGTGTTCTGCTCCGAAGTAGGCAGAAAGTAGGCAGCAGGTGCGCTGGAGGGCGCATCGAGCGAGTCGGCGATGTCGCGGTCGAGGCCCTCGAAGAGGTGTCCGTAAACGTCGAGGACGGTCCGTACCGACGTGTGGCCGAGCCGAGAGGCGATCACCGATGGGTGGGCTCCTTGGTCGATGAGGAGCGCCACGTGGGTGTGTCGCATGTCATGGAACCGGCACGGTTCACCAACGGAGGAGCGCACTGCGGGTTTCCAATGGCGGCTGCGGAAGCTGGCGCGACGCAGAGGCCCTCCTGCTGGTGCGGTGAAGATCAGGCCGTCGTTTCCGGGGTAAGTCGCGATGTGTTGGGCAAGGACATCGACGAGCCACGTCGGGATGGAGACGGTGCGTCGGGCTGCGCGGGTCTTGGTCTCTCCGTAGGCGAGCTTTCCGGAGAGCTCGGTGAGGTTGCGTTCAATGCGGATCGTTCTCTTGAGCGGTTGGTAGTGCTCGACGCCGAGGCCGGTGAGCTCCCCGAACCGGGCACCGCTGTACGCAGCGGTGAGCACGAGTGCCTGGAACCGGGGATCGATGACATCGGCGAGGTGCCGGATCTCGGTGGGGGAGAGGTACCGCTTCTCGCTCTGTTCGATCTTCGGCAGCTTCACGCCCCGACACGGTGTGCGGGCGATCAGGCCCGAGTCGACGGCTGCGGTGAAGATCCGGGCGAGGAGCTCGTAGGCCTTCCGGATCGTCGCCGGCGCATATGCGGCGGTGTTGAGCCCGGCGACCCACTGCTGGACCGCCACGGGCTGGACCTGAACCAGCCCGTGGTCTCCGAAGATGGGGAGGATGAAGCTGCGTAGGTATGAGTCGTCTCGAGCGATCGTGGACGGGCGGCGGTTCAGGCGGCTGGCTTCGACCTGGTGGGCCCATTCGGCGACGGTGATCCTGCCGAGCCGCGGGTCGGTCCAATCGCCGCGGGACATGTCGGTCTCGACGGTCGCAGCGAACAGGTCGGCGTCAGCCTTGCGGGTAAACGTCTTGTACCGCTGACGCCGGTCGGGGCCTCGATACCCGACACGCCAGGCGTGGCCTTTGTCCTTGTTCGTCTTCTCTACCCATGCCACGATGACACCCCCTCGAATCAACCAAACCGATGGCTCTACGGCGATTGTGCCACCCGGGAGTGACACGTATAGGCGATACGGTCTTCGATCCACTCCTCGACATCGATCCATCGGTAGCGGATGTGCCTACCGACCCGGAAGCCGACGGGCCCTTCCCCGCGGTAGCGCCATGCGTAGAGGGTCTTGATCGGGACGTCGAGGAAGTCGGCCAGTTCCTCTGCGGTGAGGAGACGATCGTTCTCGTTCATGGCCCGATCATGCGGGTCGACCCTGTCGGCAGAATGTCATTTCGTTGCCATTGTCGATGTCCTCTTCTTTCGCGCGTAGCCGCGCGGAAGCGGCACTCACGTTCTCGGACGTTGTGTCTGACCTGCAGTTGGAGTGTTGTTGACACTCTGGTGAGAGGGTTGTTGACACTGGGTGAGAGGGTTCGAGGCTGCCTGTCGGCCAGGGGAATGCGCGGATCCACGGGGCTGCTTTCGAATCGACAATCTCTGCTGGCTGAACAACGCCGCAGAGTCGCTGAGCTTCTGGGCGACCTGATCCATCGGGTTGTCTGCAATCCTTGATCACACCGAATGTCGAACAGGAGACTCTCAGACGCCGAACTGATGCGGAGTTCGATTGCGCATCCTCACGCGTTCGAGGAGATCTATCACCGACACCACACCCGCATCTACACGTACCTCGCTCGCCGGGTGGGCACCGTCGACGCTGTCGACTTGGCGAGCGAGGCTTTCACAATCGCCTTTCGGAAGAGAGATGAGTTCGCTGCGGCAGACGCTGCGCCGTGGTTGTTTGGCATCGCTCGCAATCTCGCCAAGACCCGGGCGCGATCGCTCGGCCGGTCACCCTCCTCGACCGCATCGCCGCCACCCGCACCCCCGGCCGGCCGTTGCCGCATCCACGCACCGGGAGACCCACCCAGTTCCTGTTCACCCACCACGGCCGCCGTCTCTCCCAGACCGCCGTGCGTAAGGAACTGGCCCGCAGCGCCGAGACCGCCGGGATCGGCCACGTCACCCCCCACCAGCTGCGTCACACCTACGCCACCGCCCTGGTCAATGCCGGGGTGTCCCTCCAAGCGCTCATGGCACTGCTTGGCCACGTCTCAGCCGAGATGAGCCTGCGCTACGCCCACCTCTTCGACGCCACCGTCCGCGCCGAATACGAACGCGCACTCGACCTGGCAAAAACCCGCCTCGGCGCCATGCCCACACCCACCGGCCGGCCACCAATCCCCCTCACCAGCGTCGGCGCCTGTGGGAACGGCTGCGCCGACGACGACTGGCGCAACGCTCCGGTGATCAAGTCACGGCTCGCCGGCGGGCACTGCCTCCGCGCGCTCGCCCAAGGCGCCTGCCCCTACGCCAACATCTGCGAACACTGCCCCAGCTTCCGGACCGACACCGCCTCAGTCGCCATCCTCACCGCCCAACGCGTCGACACCCAAACCCTCGCCGCCGACGCCCAAACACGAGGCTGGACCGACGAAGCCGACCGCCACCACAAGCTCCTCGACCGTCTCGACGCCCTCATCGAACAGACCGAGGCCGGATGATGGCCGACAACCTCGACCACGTCGAAGCCGCCTGCACCGAACTCGCCGCGGCCGGAACGGCCATCACCTTCACCGCCGTCGCCAACCACACCGGCATCAGCCGCACCACCCTCTACCGCAACCCCCAACTCCGGGCTGTGATCGAGGAACACCGCAGCCACACCCACGACCGACGCACCCTCACCGGACTCGGCGCCGAGATCGCCCACCTCCGCACCGGCCTCGAAGCCATCGCCGACCGCGTCCGCCAACAAGAAGAACGACTCCGCCGACTCGAAACACAGCAACCCCACCGCAAGGCCAACTGACCCACAACACTCCACCCCGCCCCCAGATTGGCCGGATAATCGTTCGATAACGCCATGGCAGAGTCGGTGATCGGCCTCTACAAAACCGAGTGTGTCCGCCACGAAGGCCCATGGCGCGGTGCCGAAGACCTCGAACTGGCCACTCTCAACTGGGTGTGGTGGTTCAACCACATCCGCCTCCACGGCGAAATCGGCCACCTACCCCCCATCGAGTACGAGACCAACTACTACCGTCACAACCAGTCCCAGGACCACCAGGCCCCGGGAAAACCAGCCCTCTACTAAACCCGGGGCGCTTCACGCTTCCTTCGCCTCCACCAATACAAGAGCACCAAGAGCACGGCTCCCGCCCCGACGTAGGCCTCCGCCGCTGACTGAAAGGGCAATTCCTCGTTGGACTGCTCTGGCAGTGACAGCTGTGCAGTAGTCGATGTGGGAGGATCATCGTTCAGGACAACTGAAGAGGAGGGTGGCTCTTCCGCTGAGGAAGGCGCGCCTGACGTCGAGGATGGAGCACAATCTGCCCACCGCCCATGGGGCTCGGCGTCGCCGAAGAACACCGCCAGACCTACCTCTTCGAACTCCTCCTCGAGCTCGCAAGCCTCCGCTTCCGACATGAGTGGGAGATCCGTCTGGACCATGACGCCGCTCGTCTGGTCCTCAACCAGTGCGAACACGCCCCGAGAGCGAAGCTCCATGACTGCCTCCAGCACGACCGCTAGCGAACGGCAGGCCTCGACGACTCGAACATGGAGGGGATGATCGCCGAAGATCTCCGACACCTGATCAGCAACCTGCTCAACGGGCCCACCGAAATCGACGACGAGGACAGCGACTTGCTCGAAGGGATCAACGAATGAACCGAAGAGCACGTCCCGATGGACATCACGATAGGCCCAAAGCCGCTCCAGCGCCGCCACAGTCTCAGGGGCTTCCCGCCAAGCGTTCCACGGGACCTCCTTTGCGCCATCCAACTGGAGTTCGTACGAAAGCCGGCTGGTTTCCTCTAGGTCTGCGCCGGGCGGGCGTGCACACTGGGAGGTCTCGCTGATTGTGACTTCCGCCAGCGTGGGGCTGGCACTCAAGAGTGCCAGCGCCACGATCAGGGCGGTAGAGGCTGCTCTAGGGAGTGCCCGACGAACCACTCGTCTTCACTTTCCACGGAGAGATCGCCGACTCGATAGTCGACGTGCTGAGGAACAGGGTGTTCTCCTGTCCAGGGGCCTCAGCGATGTTCATGCCCACGATCCTCGCGCAGTCACATGACGTCACCTTCTGGTAGATGGGAGCTCCAGAATCGCCCGGCTGGTTCACTGAGCGGTAGAGGGGATCCACCGCGTATCCGGTGTAGGTCTCCACCAGCCCGGTGACAAGGGCAGAGAAGTCCCCGTACTCCTCAACAATGAGACCGCACTTAGCCTTCGAAACGTGCCCGGAGATGCAGACCGTGGAGTCAACGGAGGCCGTTCCCTTGCTGTTGACAGCCCGGGTGTCACCTGTCGGCGGATCCACGTGGATTGTCCTTGAGTACTTGTGGGAGGACCCAGTCGAGCCGAGGAGCATGATGTCTCTCGTGTTCCACCAGTTATAGGAGCTCTCGGAGCCGCCAAACCACTGACTGCCGGAGTACCAACTCCAGTACGAGGGGTAAGAAGCGCTGCAGTGTCCTGCGGTGATCATTCGATGTGAAGAGCCGTTGACCATCGTGAAACCCGCAGTGCAGTAGCCTGTCCCCAGATAGTAAGGCGTTAGGCGGGCGCCACCGTAGTGGGCCGATCCGTCATTCATCCTGTCATTCAAGGAGCCTTCCGTTTGCTGCTCGACGAGCACGATGGCTGGCCCCTGAGGGACGAGATCCCGAGCACGTGAGGCGTGATCTGGCGCGACGTGAACCTCGTACTTGGTAGCCGACCGATTGAGACGAAGAGTGTGCGGCACGCCCAGTGCCCCGATCTTGGAGGCGAGCTCCCCAGCCTCTTCGAACTCCTCTTGGCTGATGCAGGCGGGCTGGACCAGAACACGAAGGGCATTGCCGGAGACTTCCTGCAGGCTCGCACGGATTGCGGCCCGGTCCATAGCCGATAGTCCTGGATCAACCGTCACCACGTAGCTTTGCCGGAGCAGGTCGAGGTAGTAGGTCATGGCGCCTTTGTCGTTGGCGTGTACCCATTCCTGGACGCGGTCCTTGGCTGCCATCTGCTCCTCGCCGTACCAAGCGGTGAGAGGAGACTCCTCTTCGCCGACCACATCCTTCCAGTGGCTCGGCACCGTGATAGCGAGGTACTGGAAGTCAGCACCCTTGGCGGTCGAACAGGCGGCAGCCTGCAGCAGGCCGTCAGCCGGGATCGCTCGATCAGCCTCGGGTACGACAGCGCTCAACGCTGGGTCCAAGCCGGGAGCTGCTTGGTCCGTCGCCTGAGCATGGTCCGGTGCATCGCCCAGGGCGGGGCTGCCGATAAGGAGCAACAGAGCCAAGGCCAAGGCAAGCACGCCGGAGAGCCGCTCCTTTCCTGATGCCTGACCACGGGATGAACGACTCGTGGTGGCGGTGTCCCTTCTGCTCATAGTGATCACGTCCTGACAATGATCGGTTGCGTTATGAGCAGCCGCACCCTACTAGCACGCCTCTGTCGACGAGGGTTGAGAGGGTGGCTGCTCGCCGCTGGATCAGTCCGTCCCCGTCTCGCAGCGGAATGTCCAAGAGGGCCTTGACTTCGTCGGTGGCCAGCAACTTCGGGAGCGGTATGCAGAACTAGCCCCGATCTGAAGCGACCCGGGATTTGTGGAGGCATCGATTCCACGGAAAGGTGGAGGTATGCCAGCACCAAGGAAGTATCCCGACGAGTTGAGGGAGCGGGCGATCAGGCTCGTTCTTGAGGCCCGGGACCAGGACGAGAAGTTGTCGTTGAACGCGGCGGTGCACCGGATCGGGCAGCGTGTTGGGGTGGTACCTGACACGCTGCGAGGCTGGTGCAAGCAGGCTGAGATCGATAGTGGCCGCCGTCGTGGTGTGACGACGTCGGAGGCTGCCGATATGAAGGCGTTGCGACAGGAGGTGGCGGAGCTGAAACGGGCCAACGAGATCTTGTTGGCGGCGTCGAGTTTCTTCGCGCGGGAGCTCGACCCGCGACTGCCGTGGTAGTCGAGTTCATCGACGCCCATAAGGACCCGTTCGGGGTCGAGCCGATCTGCAGAGTGCTGCGTGAGCATGACTGTGGGATCGCCCCTTCCACCTACTACGCCGCCAAGACCCGACGGCCATCGGCGCGGACTCAACGCGACGAGATCGTGTTGGAGCACATCCGTCGGGTTCATGGCGATCCCAAGATCGGACGTGGCCTGTACGGGTACCGCAAGGTTCATGCGGAACTACGACGCGAACAAGCCCGTGGCGAGCATCCTGAACTTGGTCCGGTGCCACGCTGCCAGGTCGAACGGCTGATGCGGGCCAACGGCCTGCGCGGGGCGCGCCGTGACAAGAGGTTTGTGACCACCCGACCCGATTCGGGAACGGTCCGGCCACCAGATCGGGTGAATCGGGACTTCACAGCGTCGAAACCCAACGAGTTGTGGGTGGTCGATTTCACCTATGTGCCGACATGGTCGGGCACGGTGTTCACCGCGCTTGTGTCCGACGTGTACTCACGGCGGATCGTTGGGTGGCGGACCAAGGCCACCATGCCCACCGAGCTACCCCTCGACGCCCTCGAGATGGCCCTGTGGACCCGCGAACAAGCCAACCAACTCATCGATGGGCTCATCCACCACTCCGATGCCGGCACCCAGTACACCGCCATCGCCTACAGCATCAGACTCGCCGAAGTCGGTGCCTTGGCATCGATCGGCACCGTCGGCGACTGCTTCGACAACGCTGTCATCGAAGCGTTCTGGGGGCGCATGCAAGTCGAACTACTCAACCGGCAGCGCTGGCGCACCCGCATCGAGCTGGCCAACGCCATCTTCGAATACCTCGAGGTCTTCCACAACCGCCAGCGACGACACACCGCCCTTGGGATGCGAACCCCAATCGAGTACGAGAGAATCCACCACGACAACCTGACCGTTGCCCAAACGAGTCAAGCAAGCTGACTCCGGAAAACCCGGGGAACATCAGAGTCTCTACCAAACCCGGGGTGATTCACTACCGAGGATCGGTGGACACAAGCGGACCGTCTTTGTCTGCACGCACTCCCAAATACCACTCGATCATTCCGCTGCGTCTCTCCGTCAAGCGACAATCAGCTCGGTCCAGTTCAATCGCTACGTACTCATCCGGGTCCCTCCCCACGACCGAGAACACTCGGGGGGCCGTATCGACCCCGGTGATGCTCCAAGTCGATACCTCTCTCTCGGTATCGACCCCCAGGCCGTAGTCGGCGATCCGTTCACAGATGAGCAGGTAGTACGAATCGCCGATCGCGACATACGCTCCACCGACCGGCCCCGTCGCCCGGTTCGACGGAAGTGCCGCTGTGTTCGGAGTCGACTGGCTCGAGACGGACCTGGCCGTCTGCGGGTTTCCGCCGCTGCAAGCGCCAGCAAGTATGACGACCAATGCCGCAGTGGAGGCCCTCCCTCCTAAACGCATCGACTTCACAGACTAGTAGGCATCGTCATACGTATGCTTCTCATGTGTCTCAAGGGTCCGCTCGTAAACGTTCCCTACCGGCGGGTTTCCCACGCACATCGTCTCTGCGTCTGACCCCGTGCAGTCGGCATCGGACGAGCTCCAGTGATAGGCGAAGCCACCCGCGTGCCCGAATTCGTGTGTCACGACAGACCGCAAGTCGTACTGCGATCCGCCCGGTGAGCCAGAGCCCGTATACCAGCTGATTCCGACGTCATCCAAAACAATGACCACACGAGTTAGGTACGTGCCACCGCATCGGTAGGTGGCGCCAGGCCAACTGATGTCGGCGCTAACGATCCATACCTGGTTCCCGTAGCCCGTCGTGAGGCAACTATTTGTCCACGTCACGCTGCTGTCTTCACTGCTGTTCGAGAAATCGTGGGAGGCAGACGTCGCGTTCCACGGGTCATCTCCGGCCTTGATGGAGCTCTTGGCCGTACTGGTGTTCAGTGGCGAGTCAAGATGACCTAGCCTGAAAGCGGTCGTCGATGAGGGCCACTCAAGTGGATACCACGAGGAAGCTGAGTGAGCACTTGTCTTTGACGCGCTCACCAAGAACACCCCCAACAAGAAGGCTGTCACAAAGAACGGAAGGGACCAGCGCCATAGCGATCGTTGGAGCGACAACATGTTCACTTCCCCTCAGTTCGAAGGCGATCAGCCTCTCGCTGAAACGCTGCTCGGTCGGATACGACTGTGTCCTCGCACCGCACGGCGTTCACGACATACCAGCCCTCCGACTCAAACTTCTGCACGGTCAGCCTGGCCCGTAGGTAGTCACCGGTGCCACTGTCGAAGTACGAGATTCCACTTCCCTCATCGAGGAAGGCCTGTTCGACATCGAACTCCTGCAAGGGATTTAGGAGCTCCTGCAGGGTCTCGGGGAGGCTGTCAATCCCCCGACGGGACTCCTTGAGAAACATATCAACAGCTGCTCGGGGGGTAGCAGCAGCGCCCTCACCGACCACGATCATAGGATCGACGACCTCGACGAGGCCCCCCGCCGCGCAGAACGACTTCTCTCCATCGAGATACGTCTGCGAGAGAGTGGGTGTTGGGGTAGCCGCGGCTACGACGGATGCCCCGAGGAGCAGGCCTGCAAGCGTCGCTCCGATTGCGGCGGCAGAGCGTTTGGTAGACACCCGGTAAGCAAGTCGACCCATGAGAACTCCCTTCATGCGCTAGACGACTGACACTCCTCCAACATAGCCCTTGGTTGGTGCGGCCGCATCGGGGTTATCCCTAGTTTCCATCGCTTCGGGCGGTTGAACGGGAGGAGGTCGGTTGCCGACCAGATGCCGAAAGGGAGCTGCCCTTCATTGACCCAGATGATGATTCAAACGTGGCCGTGGGTAGACAAGGAATAGGAGCACATTCGCCCGGAGGGCGACCGTCGCATGGGTGTGTCGGAGGTCGTGGAGTCGGATTCTCGGCAGGTCGCTCTTGGCGGCGAGTCGATCGAGTGCCTGGGCGAAGCCTGCGGGTGAATCGGTGTTGTTCCGTTCTCTTTGGAGAACCCGAGGTCCTGGTCTTGGTAGTCGGATCCCAGTCGCCTCGGTCTTGTCGCTACCGGCCTTGATCGATCCTGGATTTGCTGCACCGTTGGCGAGGGCGAAGATGTGGACGACTCGGAACCCCACCACTCGCCGTTCCTCCTCTCCGTTCTCGGGCGTGATCTTGCGGATGACGGGGGCGAGGATCTGCAGTCCCCGTTCACCTCGTTGCACATGCCGGCCGAGTTCCTGCCAAGCCCGATAGCCGGCCACCGGACTCGGTGTGAACCCGGGGGCCAGGGACTGTGCCCAGATCAGTCGTGTGTTGGCGAAGGAGTAGTTGTGGAAGCGGGTCGCTACGGCCAGGGCCCGCTGCCAGTCCTCGGAGGTGACGAGTTCTTGGAGCGAGTCCTGCAGCTGTTCGTGGAGCAGCTCCACGGCGTCGCTTCGATTGGTGGTCGTTTCTGCTGATTCCACCCCTCGATCATGCGTTCTGACCCTGTCAGCAGAGTGTCAGCAACCCTGTCAATAACCCTCCAATTCGGATCAGTCGGGTTGTGCGAATGCGGGCCAGCGATCCGAACTTCGCGATATCGCCAGTGTTTGCAGGGCTCCGGGCGGAGACGACTGGATCTGTCGCCAAGTTCTGGAACGACTGACCGGCCGGTCTCGCGCCGTCCACCGCCAAGACAGAACTCTCGAGATTCTCTTCTTAGGCAGCCCAAATGGTCACGGAATGACAGGGTCCTCCTCCACGATCGACCAGATGAACCAGATCGAAGGAAGGAACCCGATGTCGAACCGCCACCGCCAACAGGTCACCTCGACCGACGACTCAGGGAGCCCTGTCACCCGCTTCTCATCCAGACCCCCTCAGCACCACACGCACGTGCAACAAGTTGCGGCCGGTTAACTGGTTTACCGGTGAGGTGAGCTGATGGCGTTGGACCGAGGGAGCCTGGCGAAGATCGATCGTCGGGTCTTCGCTGAGCTTGGACACACTGTGGCGACCCAAACGGTCAAGGTTCCGTTGTCGGATGCGATGTGGTCGACGTGGCGACGGTATTGCCAGGCGATCGGGTTGACGATGGGGGAGGGTATCGCCGGTCTGGTCGACCAGGAGCTCGGCGTCCTTGTGAGTGAGGACGAGCCTCGTGGGGTGGTGTTCGCTTCGGAGTTGCAGGGGCGGCTGGTTGCCAGGTCTGAGGCTCTCGAGATCCGGGAACGCCGTCTGGACGAACGGGAGCAGTCGCTGCGGGCATTGGAGCGTCTCTTGCGGGCTAGGACCAGACCGCTTGAGCTACCGGGCAAGTCGAGTGTCGGTCGGAATGCTCCCTGTCCGTGTGGCTCGGGTTACAGGTACAAGCGGTGCCACGGCAACTGACCTGTTACCGAGAGTGAGTTTCAGCTGGATATCCGCTCGTGACAGGTTCGGAGGATCGGCTCCGCTAGTCCTGGGGTCAGTGCCACGGAGCGCGGACTCTGAGTACACAGGAACCTTGGTACCAGGGTGTCACGCGGCTGATGTCCGAGACGACCCCATGTAGCGACCTATGGCCCGTCGCCATTCGCTATCCGTTGGGCGTAGATCTCGTTCTCGCTGGCGCCACACAGCTCCTGGGCTTCGAGCTGTCGTTGTACTTCAGCTGGGATCTCCCCTGCGGCATTGGGAGAGACGAAGAGTTTGTCGCCGATCGTGCCCTCGTAGGGATTCCACGACGTCTCGCCCTCCTCGACAAACACTTCCTCGGAGGGAGGCTCCACCGTTGGATACAGTTGGGAATCCTCTTAAGACCCGACGATTTGAAGGGGGGTCTTCGGGGACCTCCTCTCATGTTGACTCAGGAGGAGATCAGAGCGATGTAGACCGCCAACATCGCAAACCCGAGGGCAGCGGTGCCTATCACCCACAGTCGTTGTTCCGGTCTCAACTCGTGTATCACCTACCCAGATCGTCGCGCCCCGCACCGACCGCTAGATCGGACGAGAACGATAGACGCGTCGAACCGTACCAATCGGTCCGGTTGAGCGCGTCGCGGTAGTCAGATCGCCAAGGGGCGTGAAGATCGGCCGGTGTGCTTCGTCCCGGAGCAAGCCGCGCGGTACTGTCTGGGGGAGTGTTGAGGGGATGAGGACTATGGACGGATGATCGATACCCATAGCGGCAGCGAGCCGTGGTCGATCTACTTCTTCTGCCGTCACTCAGCCGATGACTCGAAGGAGCCGGTCCCGGGCCGAGAATTCCTCGATGCATGTCCGACGAAGGTTCGGGCGACCATGCTTGCGGTTCTCCGTGCTGTGGCGGATGCGCCTCCGCCGAGGTTTTCCGGTGGCGGGTACTGGGAGGCGATGCGAGATGAGATGGCCGGCTTCTACGAGGTACGGGTCAATGGACCTCAGCGGAAGCACTTCCGGCTTTTCTGTGTCCTTGAGCGGCCCGGTACCGACGTTGGGCTCGGTGGGCCGGCCATCATCCTCATCACCGGCATGGCGAAACCGTTCCGGACGGAGTTTGAGCCGACGGACTATCGGCGCGTGTGGCGTCTCGGTGAGGAGTACCGGAAGAGGGACCCTCGATCGGTCGCTTAGGCCGGGATGCTCTCGGCTGTTCTGTCGCTGGACCCATGCGTTGTCGGCGTGACGGTGATCTCGAGCCCCACGGCGTAGGCGGCCTTGGCGAGCGTCGCGATGGTCGGGTTGGATGATTGTTCGGTGAGGAGTCGACGTACCGCCGAAGGCTTGACACGCATTGCGCGTGCCAGGTCTGCCTTTGACATGCCGAGGTCGGTCCGGGCGGTGTCGATACGGCGCACGATTTCGTCGACTGCTGCAATCCGTGCCTGGGCGAGCTCGTATTCGCGGCGGAACCCTTCGTCGTTGAGCTGCTCGTCGAGGTATTGATCAAACGAGGTACGTTCGGTCATGTGATGTCTCCAAGGTGAAATCCGACGATATCGTAACACAAATGTTACGCAGTGTGAATCTGGATCGTCCACGAACTCGACGCCTTGAGCTTCAAAGTAGGCAGAAAGTAGGCAAGAGGGTGGAAAACAGCGCGAAACGATGAAACCCAATGAGCACCGAATCCCTTGCGGCACAAGGGATTACGGCCAAGGGGCCAGTGTTGGCGACCCGCCTTCCTGCCCTTACAAGGCAGGGGTCGGCGGTTCGAGCCCGTCAGCGCCCACAAGGAAGCGGGCCCGTTTGGGTCCGCTTCGT
>JBFKVA010000061.1:0-13141 GCA_041635475.1 Acidimicrobiia bacterium | reverse complement strand
GCACTCTTCGCGGGGACGGTGATGGGCGCAGCCTTCGAAACCCTGTGCCCGCCCACGGAGTGAGGTCACGCTTCCCAACCACGACCACTCGGAGTAGTGTGTCGGTGACGACCCGAGGATCATCCATGCGCCGCCGATTCGCCCTTCTCACCATGTTCACGCTCTTCGTGACGGTTCTCGCAGTCCCGGCGTCGGCCAAGCAGCCCGCCGAGGTCGCCGCGTTGGTCGACGCCGCCCTCGCCGCCAAGCTCAACGCCGCCTCCCAGGCCCAGGATGCCCTGGCCGCGGCCCCGGGGCACAGCGCCACCAAGATCGCCGAGCGGCAGGCCCGCCTTGCCGAGAAGCTCGCTCGACTTGCCGAGAAGTGGGCGGACGGCAAACCCGGACTGGGCGAGGGCAGCGACCGCTCCGTCGAGGTCCACCGTCTCCTGGCATCCGGCTGCAACCCTGGCAAGGGGGACGGCCAGAAACTCGGACATCTGCGCGCGGGCCACAAGTGGGCCGCCTGCAGCCTCACCCCCGCACCGACCGTGTACTCAGGGCCTCCCGGTCACGACCCCGGGAAGGTCAAGGAACCTGACGATTGACCGAACCGGACGCAGATAGCGTCCGGCGGCGGCAAGAATCCCACCGATGGCCTGTCGACATGGCAGGCCCTCGTCGCGCATGAACCCCATGAACCCCATGACCATCCCCACCTCGGCTGCCGAGATCAGTGTTGCCTGGCTCTCGGGCATGCTCCCCAACGCCGACATCCGATCGGCCTCGGTCCGTCGCGTCGGAGTCGACCGCGGCGCGACGGGAGAGGTGTACGAGGTGGCCGCAGGACTCCCCGGTGCGACCCGCCGCTTCGTGGTCAAGACGACCCATCCCGACCAGTGGGAGCGTTCGCTGCGCGAGATCCGGCTGCTCGAATCGGTCACGCTCCCCGTCCACACCGCCCGCATCCTCAGCTCCGAGGTCGAGGCCTCGAGCGGCAGGACCGCCATCGTGCTCTCCCATGTGGCGGGGGAGGACGGCGACGCCGCCGCCGGCGCCTCGCCCGCCCAGCTCGAAACGCTCATCCATGACCTGGCACTCCTCCATTCGTCCTTCCGCACTCCCGAAGCCCTCGAGAAGCTTGTCTGGCTCCCGCGGTGGGGCGCAGGCACATCCGGCAGCAGCCGCCCTCATCAACGGCGGTCCGACCGCTACCGATCCCTCATCGATCGATTCGTGACCGAACACGCACCCACCTCCCAAGCCTGGATCCCCGAGCTGCTGCGGGGGATCTCGACCAACCTGGAGGAGGTCCTCGCCCGACTGGCGGAGCTTCCTCCCACGCTCATCCACGCCGACGCCCACCTCGACAACATCGTCTTCCGGAAGGGAACGGCCCACTGGCTCGACTGGCAATCGGCTTCGCTCGGTCCCGGGATCTACGACCTCGTTCGTCTCCTCGCCGAGACGGTCGACGTGACGACGGACCTCGCCCTCGCCCGCCGCCTCGTCCACGCCTACGGCTCCCACCTCGCGTGGCACGGGGTGGAGCCCTCGGCCATCGATCGAGACATCGACCACCTTCCCGACGCCGCCGTGGCCGCGCTCGTCGGGTTCGTCTCCGGCTTCGGTGGTCGCCCCCACGACGACCTCACGGAGCGCGAACGGCGCATCGTGAGCCGAGCGGCCTCGGAACGCGGCCTCCTGGGGTTCGTCCGTCACCTTCTCGTTCCCTGAGCCCCTGCCCCCCGCCGCGTATCCTGTTCGGATAGGACGGCTCGGGGAGTCAACCGACGGACGGCGGTCCGTCGTCCCGGGACGGTGGCCCATGGCTCGCAACACTCCCCACAAGCCCCTTCAGCAGCGACTCGATGACATCGAGCGCCGCCTGGGCGTCCTCGAGCACCTGGCCCGACAGGACCAGGCGAGGTCCCCGTCACCCCTTTCGACGCCGACCCCACCCCCCGCAGCCCCGGAGGGTCCTCGCCTGGCTCCCCCGATGGCACCGATCCCCGTCCCCCCGACCGCTCCCAAGGAGCGGCCCCCGATCGATGTCGAACGGTGGTTGCGGTGGGCGGGCATCGCCCTCGTCGTCCTGGCAGTGGCGTTCCTCCTCAACGTGGCCGTCCAGCGCGGGTGGCTCACGCCCACCGTGCGGGTCGCCGGCGGGCTGGCGGTCGGCGTCGTCCTCTACGTCCTGGGTATCACAGCCCGGCCCCGAAGCGACGCCTACGCCACCGCCCTCCAAGCGGGCGGATCCACCGTGGCCTTCATCATGCTGTGGGCGGCGTTCCAGGTGTTCGACCTGTTCCCACTCGCCGTGTCGGGGTTCGCCATGCTCCTCGTGGTGGCAGCCCTCTTCGTGGAAGTCTTCCGACACGACGACTCGACCCTGGCGGTCCTGGCAACCCTGGGTGGCTTCGCCACCCCGTTCCTCTTGTCGTCGGTGACGGGTGAGAGTGGCGGTACGGCGGCCGAGACCGCACCTCTCCTCGGCTACATCGCCTTCTTCGTACTCCTCACCGGGGTGGTCCATCTGCTCGTCGGGTGGCGGACGCTGCAGATCGTCGCGGGAGGGGCGGCCGTCCTCAGCCTGGGGATCGCCGCCGACGCCGGGGACACCGCGGCCGCCGTCCACCCCGAGGCGCTGCTCATCACCATCTGCCTCGGCCTCATCTCCGCCGTCTTCTGGCTCATCCCGACATGGCTGCGGAAACGGATCGAAACCGCCCGCACCAGCCATCCTCCTGTGAGCGACCTCGCCCGCGCCCTCGACGACGCCCTCGGCAACCTCGTTCGCCTCAGCGGATTCGTCCTCCTCACGATCACCCTCGCCGGCGTGGCCGGCGTCTGGGACCTGGAGGGGGTGGGGACCGGCCTCGTCGCGTTCGGCCTGGCGCTCGCCGCCGGAGCGGTCAGCTACGGCACCCGGGACACGACCGACCGGCTCATCAACGGCCTCCTGGCATCGGTCCTCGGGTCCGTCGGGCTGGCGTTCGCCCTCGACGGTGACGTTCGGATGATCGCACTCGCCGCCCAGGCGGTCGCCCTTGTCTTCATTGCCGAACGCACCCGACCGCCGGTTGTCCTCAAGGTCCAAGCCCACATCCTCTCGGGTGTCGCCGTCCTCGCCCTGCTCTCCCGCCTCCTCGACGGGTACTGGGAGTCGGGACTGAGCCTGGCTCTCTCCAGCCTGGCCGTCATCGCCCTCCTCGGCCTCGCCGGGTTCCACCAGGAGCAGGCGGAGCGCGCCACCTACCTCAGCGCCGCCCACGGCGGGTTGCTGCTCCTCATCAGGTGGCTCGTGGGCGGAACCGACCTCGGGCAGGCCCTGGTCACCGGCAGCTGGGCGGTCATCGGCCTGGGCCTCGTGCTGTTCGGTCGATTCAGGCAGGTCCGCCCGTTGGAGTGGGCGGGCCTGGCGACGCTCGGCCTGGTCGTCATCAGGCTCTTCGGCCACCTCGACGACATCGACCCCCTCATCCGGGTCTTCCTCTTCCTCGCCATCGGCGTCCTGTTCCTCGGCGGCGGCTGGTACGCGCGGGGCGGACGACGGACGAAGAGCGAGGAACCCCGTTGAGGCGACTTCTGCCGATCCTCGCCGTCCTCATCATCGCCTGTGCCGGGAGACCGTCCGCCACCACCACGACGACGGAGACGGCCACCACGCCCACGGTCCCGGTCACCACCTCCACGACCACCACGATCCCGGTCACGACAACCACCACCACGTCGACGACCAGCCTGCCGATCGCGGTGCCTGGCGGGAGGACGTTCGTGGCCGTCGTCGAACAGGACCTCGTCGAGGTGGACGCCTCGTCCGGGATGGTCATCCGCACGATCCGGGAGTGGTTCTCCGGGGACGGCCGCTACCGGGGCGGAATCCATCTCGCTCCCGATGGCCGGTTCCTCTACTTCACCGAGGGCTGGGAGGACTCCTGGTACTCCTGTGAGTCGTCACCCGGGTCGGTCGGTCGGATCGACCTCGAGACCGGCGCGGAGACCATCCTCTGGACAGGGACCGGGGTCACCCTCTCCCCGGACGGCACCTTCGCCGCCTACCTCGAGGCGTCCCAGTGCCTCCCCGACCCGCAGGAACCCGACTTCTGGGTCCTCACGCCCTACGACACCGTTGTCGTCGTCGACCTCCGCGACATGAAGCCCGTCTCCATGGTCAGCCGGGCACCTGCCGACTCGTACGACGACCCGAACGCCCTACGGGCCGTGGCGTTCCATCCGGATGGAGACCTCGTCGTCCTCGGCGAGGACGGTGTCCTCTACCAGGTGCCGATCGGGTCACAGGACCCGATCCAGGCCCATCCTCAGCTCCTCACCGGGATCACGGCGTACGAAGCCACCGTGGCGGGCAACGCCCTGCTCACGGTGGAGTGGAACGGCGCCGAGGGAGACGCCGGCGAGATCGAACTCAAGGCCCACGACCTCTCGACGGGGGAGGTGACATGGCTGCTCACCACGCCGTGGTGGATCACGGTCGGGGTCGACGCCGAGGGTGGGATCATCGCCGCCTCCGACGACGTGGTGTACCCCCACCTCGACAATCCCGTCTCCGTGGGTGGGTGGGTGTCGGCCATCGACTGGTGAAGCAGTACGAAGTGCTCCACGCGGTACTGCTTCACGTCGCTCAGTACCGTGGTAGCGTCCCCACGAATGCCTTTCACGAATGAGCACGCCGCCTTCCGCCGCATGGTGCGGGAGTTCGTTCAAAACGAGATCAATCCCCACGTCGACTCCTGGGAATCCGACGGATGGATGCCACTCCACGAAGTGTTTGGCCACATGGCATCACTGGGGATGCTGGGACTCGAGTATGACCCCGCCTACGGCGGACAGGGTGCCGATCACCTGTTCACGGTGGTGCTGGCGGAGGAGATGGGGCGAGCGGACCACGGCTCCATCGGGATGGCCTTGGGAGTCCAGGTCGACATGGCGACGCCGTCCCTCGCCCAGCATGGGTCCCATGAACTGAAGGAACGGTATCTCGCGCCCGCCTTGCGAGGCGAGATGGTGGCGTCCGTCGCCGTCACCGAGCCCGATGCCGGCTCGGATGTGGCGGCCATCCGCACTGCGGCGGTGCGGGATGGCGACGAGTGGGTCATCAACGGGTCGAAGATCTACATCACGAACGCACTTCAGGCTGATTGGATCTGCCTTCTGGCCCGAACGTCCGACGAGGGGGGTCACCGCGGGATGAGCCAGCTCATCGTCCCGACGGACGCAGACGGCTACCAGGCGACCAAACTCGACAAACTCGGCATGCGGGCATCCGACACGGCCCTCCTCTCATTCACGGACCTTCGGGTGCCGGTGGCCAACACCCTCGGGGCGGAGGGCCGCGGGTTCCAGCAGCAGATGGAGCAGTTCGTCCTCGAGAGGATGTGGGCCAATTACTCGTCGGTCGGCGGGATGGACCGGGCCCTCGAACGGACCGCCGCGTACCTCAAACAGCGAGTCGTGCGCGGCCGTCCCCTCATGGCCAACGACTACGTCCAGTACCGGATGGCCGGGTTGGCGGCCGAGGTGGAATTGGTCCGTCAGCTCAACTGGGCCACTGCCGAGTCGTACATGCGAGGCGAGAACCCGACCCGCCTCGCCACCATCGGCAAGATCAAGGTCGGCAAGCTCGTACGCGAGGTGGCCGACTGGTGCCTCCAATTCCACGGCGGGAGCGGGTACATGGAGGAGAACTGGCCGGCCCGGTTCCTGCGCGACAACCGGCTCCTGTCGATCGGCGGGGGATCGGACGAGACCATGCTCCAGGTGCTGGCCCGCATGGACGGCTACGTCTGAGGACGGGGGACGAAGGACGACGGACGGAGGACAGGCCCCCCTACCCCCGCCTTCGGCGGCGGTGCCTTCGTGCTCAGCCCATCCCGGACTTCGTCCGGGCCAGCCTGTGGCCGGCAGCTCTTCAAGCGGATGGCCTTGCGCTGGGCTCGCTTCGCTCGCTGACCCCAGCTCCGCCGCGGGGACAGACACGCGGTAGCTTGGGGCTACGACCACCGGGAGCACCCATGGACAAGAAACACGCACAAGTCAACGGCCTCGACATGGCGTACGTCGAGGTCGGGGAGGGTGAGCCGATCGTCTTCCTCCATGGCAACCCGACGTCGTCGTACCTGTGGCGTTCCGTGTGGCCGCAGGTGGTCGATCGAGGCCGCGTCCTCGCCCCCGACCTCATCGGCATGGGTGACTCTGCCAAGCTCCCCGCCTCCGGACCCGGGTCGTATTCGTTCGTCGAGCACCGGGAGTACCTGTGGGGGTTCCTCGAAACGGTCGGCGTCGACTCGAACGTCACCCTCGTCGTCCACGACTGGGGATCGGCGCTCGGCTTCGACTGGGCCCACCAGCACCAGGACGCGGTGAAGGGCATCATGTACATGGAGGCGATCGTCCGGCCGATCGAACGTTGGGACGACTGGCCCGAACTCTCACGACCGATCTTCCAGGCGATGCGTTCGGACGCGGGGGAGGCGCTCGTCCTGGACAAGAACATCTTCGTGGAGCGCATCCTCCCCGCCTCGGTCATCCGTGACCTCACCGACGAGGATATGGCCGAGTACCGCCGGCCGTACCTCGAGCCGGGCGAGGATCGACGCCCGACCCTCACATGGCCCCGCCAGATCCCCATCGAGGGCGATCCGGCCGACGTCACCGCCATCGTCGCCGCCTACTCGCAATGGCTGTCGTCATCGCCGATTCCCACCTTCTTCGTGAACGCCGACCCGGGCACCATCCTCACTGGGCCCGCCCGCGAGTTCTGTCGCACCTGGCCCAACCAGCGCGAGATGACCGTCCCGGGGATCCACTTCATCCAGGAGGATTCCGGACCCGAGATCGGGACTGCGCTGGCAGCATGGCTCGACGAGCTCGGTTGATGGCGACCGCCGGACGATCCCTGCCGGCCGCCGGCCGATGACCCGTGCCCTCGCCGTCGGGGCAGCGGCAGTCATTGCCCTAGCCAGCGGCGCCGCGTTCTTCGGGGGCACATGGTGGGCGCTCGATCTCCTCGCCAACTTCCGCATCCAGCTGGCGGCGGTCAGCCTCCTGGCGCTGCTCATCGCCGCCCTGGCCCAGTCCCTCCCCGGTGCGGCCGCAGGGGCGGTGGGGCTGCTCCTCAACGCAGCCGTGATCCTGCCCTTCTACGCATCGCCGGTCGAGTCGGCCCGCCCGACCCTGACGGTGGCCAGTTTCAACCTCCTGTCCACCAACGACCAACACGACGAGGTGCTCAAGTGGATCCGCGAGGTGGGAGCCGACGTCATCCTCCTCCACGAGGGAACCGAAACGTGGGAAGCCGTACTCGACGAAGCCGCCCTCGACTACGACGTCGTTACCACCCGCGAACCCCACTTCGCCTTCGGGACCATCGCGCTCGTGCCCCGGGGCACGGAAGTCACGGACCATGGGTTCGCCCGGGCGGGTCACCGAGCAGTGGAAGTCGTCGTGAATCGCATCACCGTCATCGGCATCCACCCCCTGGCACCGATCTCGGCGGCTGACGCCGCCCTACGCGACCGGCAGTTGAAGTGGGCCGCCGAGCGGGCCCGGTCGCGGCCCGGGGAAGCACTCGTCATCGGGGACTTCAACGCAACCCCGTGGAGCCACGCATTCAGGACCCACTTCACCGGAGCCGGCCTCACCCACGCCCAGGCGGGGCGCGGACTGAGTGCGACGTGGCGGGTGGGGACCGTGTGGCAGTTGCCCATCGACAACGCCGTTCTCACCGACCGGCTCGGCGTGGTGTCGCACGAAGTGGGTCCGGACCTCGGGTCCGATCATCGTCCGATCGTCGTCGAAGTCGGTCCCCGGGACTTCACCGGCTGAGTGTCAGTGCTCGTTCCAGACCGAACCGAGCGCCCCGATCAACCCCCCGGCGAAGACGCCGAAGAGCACTCCCGGGAGTGCCCCCACCCGCAGGGCCCCTCCCAGGCCGAGGCCGGTGAACGCCCACACGATGCCGACGACCAGGACGAACACCGTCGGGGTGGCATAGAAGATGCCCCTCGAGACCTTGGCGGCGAACGCCTTGTCCGGGTCTTGTTCGATCACGACGGCTCCTTCCTGGGATCATCGTAGTCCCGGGGTCATCGCCCCCTCAGCGCCGTGACCTGCGCTCGAACAGACTCGAAACTCCCGCCGCCTGCGCTCCGGCGCCGGCGCACCGACTCCACCGGGTCGAGCACCCCCAGGTCCGACTCGATGAAGCGCTCGTCACAGGCCACCAGGTCCTCGAGGGTGGCATCACCGAGGTCCCGGCCGGTCCCAACCAGGCGGGCAACCAACCCGCCCACGGCGTCGTGGGCCTCCCGGAACGGGACGCCGCGGGCCGCGAGCAGCTCCGCCAGGTCGAGGGCAGTGACCCACGAGCCGGGCAGTGGCGGATGGAAGTCAACGGAGTCCAGGAGGGTGGCGACCGCCTCGAGGGTGGACCGGGTGACGTCGTCGGCCTCGAAGATGATCTCCTTGTCCTCCTGCAGGTCACGGAAGTACGTGAGGGAGAGGCCCTTCTGCAGCGTGAGGAGGGCGTTGGAGGCGGCAATGACCCGGGCCGACCGTCCCCGGGCCAGTTCGGCGATGTCGGGGTTCTTCTTCTGGGGCATGGCCGAACTGCCCGTCGTGAAGGCGTCGCCGTAGGTTGCCCAGCCAAACTCGACGGTCGCCCACAGGATCATCTCCTCGCTCAGTCGGGAGAGATGTGTCATCAGCTGGGCCAGGCAGAACCCGTATTCGGCCACGAAGTCCCGCGAGGCCACGGCGTCCATCGAGTTCTCGAAGTGGCGGGCCCAGCCCAGTTCCCGGGTCGTGATCGCCGGATCGAGCGGGAAGGAGGATCCGCCGGAGGCCCCGGCACCGAGCGGGGACCGTTCGATCCGGTCGAGGGCGTCGGTGATCCGTTCGGCGTCGCGCAGGAGCATCCAGGCAAACGCCAGCAGGTGATGGGCGAGGGGGACCGCCTGGGCCTGCTGGTGATGCGTGAAGCTGGGGACGACGGTCTCAGCCACCGCGTCGGCCTTGGCGACGATGACGTCGACGAGCCTGCCGATGCCGGCGACCCGTTCCCTCCCCTGTCGGGAAAGGTAAAGCCGGAGGTCGAGCGCCACCTGGTCGTTGCGACTGCGGCCGGTGTGGAGTTTGCCGCCGACCGGGCCGGCGATCTCGATCACGCGCCGCTCGACCGCCGAGTGGACGTCCTCGTCCTGCTCGGTGAACGAAAAGGACCCTCGTTCGGCCTCCTGGCGGACCTGCTCGAGGGCCCGCAGGAGGGTGTCGACGTCCGTCGCGGGGAGGATCCCGGCCTCGCCCAGCATCGTCACATGGGCGAGGGAGCCCCTGATGTCGTCGGGAAGCATCCGGCGGTCGGTCGTGCTCGTCGTGTACTGCCAGAGCACATCGGACGGCTCCTCCGCAAAACGCGACCCCCAAAGCGTGGGCTCAGTCATGTCGACGCCCCTGGCGCCGACAGCGACAAGTGTCGAGAGACAAGCGACAAGGGGAAGAACTTGGGGCGGCGCGCCGTCATGGAGTCGCCAGGTGCCTCGTCTCTCGTCTCTCGTCTCTCGTCTCTCGTCTTCGCCCTCATTCGCCGGCCCCCAACCGGGCCTCGGCCATGCGCCGCAGACGGAGCGCGTTGAGCCGGATGAATCCGGCGGCATCGGCCTGGTCGTAGACGTCCTCATCGTCCTCGAACGTCACTGTCCTCTCGTCGTACAGGCGGAAGTCCGAGCGTCGTCCGAGCACCGTGACCGTGCCCTTGAAGAGTCTGAGACGGGCCTCGCCGTTCACCCGCTCCTGGGTCTGGTCGAACAACGCCTGCAACGCCTCGCGTTCGGGGGCGAACCAGAAGCCGTTGTAGACGATCTGTGCATACCGCGGGATGAGGCTGTCCCGCAGGAGCATCACCTCCCGGTCGAGCGTGAGCGACTCGACGGCCCGGTGGGCGGCGTGGAGGACCGTTCCCCCCGGTGTCTCGTACACGCCCCGGGACTTCATGCCGACGAAGCGGTTCTCAACGATGTCCACCCGGCCCACGCCGTGGCGGCCCGCCACCACGTTGAGATGGGTGAGCAGGGTCGCTGGATCCATCCTGGTGCCGTCGACGCTCACCGGGTCGCCCCGCTCGTACCCGATGACGAGTTCCTCGGGTTCGTCGGGTGCGTCGTTCGGGTCTGCGGTCATCGTGAACATCCCCTTGGGCGGGCTGACCCACGGGTCCTCCAGGACGCCACCCTCATAGGAGATGTGGAGCATGTTGGCGTCCGTCGAGTAGGGCTTGTCGGGCGTCGTGGCGACCGGTATGCCGTGTGCCTTGGCGTAGGCAACGCAGTCCGCCCGACCTTTGAGGTCCCATTCCCGCCACGGGGCGATGACCTTGATGTCGGGCCGGAGCGCATACGCGCTCAACTCGAACCGCACCTGGTCGTTGCCCTTCCCGGTCGCCCCATGGCTGATGGCGTCCGCCCCGTACGCCTCGGCAGCAGCCACCATTCCCTTGGCGATGATCGGCCGCGCGATCGAGGTCCCGAGCAGATACTGGCCCTCGTACACGGCGTTCGTCCGGAGCATGGGGAAGACGTAGTCGGCGACGAACTCTGCGGAGAGATCCTCCGCCACCGCCACGGTGGCCCCGGTGGCGAGGGCCTTGGCCTTGGCCTCGGCCACCTCGGCTCCCTGGCCGACGTCGGCGGTGTAGGCGACGACCTCGACCCCGTACGTCTCGATGAGCCAGCGGAGGATGACCGAGGTGTCGAGGCCACCGGAGTACGCGAGCACAACCCGTTTCACGGCGTCACGCCCCGACCGACTCGAACAGGGCAACGAGGTCCTGGCCGGTTTGGCCTTCCGCTCCGATGACGAGGATGGTGTCGTCCCCGGCGACCGTCCCGATGACTGCGTCATCATCGAAGCTGTCGATGGCGGCTGCCACGACGTGGGCGGCCCCGGCCGTCGTCTTGATGACGAGCAGGTTCTGGCTGGGGGTCATGCTGCGGGAGTAGTCGACGAGTGCCCGGCTCAGGGTGGCTGCTGGGTCCTCGGGTGTCTGTTCCGGCACCACGTAGCGCAGCGCTCCCCCGTCACGGATCTTGATGGCACCGAGGCGCTGCAGGTCGCGCGAGACCGTGGCCTGGGTGACTTCGATCCGCTCGTCGGCCAGGAGATCCGCCAGGTCCTGCTGGCTGGAGATGCGGTGGTTCTCCAGCAGGCGCCGGATGACGATGAGTCGGTGGTCAACGGACATGGACTGGCTCCCAATCCTCGTGGACGATCATGGTTCCTATCCCCTCGGGGGTGAAGATCTCGAGAAGCAGCGAGTGCTGGATCCGGCCATCCAGGATGTGGGCCTGACGGACGCCGTCCCCCATTGCCTTCAGGCATGACTCCACCTTGGGGACCATGCCCCCCTCCAGCGACGGAAGCAGGTCCCACATCTCGGGGAGGCGGATCCGGGTGATGAGCGAGTCCTTGTCGGAGAAGTCCCGGAAGAGGCCGTCCACATCCGTGAGGTAGATGAGCTTGTGGGCGCCCAGGGCCGCCGCGATCGCACCGGCCGCGGTGTCGGCGTTGAGGTTGTAGATGAACCCGTCTTCCCCACGGGCAATGGGGGCGATGACCGGGACGATGTTCCGCTCGAGCATCCCGTCGATGAGCGACGAGTCAAGTCTGGACACCGTCCCCACGTAGCCGAGTTCGGGGTCGCGGGGCACGGCGGTGAGGAGCCCCCCGTCGACGCCGGTGATCCCGGCCGCATTCGCACCATGGCCGACGAGGAGGTTGACGATCTCTGGGTTGACCTCGCCCGCCAGCACCGCCTGGACCACCCTGATCGTCTCCTGGTCGGTGATCCGCAGCCCGTTCCGCCACTGCGGCTCGATCCCGGCCCGGTTCATCGCCATCGAGATCTGGGGACCGCCGCCGTGGACGATGATCGGTTTGAGGCCGACGAGCGAGAGCAGCGTCACGTCGGCCGCAAAGCTGTCCTGGAGGTCGGGATCGACCATGGCCGATCCCCCGTACTTGATGACAACGATGGCCCCGGCGAACCTCCTGATGTAGGGCATGGCCTCCATGAGGATCTTCGCCTTCCCCATGGTGGCCGCGATCCGGGTGCGTGACGCCGTGGGTTGGGTGTGACCGCTCATGATGGTGCTCCGTTGAAGCGGACGTACCCCGGGGTGAGGTCCGTGGTGATGATGCGCGACCGGCCCGGCCCGTCCCCCACCCGAACGGACAGCGTGAAGTCGCCCTGCAGTCGGGCGATGAGGCCCTGTCGGTCGAACGGGACCTGGGTCCCGGCCGAGGCCACCGCCACCCCGTCGTAGGCCACCTCGACCGCCGCCTGGTCGAAGACGACGCCGGCCTGTCCCAGGGCCTGGAGTACCCGACCCCAGTTGGGGTCGCCGCCGAAGAACGAGGACCGAACGAGATCGGAGTCCGTGATCGCCAACCCCATGCGATGGGCTTGAGCGTCGTCGGCACTCCCCTCCACGACGACATCGACGACCTTCGTGGTCTCTTCGCCGTCGCGCGCCATCTGCCGGGCGAGTGACTCGCACAGGTCGGCAAGCGCGCCGGCGAACACGTCCGGATCGACGGTTTCTCCGCTGTCGCCGGAGGCCAGGAGGATCACCGTGTCGTTCGTCGACATGCAGCCGTCGATGTTGAGGGCGTTGAAACTCCCGGCCACGGCCGCGGCCAGGGCACCCCTCGCCTGGTCGGTGCTCAAGGCTGCGTCGGTGGTGATGACCGCCAGCATCGTCGCCATGGAGGGGCGGATCATTGCTGCCCCCTTGGCCACGCCGCCCATCGACCACCCGTCCGCGTGGGTGAACTCGGCGGTCTTGGGGTTGGTGTCGGTCGTCATGATGGCCCGGGCGGCGTCCGCGGCGGACGTGGCGTCCCGGCCCAGCGTTGGGGCCAGGACGAGGATGCCCTCCTCCACGTCGTCGATCGGGAGTTGGGGCCCGATGGGACCGGTCGAGCACACCAGGACGTCGGTCACGGCACACCCCAGGGCCCCGGCCGCGACCGTGGCCATGCGGGCCGCGCTCATCTCGCCCGCCAGGCCGGTTCCCGCGTTGGCGTTGCCCGAGTTGAGAACGACGGCCTGGGCGTAGCCGTTGGCGACGTGCTCCCTGGACAGTCG
>JBFKVA010000060.1:0-13330 GCA_041635475.1 Acidimicrobiia bacterium | reverse complement strand
TGGGAGCGATGGGCGACAAGGAACTGGCCGAGATGGTCAAGCACCTCGCCGGCATCACCGAGGAGATCTTCGTGACCGCGGTCGACCACCCACGGGCGATCCAACCCGCCGAACTGGCCGCGGTCATCGACGACGTCCTGGGGATCAGGGCCACGGTGGTCGACGACCCCCATGGGGCGCTGGCCGCCGCCATCGACCGGGCGGGCTCCGCGGGGTCGGTCCTCGTGGCCGGGAGCATCTACCTGGTGGGGGAGCTGCGCCGCGATCTGATCGCCCCGGGTCGAGGACCCTCCGAGCCCGGGTAGACGACTTCGAGGAACTACCGTTCCGGCCATGGCACACGAACACACCTTCGTCATGGTCAAGCCCGACGGCGTGGCCCGCGGGCTCATCGGCGAGGTCATCTCCCGCTTCGAACGCAAGGGCCTCACGCTCGAGCGGATGCGGATGCTGACGATCACCGAGGAGATGGCCGGCCGCCACTACGGCGAACACGTCGACAAGCCCTTCTTCGCGGACCTCGTGTCGTTCATCACCTCCGGGCCGGTCGTGGCCATGGAGTGGTCAGGATCGGACGCCATCTCGGTGTGTCGCACGATCATGGGGGTGACGAACCCCACGGAGGCGGCGCCAGGGACGATCCGGGGGGACTTCGCCCTCGAGATCGGTGAGAACATCGTCCATGGGTCCGACTCCCCGGCGTCGGCCCAACGCGAACTCGGGATCTTCTTCGGGTAGCCCCCACTGTCCGTGCCCCCGGCCTTGCCGGGGGGAAGGTCCCTGCCCCGGAGCGGAGGGGGGGCAGGCGGCCTTCCGGTAGGCGCATACCCGCCCGCAGGGTTACACTGGTTTTTCGCAACCTCTTGAGAGGGCCGCTCGTGGCAGATACCCTCTTCGCCTTCGCCGGCCAGGACATGGCCATCGACCTCGGGACAGCGAACACGCTGGTCTACGTACGAGGTGGCGGCATCGTGCTCAACGAACCGTCGGTGGTGGCGATCAACTCCAAGAACAACCGAGCCCTCGCCGTCGGCATGGAGGCGAAACGGATGATCGGGCGGACGCCTTCGCACATCCGGGCCATCCGTCCGCTGCGCGACGGTGTCATCGCCGACTTCGAGATCACCGAGATGATGCTCCGCTACTTCATCCAGAAGGTGCATCGACGCAAGTGGGCGCGCCCCCGCATCGTCGTGTGCGTCCCCTCGGGCATCACCCCGGTCGAACGGCGGGCCGTCGAGGAGGCCGCCTACCAGGCCGGTGCTCGCCGCGCCTACACGATCGAGGAGCCCATGGCCGCCGCCATCGGCTCCGGGCTTCCCATCCACGAGCCGTCGGGTTCGATGGTGGTGGACATCGGGGGCGGAACCACCGAGGTGGCCGTCATCTCCCTGGGAGGCATCGTCGTCTCTCGCTCGATTCGTGTCGGAGGCGATGAACTCGACGAGGCCATCATCGAGTGGGTCAAGAAGGAGTACAACCTCCTCCTCGGCGAACGCACCGCCGAGCAGCTCAAGATGGCGATCGGTTCGGCCTACCCCTTCGCCCGGGAGCCTGCAGCCGAGGTTCGGGGCCGCGACCTCGTGACCGGGCTGCCCAAGAACGTCATGCTGTCCGCGGCCGAGGTGCGGGAGGCGATCGAGGAGCCGGTGCAGGCCGTGGTCGACGCGGTGAAGTACACCCTCGACAAGACGCCGCCCGAGCTGGCGTCGGACCTCATGGAGCGGGGGATCATGATCACTGGTGGGGGAGCGCTCCTCCGGGGCCTCGACGAGCGGCTGGCGTACGAGACGGGCATGCCGATGGTGACCGCCGGGCATCCCCTGCAATCGGTCGCCACCGGGTCGGGACGCTGCCTTGAGGAGTTCGAGCTGCTGCAGGGGGTACTGGTCTCCTCCGGCCGAACCTGAGCCACGTTCCATGCGACTCCGCTCGGGCCGCGACACGCCGACATTCGTCTTCATCGTCCTCGTTCTTCTGTCGTTCGTCCTCATGACCTTCGACGCCCAACGCACCGAACAGATCGGCTTCGTCGGGGTCATGCGCAACGGGGCGGCCGCCCTGTTCGGGCCCCTCCAGAACGGTGTCGACGCGCTGGCCGATCCGTTCTTCGAGTTCGTGAGTGGGATCGCGTCGGTCACCACCCTCCGCCGTCAGAACGACTCCCTCGTCCTGGAGAACGAGGAGCTCCGGGCCCGGATCCAGGAGGTGTCGCGCCTGGAGTTGGAGGTGGAACAGCTCCGCGCCCTCCTCGACCTCGAGTCGAAGCTCGAGCTGGACACCGTCCCCATCGTCGCCGACGTCACCGGGGCCACCGAGGATGGGGGGCTCCTCATCGCCAAGGGAGCCGAGCAGGGCGTGTTCGTCGGGATGCCGGTCCTCAACGACGCCCAGCTGCTCATCGGCCGGGTGGTCCAGACGACGGAACGCCAGGCGGTCGTCGAGTTGCTCATCGACACGCCCAACGCCGTCATCGTCGACAGCCCGGACGGGCTGACCGGCATCATCACCGGGACCGGGCGAGCCGCCGAACTACGCTTCTCGGTCGAGTTCGGGGCCCGGGAGGTCGCTGAGGGGACCGTCTTCTCGACGGCCGGGTTCGGGCTGCCCCGCGGCCTCCAGGTGGCGTTCGCCCACGAGACCCTCACGCCCCTTGGCGACCAGATCACCGACGCCCGGGTGACACCGCTGGCCGACTTCTCCCGCCTTCCCCGGTATGTGCTCATCGTGCCGCTGATCGAGCCGCCCTCGTCCACCACGACCACCACGACGGTGCCGGGCAGCGAACCCGCGACCGGGGGTGGATCGGGATGAACCCGCAACGGTTGGCCGTGGGTCGTGCCATCGTCCTGCTCATGGTCGGCATCGTCCTGCAGACGACGCTCATCAACCGCTTCCAGGACCCGTTCTTCGGTCTCTCTCCCCACCTCGTGGTCGTGCTCGTGATCCTCTCCGCCCGCTGGGTCGATGCCCGGGCGGCGCTCCTCCTCGGCTTCACGTCGGGGCTGTTCCTCGACCTCCTGGGCGGGGGCATCCTCGGCCTGCGGGCGCTCATGCTCACCGTCGTCGCCTACGCCGGGCTTCGGATGACGAGTGAGTTGCCGTTGCGGTCCGTGGCCGGGGTGTGGCCGATCAGCCTCCTGGCCGAGGTCGTCCAGTTCGTCATCGGGACGCTGGCCGGGCGGGGCACGCTGCTCCAGGCCGAGTTGCTCGAACGGTCCCTCGTCGTCCCGGTCCTCAACCTCGTGTTGGCGGCCCTCGTGTTCCCGCTCCTGGCCAGGGCCCTCCGACCCCGGGGCAGGAGGCAGATGGTATGACCGTTCGACTCGGCGCCATCGGGCTCATTTTCGCCGCCTTGCTGGGCATCCTCTCGACGAAGCTGTGGTTCGTCCAGGTCGCCCAGGGCTCGTCATTCGAACAGCGAGCCGAAGGACAGCGGGTCAAGCCGGTCCCGACCGTGGCCCCGCGGGGCGAGATCGTGGATCGCGACGGGCGCCTCCTGGCGGGGATCGTGCGGGAGCCGACCCTCATCATCGACCCGACCCAGTTCGGTGACGACGCCACTCGCGACCGGCTCATCCAGGAGATCTCGGCCCTCGTCGAGCTCCCGGCGTGGGAGGTCAAGGAGTTCTTCGACACCCGGCCCGAGAACCAGCTCTTCCGCCTCGACCGGATGGACCGGGCCATCTTCACGCCCGACGACGCCCTGTTCGTGTTGGCCCACCGCAGTCGGTTCCCGGGCATCGAGGTGGAGTGGACGCCGGTGCGGGTCTATCCGCTGGGTGACATCGCTGCCCACGTACTCGGGTATGCGGCCGCCCCCTCGGAGGAGGACCTGGCCGATCGGCCCGACCTCGACCGCAACGGCATCGTCGGCAAGGCCGGTGTCGAGCGCTGGTATGACGAGCTCCTCCAGGGCGTGCGGGGCAACAAGCTCTTCACCATCACCCCGGGCGGCCAGGTGACCGGACTCGTGGAAGAGGACGCGGCGATTCCCGGCCATCGCGTTGTCCTCAATGCCGACGCCGAACTCACGGTCATCGTGAAACAGGCGATCGCGGACGCGATCTCCCTCTCCCGGCAGACCGCCTCGTCTGTGCTCTACGAGGACGGCAAGGAGGTGGGGGTGGTCCGGTCCCAGGCGAGCACCGGGGCCGGCGTCGTACTCGATGCCACGAGTGGGGCGGTGCTGGCGATGGTCTCCTACCCGGCGTTCGAACCCCAGGAGTTCGTCGAGGGGATCTCCACCGCCCGCTTCGAGGAACTCACGGAACTCAAGGCGTTCAACAACCTGGCGATCCAGGGTCAGTTCTCGCCCGGGTCGATCTTCAAGGCCCTCACGTACTTCACGGCGATGAGCGAAGGGGTGTTCGCGTACAACGAGTCCACGTCCGAGCCCCTCACGAGCGCGGCTTCGATCCTCCACATCCCCAACGACGGCCGGGTGGCCTTCCCGTTCCGCTCTGAGGGCGACGAGGTGAGCCAGTTGCTGTTCACGGACACCCACTGCAACGGGTGGAACGTGGATCTCCACCTCGCCTTCGAGGAGTCGTGCAACGGCTACTTCTGGGCGACCGCGTTCAGCCTGTGGGACTCCTACAAGGGCACGGACAAGGAGGCCACACTCCAGGATCACTCCCGTCTCGTGGGCCTCGGTGCCCGCACCGGGGTGGACCTCCCGTTCGAGGCGCACGGCCTCATGCCCGATCGAAACCTGTACCAGGAGTGGGCGGACGAGGCGCCCCACCGCCTCTCGAAGATCCGCCTGGAGAACCCAGGCAACCTCTGGGTCGGGGGGGACCTCATCAACCTCGCCATCGGGCAGGGCGACGTGCTCGCCACCCCGCTCCAGATGGCTGTGGCGTTCTCCTCGCTCGCCACCGGCCGGGTGTACGAACCCCACGTCGTGCGGCGGATCGAGGACGTCGACGGCCGAGCCGTCCAGGTCATCCAGCCCCGACTCCTGCGCACGCTCGACCTTCCCGACTCGTTCCTCACCTCGTTCCGGGCCGACATGGCGGCGGTGACCGCAGGTGGGACCGCCTCGGAGGCGTTCCGAGGCATGGACAAGGTCGGGCAGACGGGGGGCAAGACCGGCACGGCCGACCACAAGAAGGGGAAGCTCCCCCACGCCTGGTTCGTCGGGGTCGCTCCGATCCAGGCCCCGCGCTACATCGTCGTCATCGTCATCGAGGAGGGTGGAACGGGTGGAGCGATCGCGGCGCCGGCAGGTCGGGCCGTCCTCCAATATCTCCTCGATGAGCCCGTGGACCCGATCATCGACGGCGGCATCCTCGGGTCGCCGATGCCCTGGGACACCGACGAGCAAGAGGCGGTGCCCAGCACCGAGGTGGCGCCGTGACCCTCTTCACCCCCGACGAGGACCGCTCCTTCCAAGCCGGCGGATCCGACCCCGTGCTGTTCGTGGCGATGCTCGTCCTCATCGGGTTCGGGGTCACGATGATCTACTCGGCCACTGTGGAGCGCCTCACGCTGGCCGGGCTGGATCCGTACACGGTGATGCGCCGACAGGCGATCTGGGCCGTGCTCGCCATCATCGTGTTCCTGGCGTTCTCGATCGTCGACTATCGAGAGTTGGAGCACTTCGCGGCCGCGCTCTACGTGTTGACGGTCCTCTCGCTGCTGGCGACGTACTTCTTTCCCGAGGTGAAGGGTGCTGCCCGCTGGATCATCATCGGCGGCCAGTCGCTGCAGCCGTCCGAGTTCGCCAAGCCTGCCATGGCCGCCGTCCTGGCATCCGCCCTGCGAAGGCGCCGCGACGAGGAGGAGGGCCCCCTGACCTGGAAGAAGATCGGGCGGGTGCTCATCCTGCTCCTGCTCCCCGTGCTCCTCATCGCCCGCCAACCCGACCTGGGGACGGCCGTCGTGTTCTTCTTCATGGGTGGGGTCATGATCTATGCGGCGGGGGCGACGGGGCGCCAGGTCGTCACCCTCGTGGCCGGGACCGTTGGCTCGGGCTGGCTCATGTTCCAGGTCGGATTCCTGAAGGCGTACCAGTTGGCCCGGTTCACCTGTTTCTTCGATCCGACCGGCGACCCGCAGGGTGACTGCTACAACCAGGTCCAGAGCATCACCGCCATCGGATCCGGCCGGTTCGCCGGCAAAGGTCTCTTCAACGGGTACCTCACGAGGCTCAACTACGTCCCGGAACAGGAGAGCGACTTCATCTTCACTGCCATCGGGGAGCAACTGGGGTTCCTGGGCGCCATCGTCGTCCTGGCCGTCTACGCCATCATCCTGTGGAGGCTTCTCACGATCGCCGGCAGCGCACCCGACCAGTTCGCCTCGCTCACCCTGGTCGGGGTGGCCGCCATGATCGCGTTCCAGGTGTTCGTCAACGTGGGAATGACCGTCCAACTCGTACCGACGACCGGACTGCCGCTTCCGTTCCTGTCGTCCGGGGGATCGTCGATGCTGGCCACCGCCATGAGCCTCGGCATCGCCAACTCGGTCTGGGCCCGACGGGTGTCCACCAGGCTGCGGGCGCAGCGTCGGTCCCCCGACCTCACCGTGGGTGGGTAGCGGCCAGGAGGCCTGGCGAGGGCGCTGAGCGGTAGGCTGCCGCGCATGTTCCGAACGCGCGACGTCGGGTGGCTCGAGGTGATCTGCGGACCGATGTTCTCGGGCAAGAGTGAGGAACTCATCCGGCGGGTGGTGCGCGTCGGGATCGCCCGGCGCAAGGTCCAGGTCTTCAAGCCGGCGCTCGACGACCGGTACGCCAAGGAGGAGATCGTGTCCCATTCCCGGCTCTCGGTGTCGGCGATCCCGGTTGCGGGCTCGGCGCACCTGCTCAGCCTGGTGGAGGACGACACCGAGGTCGTGGGCGTCGACGAAGCGCAGTTCTTCGACGAGGGCCTCGTCGAAGTGGCCGAGACCCTCGCCCACGGGGGCCGCCAGGTGATCGTGGCGGGTCTCGACCTCGACTACCTCGGACGGCCGTTCGAACCGGTCCCCACCCTCGCCACCCGGGCCGAGTACGTCACGAAGGCACTGGCGGTGTGCCATCGGTGTGGGGAGCCCGCCAACTTCACCCAGCGCATGGTCCGCAGCGACGACCTCGTCGTGCTGGGTGCCATCGACGCGTATGAGGCCCGCTGCCGGCGGTGTTGGGACCCCACCGAACCCGAACAGCCCCGCCTACTCTGATCGACCGTCCACGGAGGCAGCACTAGGCGACGTCGCGCTGGTACTCTGTGGGCAGCCGCTGTTGCGGTTGTTCGAGCAGAGTTCGCTTGCGAGCTCCGATTCAGGTCCGCGCGCTCGCCGTGGCGAAGCGCCGGGTGGCTTGTCTCTTCTGCCACCGTCCGGGTCGTGCCAACAGGCGCTCGAGCAGAGTTCAATGCGACAGCCCCCCGGGGCCGTCGGAAGGAGTCAGACGAATATGGCGTGGTTCCGACGCAAGGAACCCGTGGCCGTCAAGACGGTCCACGGTGAGCATCGCGTGGTTGAGCGCAAGACCAAGAAGGTCGGGCGTTCCACCGTCGAAGTTCGACGGGTGATCGAACAGCCGAGGTCCAAACCCAAGCCCCAGGGCAAGAAGCAACCGCAGAAGGGACGGGGCCAGCGTCCCGATCGGCGATCCGGCGGCTCCCGACAATCGAACAACGGCCGGCCGCGCCGGGTGGAACTGCCACCGCTCCCGGCGCCCGACGACTCCGTCAAGAAGCAGATGCTCGTCCGCGTCCGTCCCAACCAGACACAGGTTGTCGTCCTCGAGGGCCCGACCCTCGTCGAGCATCACGTCGCCGCCGAGGAGACACGTTCGCTGGCCGGCAACATCTACCTCGCCGTCGTACGCAATGTCCTGCCGGGAATGGAAGCAGCGTTCCTCGACTTCGGGGAGTCGAAGAACGGGGTCCTCTACGCCAGCGACGTGAAGGCCGACCCGGCGGTCCACGGACGCAGCCCGCGCATCGAGGACGTCCTCAAGAACGGCGACCACATCCTCGTGCAGGTCGTGAAGGACGCCATGGGCTCCAAGGGTGCCCGGCTCACGGCGGAGGTCTCCATGGCCGGCCGATACCTCGTGCTCGTGCCCGCCTCGGACGTCATGGGCATCAGCCGCCGGCTCCCGGATGAGGAACGCCGCCGCCTGCGCGACGTCGTGAAGGAAGCCCGTCCCAAGGGGTTCGGCGTCATCGTGCGGACGGCCGCCAACGGCGCGTCCGAAGCCGAACTGGCCAAGGACATCGAGCATCTCGCCGCCCAGTGGGAGACGGTGACCAAAGCGGCCGAGGGTGGCCCCGCACCTCGCGTCATCCACGAGGAGCCCGAGCTGCTCCTGCGGGTCATCAGGGAGCACTTCACGAGCGAGTACCGGCGACTCCTCATCGACGACGAACGGGCGGCGGAGCGGGTGCGCGAGTACCTGCGTGCCACCGCCCCCGACCTCATCGGCAAGGTCAAAGTGTACGAAGACGAGCTGGGGCTCTTCGAGCGCTTCCACGTCGAGGACCAGCTGCGCAAGGCCCTCGACCGCAAGGTCTACCTCAAGTCGGGCGGGCACCTCGTCATCGATCGCACCGAGGCCCTCACCGTCATCGACGTCAACACCGGCAAGTTCGTCGGCAAGTCCAGCCTCGAGGAGACCGTGCTGTTCAACAACCTCGAAGCGGCCGAGGAGATCGGCCGGCAGCTGCGCCTGCGCGACATCGGCGGGATCATCGTCATCGACTTCATCGACATGGAATCCGAGAAGAATCAGCGCATGCTGCTCCAGAAGTTCCGGGAGACCCTGGCTCGGGACAAGACCCGGACCCAGGTCTATGATGTGTCCGCGCTCGGGTTGGTGGAAATGACTCGCAAGAACGTGTCCAAGAGCCTCCTCGAGAACTTCTCCGAAGCCTGTCCCCACTGCCAGGGGAGAGGCATCATCCTGGACGAGGAGGCGGCGCTGCGAGGCGCCCGCTTCCAGTCGGAGGAGCTCCACGACGCCGACTGATCGGCGACGCGGGGTTGGCACAGGCCGTCATGGCACCGTAGAGTTCCCGGGCTCCCCAGAGGTTTTCAGCAATCATGTACGCAATCATCGACATCGGTGGCAAGCAGGCCAAGGTCGCCCAGGGCGACGTCGTGAGCATCGAGCGTCTCAAGGACCCGGGCGAGTCCGTTTCGTTCGTCCCACTCCTCGTCGTCGACGACGACGGCACCGCGATCACCGACAGGGAGCGTCTGGCTGCCAGCTCGGTGACGGCCACCGTCATGGGCGAGGAGAGGGGACCGAAGGTCGTCATCTTCAAGTACAAGAACAAGACCGGGTACCGCCGTCGCCGTGGGCATCGCCAGACCTACACGACGGTGGAAGTCACCGGCATCGATCTCGGCTGAAAGAGGCAATCATGTCAAAGACAAAGGCCGGAGGTTCAACCAAGAACGGTCGCGACTCGGCGGGCCAGCGTCTCGGCCCGAAGGTGTTCGACGGCCAGACGGTCACCGCCGGGTCGATCCTCGTCCGCCAGCGCGGCACCCGCATCCACCCTGGGGACAACGTCGGCCGCGGTCGCGACGACACGCTCTTCGCCCTCATCGAAGGTCGGGTGCGGTACGCATCCAAGAATGGGCGCCGCCAGGTGTCCATCCTCGTCGACTGAGCCGGTCGGCACCGATTCCCGACGATCGCGGGCCCGGCCCGCGATCGTGCGCGTCGGGGCGCGCAGGGCCCTGTCTGGCACACTGACGACGACCGTCCCCGGACCCCCTTCTATGACCTCCTTCGTCGACACCGTCCGAATCCATGTGCGCGCCGGCAACGGTGGCGCCGGGGTGGCCGCGTTCCGACGACAGAAGGGCAAGCCGAAGGGCCGGCCCGAGGGTGGGTCGGGAGGCGCCGGCGGCGATGTCATCCTGCGAGTCGACGAGTCCATTTCCACGCTGCTCCGGTACCGCCACAACCCCCATCATCGAGCCGGGGACGGCACCCACGGTGAAGGCGACTTCCGGCATGGGCGCCGCGGGGAGGACCTCGTCCTCTCGGTGCCCCCCGGCACCGTCGTGAGGGACGACGGCGATGAGATGATCGCGGACCTGGTGACACCGGGGGAGGAGGTCGTCCTCGTCCGGGGAGGGCGAGGTGGGCTCGGCAACGCGGCGCTCGTGTCGGCCAGCCACCGGGCCCCCGGCTTTACCGAACAGGGTGAGTACGGGCCGGAGGCGAGTTTCACCCTCGAGTTGAAGCTCCTGGCCGACGCCGCCCTCGTCGGGTTCCCCAACGCGGGCAAGAGCACGCTCATCTCGGCCGTGTCGGCGGCCCGACCCAAGGTGGCCGACTATCCGTTCACGACGCTCCAGCCCAACCTGGGGGTGGTCGCCGCCGACGACACCGAGTTCGTCTTGGCCGACATCCCGGGACTCATCGAGGGCGCGGCCGAGGGCCGGGGCCTCGGACATGAGTTCCTCCGTCACGTCGAACGGGCCATGGTCCTCGTGGTCCTGCTCGATCCCTCCCCGCTCCAGGAGCTCTCCGTCGAGGAGCAGTACCACGTGCTCAGGAACGAACTGGGTGCCCATTCACCGGCCCTGCTCGAACGACCGATGCTCGTGACCGTCACCAAGCTCGACCTGACGCCGGACGTCGACTGTCCCGGGCTGGCCGCGGCCCTCGGCGTGGAACGGGTGTTCGGGATATCGGCAGCCACCCACGACGGTGTCGATGACCTCATGTATGCGGTGGCCGCAGTGGTGGGTCGGACCACCCGGGAGCTTCCCAGCCGGGAGGGCTACATCCTCCACCGTCCGGTTCCTCCCCGGTTCGAGGTCCGCCGGCGGGGCTCGGGGTGGGATGTGCTCGGTCGGGGTGCGCTGCGCGCCATCAACCTCCAGGATCTCACCGTACCCGAGGCGGCTGACGTGGCGGCAGAACGCCTCGAGGCACTCGGGGTCAACGCCGCCCTGGAGGCGGCCGGAGCCTTCCGGGGCGACACGGTCCGTATCGGCGGCGTCGAGTTCGAGTTCCTCCCCGAGGAGTGGGAGGATGTCGACGACTGGTTCGGGGAAGAGGAGTGATGGAACGCACAGCAGTCGCCCGCGGGCGGCCGGTCGTGGTCAAGATCGGGTCGTCGAGTATCGCCACTCCCGGCGGGGGTATCGACTCCGAGAGGCTTGGAGGATTCGTCGGGCAGGTCGAGGCCCTGTGGCAGGCCGGACATCCGACGATTGTCGTCACCTCGGGTGCCATCGCGGCCGGGCTGCCCGTGCTGGGACTCGACCGCCGGCCGCGGGATCTCCCGTCGATGCAGGTGGCGGCCGCCGTGGGGCAGAGCGCGCTCATGGCGCGGTACATTGAGGCATTTGCCGGGTTTGAGCGGGTTGTCGCCCAAGTGCTGCTCACCCGGGATGTCCTCGCCAACCGCGACCAGTACGTCCACTCGCGGGTGGCACTTGAGCAGATGCTCGCGCTCGGGGTGGTGCCCGTCGTCAACGAGAACGACACCGTGGTGGTCGACGAGTTGCGGTGGGGGGACAACGACCGCCTGGCGGCAATCGTGTCCCATCTGGTTGGAGCCGCCATGCTCATCCTCCTCACCGATACGGAGGGCATCTACTCGGGCGACCCCAACAATGACAGCGCGGCGGCGCTGCTCAGCGCCGTGCGTCACACCGATGAGATCCTCGATGAGGTCGCCAGGGGTGGTGCCGGGCACATGGGTTCGGGGGGGATCGCCACCAAAGTGGCGGCGGCCCGCATGGCTGCCTGGTCGGGCATTCCCACCGTCATCGGGTCCTCGCGATCGCCCGGGTTCCTGGCGGCGGCCGTGGGGGGCGAGGAGGTTGGCACCTGGGTGCAGCCGCACGAGTCGGGGCTGTCGGCCCGGAAGCTGTGGATCGCGTTCGGGCTGCCCGCCAGCGGCTCGGTCACGATCGACGAGGGGGCGGTAGCCGCCCTCGTCAGCGGCGGCAAGTCGCTCCTCCCCGTCGGGGTGCGCGGTGTCACGGGGACGTTCTCGACGGGCGACGCCGTCGAGATCCTGGACCCCGCCGGCGCACTCGTGGCCAAGGGTGTCGTACGGGCACCATCGGATCGGCTCGACGCCGTCGAAGGGCCCCTCGTCCATCGCGACGACCTCGTCGTCATTCGCTGATCCCCCGGGAATTAGGCTGGCTGTCTCTCGCGCAAGGACATCAATGACGTTTTCATCTCCCGCCGAGGTGGCAGGCGCACTGCGGGCCGCCAAGTACCTGGCCGATGACCACATCGCCCAGGTGGTCTTCCTGGCCGAACGCCTCGGCAAGCCGGTCCTCGTCGAGGGACCGGCGGGCGTCGGCAAGACAGAGTTGGCCAAGGCCATGGCCGCGATCCACGAGCGAGACCTCATCCGCCTCCAGTGCTACGAAGGGCTCGACGAGTCGAAGGCGATCTACGAGTGGAACTACAAGAAGCAGCTCCTGCGGATCCAGGCCGAGGAAGACGCCGATTGGAGTGAGCTCGAGGGCGACATCTTCTCATCCGACTTCCTGCTCACCCGGCCCCTGCTGGAGGCGATTCGGTCCGAGTCGCCGGTCGTGCTCCTCGTCGACGAGGTTGACCGGGTGGAGATCGAGACCGAGGCCCTCCTGCTGGAGGTGCTCTCCGACTTCCAGATCTCGATCCCGGAACTGGGAACCCTGCGGGCCACGTCGATGCCGCTCGTCCTGCTCACCTCGAACAACACCCGTGAACTCTCCGAAGCCCTCAAGCGTCGCTGTCTGTTCCTCCACATCGGGTACCCGACGATCGATCGTGAGCGCGAGATCATCCTCGCCCGGGTCGAGGGCCTCGATGGGGTACTCGCAGAGCAGGTGGCCAGGGTCGTGGCGTCGGTACGGGAACTCGACCTCAAGAAGCCCCCGTCGGTCTCCGAGTCGATCGACTGGGCGCGGACGCTGCTCACCCTCGGCGTCGAAGCGGTGGATTCGGGTGTCCTCGACGGCACGCTCCATGTGCTCCTCAAGTACCAGGCGGACATCGACAAGGCGCGCAAGGAACTCGTGTCCGACTGATGCTCGACATCCTCACCTCGTTCGTCCACGAGCTCAGGGAGGCGGGCATCCCGGTCTCCATGGTCGAGACGATCGATGCCACCGAGGCCCTGCGCCACGTCGACATCTCCGATCGGGCCGGGTTCAAGTCGACGTTGGGCGCCACGCTCGTCAAGAACGAACGGCACTACCGGGCCTTCGACACGGCGTTCGAGGTGTACTTCGCCCTCCATCGCGACGCGGGGCAGGGTTCGCCCAAGGACGACGCCACGAAGGACACCGAGGGCCGCCCCAGGCACGGTGGCCGCGGCCCCCAGGGCCGTGGGGGCCAGGGCGGCGGTTGGGGGCGGGATCT
>JBFKVA010000059.1:0-14521 GCA_041635475.1 Acidimicrobiia bacterium | reverse complement strand
CTCGAGAAGGGTGTGATCGTGCGGCCGCTCGGCGAGCAGCTGGCGCTGTGTCCGCCACTCGTCATCACGGGCGACCAGATCGACCAGATCCTCGACGCCATGGCCGAGGCGCTGGGCTAGCCGGCTCGCTTCCACTGGCGGAGTGCCGACCCGTAGCGACGCTGGATCCGGATGAGGTCCAGTGGCGCTTTCACGAGATCCCTCCAGGTGAGCTTCGATCCGGGCACATCGCTCCAACTCGCCATTGGAACCTCGATCAGCGAGTCGTCCAAGTCCCCTTGGTCAGGACGACGCAGGATAAGCCAGCGCGCCAGGATCTCAACGTCGAAGGCCCATTTCGTCTCAAATGGGGCATCGAAGACGTCTGTCAGAGTCGGGGTCGCGCGGAAGAGCTTCGCCCCACACTGCGTGTCGTACACCGGGATTCCAAGCATGATGGAGACGATCGTGGCTGCCACTCGCCCGAAGTAGTGACGGGTCACATGCCGGTCGATTCGTCTGCCGAGCAGTCGGACGCGAGATCCGATCGCCATCTGGACCGATGCCTGCGATTCGACGCACTTCGCAAGGGCGTGGAGTTCCGTGAGTGGGGTGGCCAAGTCCGCATCGATGAAACCCACGCAGTCAGGGTGCCGTGTCGCCAGTAGATGGAGGACTCCACGGCGAACCGCTTCGGCCTTCCCTTGATTCTCACCCAGTTCGATCACATCGAGCCGGTCAGGAGCTTGTCGCGTCAGCGAGTGGATGATGCTCGCGGTTTCGTCGGTGCTGCCGTCGTCAACGAAGAGGAACCTGAACTGGGGATTGTCGCCGGAGAAGGCGGCAAAGGCCGAGCCCTCAAGGCGCTCCGCCTCGTTGTAGCAGGGAACGACCAACCAGTAGCATGGAGTGCGGTCCATCCGAGGAGTGGCTACTGGGAGGGGGTGGTCAGGTTCGGGTCGGTATTCCGGGACAAGGATGTGGTCATCTTTCAACTCCGATCACTCGACGCAGCAACAGGCACGAATCACGGGAGACCCGTCGAGTGTCGCGTTGTGAAGCAGTGGGCTCGATTGGGGTGACAGAGTTCCTCACGAAGGAACGCGTTCGACTGTACTCCTGGGCGCTTGTCATCGCGATTCTGGTCGCTTTTCTGGCGACCGTCACTCGCTCTCAGGGAAGCTCGGCCCCTTTCGGCCGCTTGGGTGGCGACCTCCCCGCCTTCTACTCGGCCGGCACGATCGCTTCAAGGGGTGACTGGGGCCTGCTGTATGACTGGTCGACCCAGCAGGAGGCGCAACGGGGCTTGTTCGGTGAAACCCAGGACGCCTTTCTCCCCTTCGCGTATCCCCCTTTCGTGGCGGCCGCGTACGCCCCCCTGGCTGCCCTTCCGTACCGGCTGGCGGCCAGCGTCCACTTCATGATCATGCTGGCCGCCCTCGCGTTGGCGCTCGCCATGATGAGAGGCCTCCTTGCCGTCGTCGAGGAATACCCGACCGCGGTGTTCGCCGGTTCCTTGGCGTTTCTGCCGATGACGATGTCGATCGGGAATGGTCAAAACACGGCTTTCATCCTCCTTCTTCTGGTCGCCATCTGGCGCTCCCTGGCATCGGAGCAGGAGGTGCGTGCCGGTGTTTTTGCGGCCCTTCTGCTGTTCAAGCCGCAGGTTGCAGTCCCGGTCCTCGGACTGCTGCTCGTCAGGCACTGGCGAGCAGCGCTGGGCGCTGTCCCGACCGCAGGTGCTCTCTATTTGGCGGGGCTTCCTCTCCTTGGTGCGGGCTGGCCCGTGGTCTGGTTCCAACAGGCGATCCGGTTCGGTTTCGCTGATCAGGCGACGAATGGTGTGGCGTCGATCGACTTCTTCGGTTTCGCTCTGGCTGTGTTTGGACAAGGAGCTGGACCGTGGATTCTGTCAGGTCTAGCGGTGGCGGCGCTGGCGGGCTACTCGGCTAGGAAGTGGGCCGCTCCAGACGTGCCGCTTGGATTACTGATGGGGCTGATGGCCATCTGTGTTGCCTTGATCCCGCCACACACCCAGTGGTATGTGGCGGGCGTCCTCGTTCTCCCATTGGCGGTCATGCTTGACAGGGCCCTGTCCCGCGGTGCTGCGCCTGGCCGCACCTTGTTCGCCATTGGTGGTGTGTTGGTCTGGAGTCTTCTGGCGGGTCCTTTCTCGTCAAGGATCGGATTCAGCATCATGTTCCCCGCGGTGGTCCTGGTCGGGCTGTGGCTTGTGTCCATCATCGGACGTGACGCGGGTCGAGAGACCGCCGGTTCGGGACGATAGATGCTCGGGCTCCTCCTACCGTGTGAGCACGAATTACCATCGTTGGCTTGGAGAGGTGGCCGAGCGGCCGAAGGCGTTCGCCTGCTAAGCGAATAGGGGGCGAAAGTTCCCTCGAGGGTTCAAATCCCTCCCTCTCCGCCAACCGACCGAGATGGCGTCCGCCGGATGTCCTGTCCTACGGAACTCCGGGAAGCTCCCCGCCGAGCGCGTTGATGATTTGGATGAAGGCAGGGACGAGCAGGACCACGAACGTAGCCGGAAGGACGAAGAAGACGAGGGGAAACGAGAGCAGGACGGGGATCCGGGCTGCTCTCTCTTGAGCCCGTTGGCGTCGCTTGTCTCTCAGGTCGGCTGCCTGGGTGCGCAGAACCCGAGCAAGTGGCACCCCGAAGCCTTCAGCGTGAACCAGGGCGGCAACGAAGCGTCGCAGGTCCTGGACATCGGTTCGCGTCACGAGATGGGCCATGGCCTCTCGACGCGAGAGCCCGAGTTGGATCTCACCGAGAGTTCTGGACAGTTCGTAGGCGAGCGGCCCGCTGTGGCGTGAGGCGCGTTCCATCGCCGCTTCAAAGCCAAGCCCCGCCTCCACCGAGATGGTCAGCTGATCGAGCGCGTCGGGCAGTTCCCGCTGGATTTGCTTCTGGCGTTCTTGGGCTCGACTCAGCATCACGCCGTCCACCGCGAAGTAGCCAAGAACGATGAGTCCAAGGCCGATCGCTCTCGCCCCGGCCGCGATCGTGAGGAGTCCCAGGACCAGTCCGAACAGGGCGACTGCAAACTTCAGGGCCAGCGCGCGCTCAAGCGAGAAACGTTCCTCCATGCCGACCAGTTTGACTCGTCGGTCCATGGCCTCGATGAGGCCGAGCGGCGTGAGTCTTCGCGCCCGCCTCGCGAGCCACCGGACCGCCGGTCTCACAGCCCGGGTACCAACGCTCGCAGCGAGTTCGGCGTCCCGAAGGCTGAGAGGACCCGGGCGACCGGCCTCTCGGTGGTCCCCGGCGACGAGCCAGACGAGGGCGACAACACCGAGAGCTGTCATTCCGGAAGCGAGGAGTGGAAGGCTGAACGTCATGGCTTCAAGTTGATGATTCGGCGAACGACCAGGATTCCCACGGCCATTGCGATGACCGCGAACACAAGGGCACCTATGCCGAGCGGTGTCTCGACCAGGGGTGCGAGGTAGTCCGGATCGCGGATCCACAGCCAAGTAGCGAGGAATATCGGGGTGAAGACGAGAATCCATGCGGAGAGCCGACCCTCGGCGCTGAGAGCGGAAATCGTTCTCCGCAGCTGTATCCGCGATCGTATGGTCCCGGACACCGTGTCGAGGATCTCACTCACGTCGCCTCCGACATCTCGGTTGATCTCCATCGCCTCGACGATCCATTCGAAGTCTTCGCTTTCCACTCGGGCGGCGGCCGAATGCAGTGCGTCGATGTAGTCGCGCCCGAGTCGAGTCTCGGCGACAACCCTCAGGAGTTCCTCTCTGGCTGGGTCAGCAGACTCCTTCGCTACAAGCTCGGTTGCCTGAGGCGGCGCGTATCCGGTCCTGATGGTGCTGCTCAGCATCGTCAGGATGTCTGGTAGCTGGTCTTCAAAGGCGCGTTGGCGCCGGGTGGTCCTTACCCGAAGGAAGACCATCCCTCCGATCGCGACGAGGAGCGCCAAGACGATGGCCACGGTACCCGACCTGAATACCGTGGCTCCGACAGCGGCCCCGAGAACGGCAAGTGCCCCGATGGACGTCAGGTACTCGCCGGCGCGGAGCTTCAGGCCCGCCCGTTCGATTCTCGCCTCCAGTCCGCCCCGGCGCTTCGTTCCGGTCGCTCGCTCTGCGGCACCAATCAGACCCCGAGCCACGCCTTCAAGGGCTCGGGATCCCCTTGTTCGGAATGTCGGCCGAACCCGCTTTGGAGCGGACGGCTCAGACGTTGCGATGAGTGGCGCGAACAGGCCGGCGAGGCCTAGGAAGAGGGCGGCGATCCCAACCCAGGGCCAGGCGCCGGACGCGAAAGGAGGAACGGGAGCTGTCGCGCCGGCAAGCGTGGACGGCGGGGCGAGAGTCGTCGACGGGGCTGGATCCGCCGGTGTCGTCCCGGGCACTCCGCCGACGAAGGGGAGCCGGATGAGACGGATCGTTGGGTCCACCTGTCCCTCGGCGATGAGGCGGACTCCCAAGGTGGTGGGCCCGGATCCGACCGACTCGTACGCGAGGATGTATTGGCTCACGATTCGAGAGGCTATGTCGTCATAGATGGCTGCGAGTTGGGTCGGATCGTCGGCACTGGCCTTGACTCCGTCCGCCGCCGCCGCCAGAAGGGCGAGCGGCTCGCTCTCGGTGTCGGCAGTGTCGAGTTCGACAGCGAACAGTCGGCCCTGGAAGTCTGCGAGTGCAGCGACGGCACTCTGCTGGGAGGTCGTTGACACCGTGTCGCCTCCGTCGCTCAACACGATGAGTGACTGGTGTTGCCCGTCCGGGCGGAACTGTGCAAGACCGGTGAGCACGGCATCGAACAGGGCGGTCTCGCCCTCTGCCGACAAGCTGTCAATGGCCACCCGGGCCTCGTCCAGATCCTTGGTTGAGTCCTGGACAACCCGTGGAGTGTCACCGAAGCCGACAATAGCGACCGATGCCCCGCTCGGCAGGCGGTCCAGGAGCACTCTTGCCGCGCTCTTGGCCTGACTGAGGGGCGATCCGGCCATGCTACCGCTCGTGTCGATCACCAGGACGACCTCGATCGTCTCGGCCGCAATCGGTTCAGCGGTCGTGACGACCTGGATCCCTCCTCCTTCTGTGATGACCCACTCGGCCGGGCCGAGGAGCTCGGCCTGGAACTCTGCTGGGGCAGTCACCAGGAGTAGCACCTGAGGGAACAGCGAGGTGTCGACCTCGTCGATCGTGACCGAGGAGGAAGTCTGTGCCGCTGCCATGGTGGGGAGCATGAGGCCCACCAACACGAAGACCGCGACGATTGAGCGGCGGAGTCGCGTCACCGCTCGGACCCGAACAGGGAGGCCGGGAGTGTGAATCCCATCTCCTCCAGTTCGCGGCTGAAGCTGGGCCGGAGGCCGGTGGGGTGAATGGCGCCCAATCGGCCGTCGGTTGTTTGGCCGTACTGCCAGGCATAGACGTCCTGCATGGTCACGACGTCGCCTTCCATGCCGGTGATCTCGGCCACCTTGGTGACGGTTCTCGAGCCGTCGCGATGGCGAGCGATCTGGATGATGAGATCCAAGGCAGAGCCGATCTGCTCGCGGATGGCCCGGACGCCCAGTTCGACGCCCGACATGAGCACCATCGTCTCAAGCCGACTGAGTCCGTCCCTCGGGCTGTTGGAGTGGATTGTCGAGAGCGAACCCTCGTGGCCGGTGTTCATGGCCTGCAGCATGTCCAGGGCCTCGCCGGAACGCACCTCACCGACGATGATCCGATCAGGGCGCATACGAAGGGAGTTCCTCACGAGATCCCGAACGGTGACTTCGCCGGATCCTTCGATGTTGGGCGGTCTCGCCTCCAGGCGGACCACATGGTCCTGCGAGAGCTGAAGTTCGACCGCGTCCTCGATGGTCACTATTCGTTCGACCTCAGGTATGAAGGTCGAAAGGACGTTGAGGAGCGTCGTCTTCCCGGTACCCGTACCCCCGGAGATGAGGATGTTTCGCTTTCCCTCCACGCAGATCCGGAGGAACTCGGCGATCTCGGGCGTCATTGTGCCGAATTCGATGAGGTCGTCGACGGTCAGGGCCTCGCGAGCGAACTTCCGAATCGTGACCATCGGCCCATCGACTGCCAAGGGCGGGATGATGGCGTTGACCCGAGAGCCGTCTGGAAGCCGAGCGTCGACCATGGGTGAGCTCTCGTCAACCCTCCGACCGATCCGAGAAACGATCTTCTCGATGACCCGACGGAGCTGTTGGTTGCTCGAGAACCTTATGTTGGTCTGCTCGAGCACACCGTGTCGCTCGATGTAGATCGAGTCGGTTCCATTTGCCATGATCTCGGTCACGCTGTCATCAAGGAGGAACTGCTGGATCGGCCCGTAGCCGAGGTATTCGATGACCACGGCATCAACAAGCCGGCGCCGCTCGTCCGACGTGAGCGGAATCGATTCCTCCTCCGAGAGGATCTTCTCGAGTTCGGTCGTGACCAGCGCCTTGAGCTTTGGCTCCGGGAGTTGGTCGTCGGCGAGCTTGGAGCCGAGGCGCTCAAGCAGCTTGCCTTGCGCCCTCTTCTTGATGTCCGCGTACGGATCGATCGCGGGGGCTTGGACCACCTTCTGCCCGAGTTCGCGATCACCCGCCTTCTGGGCTTGGCGGAGCCGGTCGCTGAGACTCATCGAGAACTCCATCCGGTGAGCTTCTCTTGGGTCGCGATGAGGTCTTCTGCCAGATCGGCGATCCGACGGGAAACCAGTGAGCGCGGTTGCATCTCAACAATCGGCTGACCCTTGTTCAGGGAGAGGGGGACCTGCCTTGAACTCGGGACTTCCACAGCCTTGCGCATGCCGAGTTGGAGAACGGCTTCAGTCCTGTCGAGACCGACCTTGCTGTCGGATCGGTTCAAAACGAGATGCCGGTTGGGGACGGCGACCCCGAGCTGATCGAGGATCTCCACCGTCTTCCTGAGGTTGCGGATACTGAAGATGTCCAAGGAGGCCAAGAGAACCAGGTTTGTCGTGCGCTCAAGAACCGTCAGAGCCGGCTCAATCAGCCCGGCTGAGGTGTCGATGAGAACCCACTCAAACTCGGCCTTGAGCAGGCTGATGATCTCCCCTACCTTCTCGGGCGAGATGAGGTCGGCGTCCGCCGGGTTGTTGGGAGCGCAGAGGACGAAGAGATCGTTTCGACGTGTGAGGAGTGCCTTGAGCGTCGTCGCGTCGAGAACTCCCGGTAGCCTTGCGGCTTCCGCGATCGTGTACTTGGGCTCAAGGAGTAGTGCGTCGGTCAGATCGCCGAATTGGAGGTCCAGGTCGAGAAGCACGACGCGACCCGGCATGCGTTCGGCCATGAGTACCGCCAGGTTGGACACGATCGAAGTCTTCCCTGAACCGCCCTTGGGTTCCAACATGGTGACGACCGATCCTTGGGAGGCCATGCGCTCCGCCGGCGGCACGCGGAGTCGATCAGCGACCCCCAGGAGGTCGGACACTCGAGTTCGGAGGTCGCCCAGCGAGCTCTCGGGATCCAGAACATCACGGATACCGGCCCGCATAGCCGAGGCGTAGAACTCCATCTTCGGTTCGGTCAGGAGCGCAATCGCGATCTCCGGATGCGCCCGACTGAGCTCCCTGGCGAGCCCGATCAGGCTGTCCATCGAGACCGCGGACCACGGATCGTCGATGACGGCAACACCTGGCGAGAGCAGGACGACGGACGGCGCCTCCGCGCCCAGTTTGGCGGCCGCCACGACCGGCTCATCGATGAGTGACCGGTTCCACCAGTGGCCAACGGCCTCGTCGATGACGGCCCCGAAGGCGTCGGTCAGCCGGGCGCCGAACTCGTCGGTGGGTGCGACCAGGAGGATCCGGCTCATGGGAAGACGTTCCCTCTAGTAATGAAGTCGGTGCCGTCTTCCGGATCGTCCGGGGTTTCCTTGGCGAACCAGATCCGGCCGAACTCGTGTGTGAAGACCATGCGCTCGATATCGGGTGCTGGTGCCGCAAGTGTGACGATGGCGACCGGCTGCACGGCACGAGGATCCTGCTCGATCGGGTTGCCTTCTTCGTCCACCAGTGCGGGCGGCTCCCCGTATTGGACCTGGGTCACGAGCACCTTGTGGAACATGATGTGGGTGGTGTTCGGCGTTTGGAACTCTTCTAGGTCTGGCCCACCTGCAGTGGCATCCTCCTCTTGTTGCTGCTGGATGATGAGCAGAAGCTCGTCTAGTCCACCAACGGCACCGGGCTCGATCGCGTTGGGGACGATGGTGAACGGATCGAAGGTCGCGATGAACGCCACGAGATCACCCGGCTCGACGTCACCGCCGACGAACTGATCCGCGGCGACGGCAAACGACACTTCCAGGTAGCCTTCCGGAACTTCCACCTGTGGGATGAGATCCTGTACGCGTTCGGCCGGATCCACGAACCGCTGAGTGGTCAACTGCTCACCTGCGAGGATGTCGACATCGGCCACGAGTCCGGCCAGGTCCTCCAAGTCGATGACCGCCCCTGGCACCTGCGTCTGTGCGAAGATCTGACGCAACTCCACTCGCTCCGCCATCTGTTCGGAGGGGGTTCCTTCCGGGATCGGCTCGGTGGCGACCAGGGCCTCAACCAACTCCACGCCAGCCGTCTCGCGATCCACGGCGCCATCCACCCAACGCATGAGGAGGAGGGTGCCAGCAGCTGCCAAGGCGACAGCGATGATGATGAGGAGTGCTCTGCGAACCATTGTGAGGATGCCTTCCGAGGTGGCTAGGGAACTGGGATGAGCTTGACGATGGAGACGGTTCCCGTGGGACCGCCGCCGACTTCGCCGACGGAGACGCCGGTTGCGTGGATGTAGCCGCAGATCTGGCCGACCTGAGGCGTGAAGGGGTGGTTGAAGGGCGGGTTGGCACAAGTGCCACCCTGGCCCCAGGTGGGGTTGCCGCTCAGGATATAGCCTTCGATCCGGAGTCCCAGGTAGGTGACGGGAAAGTACGACGTATTCGTCCCCTGAGCTGCGGCCCCATCCTCGTCGTCGTCGTTATCACAGTCGCCGGTCGGCACGTTGTCGCAATTCGGATGACCGGCAGGGTCTCCTGAGTACAGCGGGCCGGTTGCCCGGGTCACCGGCCCGTAGACGACGATTGGGAGGGGTGGACTCCCGACCCAGGTGAGCAGTTGTTGCTTGCAGTCGTTCGGGACATTGCCTCCAGGGTTCGAGCCCCCGAGGTTCCATGTGAACAGCTCGACGGTTGACCTACAGGCGGTCTCGTCCAGCCACCCAAATGCGCCGGGAGCGTCGAGGTTGTTCTTCTTGGCCAAGCAGGGGAACTCGGTCGCCTGAGCGCCGGGCGGCACCTTGGTGAAGAACTGCATGGCAACCGGCCCGCCGTTCGGGGACTCCAGATGCGTGAGCAGGCGGGTCAACTCGTCTGGCTCCCAAACACCGTCCCCGTCTGAGATCGTCGTACCGCCTCCGAGATAGGCCACGTCGCTGAGTTGCCAGTCCATTTCGCAGGTCGAAAGCGTGAGGGGGATGGTCGGGGTGCTCAGGGCGTACCCGAAGGTGGCTCTGGCCGACGCCGTCACATCGAATCCGAGATTCCCGAAGACCTGCGAGAAGAACGGGAGGAGGAGTCCTGACGGGCTGTCCGTCTCCACGTCGACCTGCACCCACCGCTCGGCCGAGTCGAACGTGATGTTGGTGGCAGACGCCATCGCGTCCCTCGCGTTGGCATCAACGTACGCTTCGGCGGTCGTCATCGGGTCAACTTGGCATGCGGTCACGTCCTCGGCGCACTCGTAGGCGATCGCCAAGACTGCGGCGTCCGCACCATTCTGAAGCTGCCGTCGTTCCTCATAGAGCGCCCCAACGTCGATCACGAACGCGGCAACGCCAAGGAGGGCGAGCATGGAGACGAGTACAACCGTCACAGACAACCCGTCGTCTCGAGTCAAGCCGCTCCGGAGTCGCGGCTTCAGCCTCCGCATCGCATTGTTCCTATCCCTGTGAGGTCAAACGTCCCGCCCTGCCAGAACGGGATGTTGAATGAGATCGTGTGGTCGACGATGATGGTTGTCGGTGTACCGACATCTCCGAAGTCATTCGGGTCGCAGGTGGGGTTGGCCGAAACGGTGATCGCCAGATTGGGGGCCGTCGCCTGAGCGATACCCGATGCCCAGCGACCGTCGTTGTTGCCTGTGGCGTCGTCAGCCGCCGTGAGTTCACCCTCCAATGCGTAGAACCGAACAGCCTCCCTGGCAGCATGGCTGACGGATAGCTGTGCGTTGTAGACACGACCGAACTCCACGATACCGAGGAGAAGCATCAGCAGCATCGGCAAGACCAAGAGCGTCTCAACGATGGCTGCGCCCCGGTCCCTCGCGTTGTCTTCCCCTCTAGTCATTGCAGCCTCAATGGTACTTGGCCGGGCGACCTGCATCGGCATGCTTGTTGATCGGTCCCGTGGGCAGCTCGCCTTAGGGGTTACCACAAAGACACGACAGCGGGTGGATGCGATGCACCCACCCGCTGTCTCTTGGCTACCTGCGAGCCGGCGTCCGTCTAGTTGGGGGCGTTGTTGACGGCGTTGCCAATCCGGCCAAAGGCATTGCTGAGGCTCCCGGAGAAGACGACCATGGCACCCAGCACGAGGAGCGCGATGGCGACGATGAGAAGGAGGTACTCAACGATGCCAGCACCTTCGTCGCTGGTGAAGCGGGCGGTGAAGGAGCGGAAGTAGTAGGAGGCGATGGGCAGCATTCTGTTCCCTTTCTGGGGGCTTGAATGTCTCGGCCTTTGCCGCGACACCTAGAAGTCTGGCCATGGGATCGGACGGAATCCTCGTCAATCCTGTTGATTCCGGTGCGGATCCGACCAACCACTCTTGATCGCCATCGAGACTGCCGCGAGCTGCGACGAGACTCCGAGCTTCGTCAAGATCCCCCTGATCTGAGTTCGTACGGTCGACAGCGACACGTAGGAGAGTTCTGCGATTTCCGCAGCCTGGCGGCCGTCGATGAGCATCGACAGCACCTCCGTCTCTCTCGGGGTGAGTTCCATGAAGGGGCGAAGGCGGGTGGCTTGCTCGGCCTTGAGCTTTCTCACGGTTCTACCGATCTCGCGACGTTTCCGTTCAGCAGCTTGGCTTCCGCCGTTCACGACCTGACGGAGTTCGGCAACGAGACTCATGAAAGGCATCGCCTTGTCGAGCACTGCGGTCGCGCCGCTGTCGAATGCTCGAGCGAGGGTGACTGGCTCCGGTTCACCGGTCAGGACGACGACGTAGCGGCCCGGGACGGCGATCTCAGGGAGTAGGTCCAGACCGTTCCCGTGGGACCCAAGGTTGATATCGAGGATGACGATGTCAGGGTCGAACTCAACGATGTCCCGCTTCGCGACGTCGAGGTCGCCGGGTGTGAGGAGGACGTCGAAGCCTTCCGCTTCGAGCCCCAACTCCAGGCCTTGGGCCACCAACCGGTGGTCTTCGACCACGAGGACCTTCGTCATGGAGTCCCCCCAAGAGAAGTGCCCGTTGCCCTTGGGAGCTTGAGGACGAATCGGGACCCGGGCCCGGCCCTGCGCTCATGCCACAGGGAACCGTGACTCTTCTCTGCGAGCCTTCGAGCCGTGGCCAGACCGAGTCCAAGACCTTCGGACGTGTCGCCCATTCGGGCTCCCTCCAAGAACAGCTTCTCCGCCTCGGTCGGCATTCCCGGCCCGGTGTCTTCGACACAAATGTGAATGTCCGTGCCGCTCGGTTCCCAGAACACTTGGATCGGGGCTCCTGGGGCGTACTTGCGGGCATTGTCAATGAGGTTGAGGAGGATTGTGGTGACGCCGACTGGTTCCACGAGCACGTGGACTCTTGTCGGGAGGTCGATTGCCAGAGCGAGGTTGTGGAGGTTGGCGAACGAGAGGATTGGCTCCCGGAACCGGTCCAGACCCGTCGGTTGGACCGCAGTCGATGGGGCTGAGAGAAGCTCTCTCAGGTGGTCGACTTGGGATGTCATTGCCGCGTGGATCTTTTGCTGTTCGCCAGAGCGTTCGAGGGCGTGAAGCGCCGCGCTCATGGCTCCGACCACGGCGCGAGCATCGTGAAGAAGTGCTCGGTTCCCTTGGGTCTCCAACTCAAGTTCTCCGTGGAGCGAAATCAGCTCGATCTGGGCTTCGTCGAGCTGTCTGGCGGCGTGATATCGGGAAGTCACCAACGCGAGGGCTGCAGCCGTCGCCGTGCCCCATGCCGCGATCAGAGCGAGCCCCAATGGCATTCGAACGGCTTGTCCTTGGCCCGCCCCATACATCCCAATTGCGATGAAGGCAACCGATACGAAAATGATCGATCCCAGGACTATGGGGCTCGTAGATTCGCTGAGCCAGCCCCTCGAATCAAGGTGCCGCAACTCCCGAAGCCCGAATCGTCTGAGGCGACCGGCGATCGTGGGCCTGCTACCAGCTGCCATGTGTCACATAGTACGGGTGTCCCTCCTCCAATCCCCTTGATCAGCCGTGTCAGACGTCGCCCAACAGCGCTGCCAAGGCCAACAGCAGGCCCGATCCCCCGATGGCGACTGTGATGAAGCGTTTGGAGGGTCGTGACCCGCCGGCGAATAGGAGGGCGCCGGCTGTCAGCACCGTGGCGGTCCACAGGGCGCCCGGAAGAGCCCAACGGATTCCAACAAGCCGGGCGATGAAGAGCCACGTAATGCCGGTCAGGAACTCGATGGCCGGGTATCGGGCGGAGATCGAAAGGCGACAGCTTCGGCATCGACCCCGAAGCCAGAACCAGGAGAGAACAGGGGTGATATCAGCGAACAGAATCGGATGACCACAGGCTGGACAGGTTGACCTGGTCCACAGCGAGTGACCTGTCGGTATTCGGTGGACAACCACGTTGACGAAGGAGCCGGTTGCGGTGCCGAAGAGACCGACAACTGCAGGTACGAACCACTCAGACACGACAACCTCCAGCGGGGGTCCAATCGTACGATGCCACGTCTGAGGCACCCAATCACCGCCAGCAGGCGATTCCTCCTGTACTGTCGGTCAATCCACGACTTCTGAGGCAGCCATGACCCCGCTCGCTTGGATCCTCATTCTCGTTGCCCTCGTTCTCGGGACCGTTCTCGGGCGCATGAGTGGCCGTGGGGCGAAGCGTGTGGAAGACCCGGAGGACCCCCGCGTGGCGTTCGAGCACGACCGGGCCGACAAGGCTGAGGAGAAGGTGGCCGCCCAGGAAGATGAGTTGCGGGGGTGGGCTGCCAGCCACAAGGTGCTCGAGGCGCAAGTCTCCGACCTCCAGGCCGAGGTCAAGGCCGCTGCCGCCGATTCCGCCGCCGCCGAGAAGCTGGAGGTCGCCGAGTCGTCGGTGGCCACGCTCGAAGCGAAGGTCAGCCAACTCGAGGGGACGATCGCCTCGATCGGAGCCAGCAAGAGCGACATGGTCGCAACGGCCCAGCTGCAGGAGCGAGTGGCCGTCCTCGGTGCCGAACTCGATCTCTCGAAGCGAAAGGTCGCCGAACTGGAACGCCGACTCAACCAGTAGCGGCCACCGAGGAGATCCATTCGTCGACCATCTCCTCCATGAGCGGCAGCGTGAAGGCGCCGTTCACCAAGAGCACGTCGTGGAAGGCCTTGATGTCGAAGGCGTCGCCCAGCGTGTCGCGCGCCCGTTCGCGCAGCTTCATGATGTGGAGCTTGCCGATCATGTAGGCCAGCGCCTGGCCCGGGAGTGAGATGTACCGGTCCACCTCCTGGGCGACGACATCGTGGGAGATGGGCGTCTTGGCGGCGATGAAGTCGATGGCCTGTTGGCGGGTCCAGCCGAGGGCGTGGATCCCCGAGTCGACGACGAGGCGGCACGCCCGCCACATGTCGGCCGAGACCATCCCCAACCTCGTCACCTCCGACGAGTACAGGCCCATCTCGTCCGCCAGGCGCTCGACATACAGCCCCCAGCCCTCGGCGTGGGCATACGCGAGCGCGTAGCGGCGGAACGCCGGCACCCCCTTCAACTCCTGGGAGATCGTTCGGTCGAAGTGATGGCCGGGAACCGCCTCGTGGAACGTGGTCGCCTCCGACTCGTAGCGGTGGCGCTTGGTCGCCTCATGCGTGTTGGCGAAGTATGTCCCGGGCCGCGTCCCGTCCTCCGAAGGCGGCATGTAGAACGCGGGTGGAAGGGAAGGTGCGAGCTCGGCGGGTACCGGCTGGACCACGCAGATCGCCTCCGGATATGTGTTGAACCAGCCGGGCACGGCCGCTTCTGCCCTGGCGTTCGACTCCTGTGCCATGGTGATGATCTCCTCGCCCGACGTGAACTTCAGGGAGTGATCGTCCCGGAGCCGTTCGATCACTGAGGCCGGGTCGGTGATGCCGAATGCCAGGTCCCCGATCGTCCCGTACTCGGCCCAGATCCGATCGACCTGTTCCATGCCGATCTGGTGGACCTCCTCGCCGGTCATGGTCAGCGTGGTGAACAAGCCGATGAGCTTCTCGTAGAGGTGGTCGCCGCCGGGAACGTACGTGAGCCCCGGGCGGTCGTCGGCCCGGGACGCGGGGAGGATGTCGTCAGCGAGGGCGTCGCGGTAGCGAGCGAACGCCGGACGG
>JBFKVA010000058.1:0-14574 GCA_041635475.1 Acidimicrobiia bacterium | reverse complement strand
TCACAACGCCCTGGGAATCGACATGTATCTCCGGATCGCTCCCGAGCTCTACCTCAAGCGGCTCGTCGTGGGCGGAATGGAGCGCGTCTTCGAACTGAACCGGAACTTCAGGAACGAGGGAATCGACCAGACCCACAGCCCCGAGTTCACGATGTTGGAGGCGTACGCCGCGTACTACGACGCCGACGACGTGATGGACATGTGCGAGCGTGCGCTCGTCAAGGCTGCCACCGCCGTCGGTTCGACCCGTGTCTCCGCCAAGGGAGGAACCGTCGACCTGGCACCCCCCTACCCGCGCCTCGGTATGTCCGAGGCGGTCTCCGAAGTCTTGGGCGAGGAGGTCTCCGCCACCATGGCTCGGGAGGGGTTGGCCAGGCTCGCCGCCGCCAAGGGACTCAAGGTGGAAGACGGCTGGGGGAGCGGGCGGATCCTCACGGCGCTGTTCGAGGAGTTCGTGGAGCCGACGCTCTTCGACCCGGTCTTCATCGTCGACCACCCCATCGAGACCTCGCCCCTCGCCCGGGCCCACCGGTCCAAACCCGATGTGACGGAGCGGTTCGAGCTCTTCATCGCCGGCTGGGAGATCGCCAACGGCTTCACCGAACTCAATGACCCCGACGAGCAGCGTCGCCGGTTCGAGACCCAGGCCGCCACCCGCCTGGCCGGCGACGACGAAGCCCATCGGGTCGACGAGGACTACCTCCTCGCCCTCGAGCACGGTATGCCACCAACCGGTGGGATCGGCATCGGCGTCGACCGACTGGTCATGCTCCTCACCGACACGACGTCGATCCGAGAAGTTGTGCTCTTCCCGCACCTACGACCACAAGAGGGGTCGCCCGAGGCCCCCCCGGGCACCGCGTAGCCTCTGCCCATGACACGAGCCGTCATTGGTCTGGGTTCCAACCTGGGGGACCGCCTCGACCTCATGCGCTCGGCGATCGCCGGGCTCCGCTCCCTCGGTACGGTGACGGCCGTGTCGTCGCTGTACGAGACCGCCCCGGTCGGAGACCCCGACCAAGGTGCGTACTACAACGCGATCGTCCTGCTCGACACCGACCTCCCACCCGAAGGGCTCATGCTCGAACTACTCGGCATCGAGTCGGTCCATCGGCGCGAGCGAAGGCAGAAGTGGGCCGCCCGTACGCTCGACCTCGACCTCATCCTCTACGGCGAAGAGACGATCGCCACTGGCTCGCTGGAAGTACCCCATCCCCGCGCCCTCGAGCGGCGCTTCGTCCTCGAGCCCCTCGTCGAGCTTCTCCCCGACCTCACGTTCCCGGACGGAACGACGGCCCGCGATGCGCTGGGCGAGGTGCTCGACCAGTACGTCCACCGGGAAGCCAAGGGCCGGTGGTGGCGCCAGGGGTTCACGGAGCGAGGGGGGTGGTGGGTGGTCGGCCAGGGGGTGGGCCTGGGAGCGTGGGTGGCGGCGGCGGCGATGGATCCCTACGCCTACGGCAACACCTTCACCAATGGCCTCGGCCTGCTGACGGTCTCGCTCGGCCTCATGCTCGGGTTCCTGGCCATGCGCGGCCTCGGGCGGCGCCTCACGCCATACCCGGAGCCGGTCGGGTCGTCGACACTCGTCCAAACCGGCGCCTATGCCCTGGCCCGACATCCGATCTACGGGGGCGTGCTTCTCCTGGCGGGTGGGGCTTCGCTCCTGGTCGGTTCGCGCCTCGCCATCGTCGCCACGATCGCCCTGGGCACGTTCTTCTGGACGAAGGCCGGACGGGAGGAGGAGCGCCTCATCCGGAGGTTCCACGAGTACCCGGCCTACCGGGATCGGGTCAAGTGGCGGCTGATCCCGTGGGTGCTCTAGGACCCGACCTTCGGCTGGGCCTGGCGGGCGAACGCCACCTGCTGGAGGAGGAAGTCACCCATGCGGTGGAGAACCCCCTGGACGCGAGGGTTGCCCAGCTCGTCGACGATGCGCGAAGCACGCTCCAGTCGTTCTGAGGCCCGGTCGAGGGCTCGATCCACGTAGCCGCCCCGGCGGGCGATCGAGATGACCCCGTCGATGATGTCTTGCGAGTACGGCTGGCCGGTTGACAGGAGATCCCGCACCTGTGTGCCGTGCGGTCCCTCGAGGGCGTAGAGCACCGGCAGGGTGAACTTCCCCTCACCGATGTCCGATCCGGCGGGCTTGCCGAGGAACTCGTCGGAGGCGACGAGGTCGAGGACGTCGTCGGCCACCTGGAAGACGACTCCAACCTCGTGGGCCCAGTCGCTCACCGCCTCCACGAGGGCGGGTGGGCAGTCCGCCGCGATCGCCCCCAACCTGGCCGAGGTGCGGATGAGCGATGCGGTCTTGCCGCTGATGACGCGCTCATACTCGGCGGGGCCGTGGTAGAGGTCGAAGTCGAGTTGCAGTTCCAGGACCTGCCCCTGGACGAGGGATGCGTACGTGGAGGCGAGGAGCCGGACCGACTCCTGGCCCAGTCGGGCAGCCGCCAACTCCGAGGCCCGGGCCATGAGGTAGTCGCCGGCGAGAATGGCGACGGTGTTGTCCCAGTTGGCGTTCGCCGAGGCGGCGCCCCGCCGTGCCGTCGACTCGTCGATGACGTCGTCGTGGTACAGGCTGCCGATGTGGATCATCTCCACTGCCACCCCGGCGTCGATCGGACGACCGTCGGACGGCGTCCCGAGCTCGGCGGCGAGTAGCGCCAGGAGGGGTCTGAACCGCTTTCCGCCGGCGAGGATGAGATGTTGGGCCACCTTGGTGAGGAATGGATCCTCGCTGGCCGAAGCCTCGAGAAGGCGGGTCTCGAGCTGCTCCATTCGTTCCCAGATCACGGGAAGGTCGACGAAGTCCTTGATGCTCGGGGTCTCCATGGGCGAAGGGTACGACGTTGCCGGCCCTTAGGCGACACCTCCCCGACGAGCCGAGAGCCCCAGTTCTAGACATCCACCTTCGGTACACTCTCGGTCGGGGCGCAAGCTCCTGTTGGTTGGTAGAGGAGAGTCGAAATGTTCGAACGCTTCACGGATCGGGCCCGGCGAGTCGTCGTCCTGGCGCAGGAAGAAGCGCGTGGCCTCAACCACAACTACATCGGGACGGAGCACATTCTGCTCGGCCTCATCCACGAGGGCGAGGGCGTTGCCGCCAAGGCGCTCGAAGACCTGGGCATCGGCCTCGACTCGGTCCGCGAGCAAGTCGTCGACATCATCGGCCAGGGCCAGCAGGCTCCGTCCGGTCACATCCCGTTCACGCCGAGGGCAAAGAAGGTCCTCGAGCTGTCGCTCCGCGAGGCGCTCCAACTCGGCCACAACTACATCGGGACCGAACACATCCTGCTCGGCCTCATCCGCGAAGGGGAGGGCGTTGCCGCCCAGGTGCTCCAGAAGCTCGGTGCCGACCTTCCCAAGGTGCGACAGACGGTCATCCAGCTCCTGTCGGGCGGGGCGAGCGAGGAGCGGCCGTCCTCGCCGTCCGGGGGCGGGGGCAGCTCGGGTTCGGGCCGCGGTGAGTCGTCGTCGACCGGCAGCGCAGTGCTCGATCAGTTCGGCCGCAACCTGACCCAGACCGCCCGCGAGGGCAAGCTCGATCCCGTCATCGGCCGTCACAAGGAGATTGAACGGGTGATGCAGGTGCTGTCCCGACGCACGAAGAACAACCCGGTCCTCATCGGGGAGCCCGGCGTGGGCAAGACGGCCGTCGTCGAGGGATTGGCCCAACGGATCGTCGCCAACGACGTCCCCGAGACCCTCGAGGGCAAGCAGCTGTACACCTTGGACCTCGGTGCTCTCGTGGCCGGGTCGCGCTACCGGGGTGACTTCGAGGAACGCCTCAAGAAGGTCCTCAAGGAGATCAAGACCCGGGGCGACGTCGTCGTGTTCATCGATGAGATCCACACCCTCGTCGGGGCCGGGGCCGCCGAAGGGGCGATCGATGCGGCCTCGATCCTCAAGCCGATGCTGGCCAGGGGCGAGCTGCAGACCATTGGGGCCACGACGCTCGAGGAGTACCGCAAATACCTCGAGAAGGACTCCGCCCTCGAGCGCCGGTTCCAACCGATCCAGGTGGACGAGCCGACCGTGGCCGAGACGATCCGCATCCTCAATGGACTCAAGGACCAGTACGAAGAGCACCACTCGGTCCGGTACACCGACGCCGCCCTCGTCATGGCCGCCAACCTCGCCGACCGGTACATCTCGGATCGTTTCCTTCCCGACAAGGCGATCGACCTCATCGACGAGGCGGGATCCCGGATGCGCATCGGTCGCCGAGCGGGCTCACCGGAGATCGCCGAGCTCGACGAGCAGCTCTCACGCGTTCGCTCGGACAAGTCCGAAGCTGTCGCCGCCCAGCACTTCGAACGGGCCGCCCAGCTCAGGGACAAGGAGAAGTCGCTCATCAACGACCGGAGCGCCGCCGAAGCCGCCCTGAGGACGGCCGGCGAGGAGCCTTCGTGGGTGATCGGTGACGACGAGATCGCCGAGGTCCTGGCCCAGTGGACCGGTATCCCGGTCCATCGGCTCACCGAGGAGGAGACCGCCCGCCTCGTGAGAATGGAGGAGGAACTCCACACCCGGATCGTCGGCCAGCAGGATGCCATCTCGGCCGTCAGCCGAGCCATCCGGCGCACCCGGGCCGGTCTCAAGGACCCCAAGCGGCCGGCTGGCTCATTCGTGTTCCTGGGCCCGTCGGGAGTCGGGAAGACGGAGACCGCCAAGAGCCTTGCTGCGTTCCTCTTCGGGGACGAGCAGGCCCTCATCCAGCTCGACATGTCCGAGTACATGGACAAGCACACGGTCAGCAGACTCATCGGATCGCCTCCCGGCTACGTCGGCTACGACGAAGGTGGCCAGCTGACCGAGGCCGTGCGACGCAAGCCGTTCTCCGTTGTGCTCTTCGACGAGGTCGAGAAGGCCCACCCCGATGTCTTCAACACCCTGCTCCAGATCCTGGAGGACGGTCGCCTCACGGATGCCCAGGGCCGGACGGTCGACTTCAAGAACACCGTGATCATCATGACGTCGAACCTGGGAACCCGGGAACTGCGCAAGAAGAGCATCGGTTTCCAGACCGACGACGACACCGTGACCTACGAGAAGATGAAGCTCAAGGTGCTCGAGGAGCTGAAGAAGCACTTCCGACCCGAGTTCCTCAACCGGCTCGACGAGATCATCGTCTTCCACGAACTCACCCTGGATGAGGTCAAGGAGATCGTCGACCTCATGCTCGTGCGAGTCCGCGATCAGCTGAAGTCACAGGGCTTGGAACTCGTGCTGTCCGACGCCGCCAAGTCGTTCCTCGCCACGAAGGGGTATGACCCGGAGCTCGGAGCTCGGCCCCTCCGGCGGTCGATCCAACGGCTCCTGGAGGATCCGCTGGCGGAGTCGGTGTTGCTCGGCCAGCTGGCTGCGGGTACCACCGTGGTCGTCGACCACGACGCCGACGCGGACGAGCTCACGTTCGAGTCACTCGACACGCCCGATGTGCCCCCGGTGGAGGAGCTCGCCGACAGCGAGTAGCCACGAGACGAGGCCCGGTCCGAGGGGCGCTAGGTTCGACCCCCATGGACTTCGACATTCCCGGCGAGGATGATCCTCGGCGCCGCGCGGTGCGGTCATGGCTGGCGGAGAACCCATCACCCTCGTCTCGCCAGCTGGCCCAGGCGGGCTACGTCGCGCCTCAGTTCCCACCCCCGTACGGCCTGGGAGCCGACGCCATCCACCAACTCATCGTGGGTGAGGAGTTGACGAAGGCCGGGATCGGAATGCCCGACAACCCCATCGGGATCGGGTGGGCGGCCCCGACCATCCTGGCCGCCGGCACCCAGGAGCAGAAGGACCGATACCTGCCTCCGGCCCTGGCGGGGGACGAGTACTGGTGTCAGCTGTTCAGCGAACCCGACGCGGGCTCTGACCTCGCCTCCCTGCGGACCACCGCCGTCAGGGACGGCGACGTGTGGGTCGTGAACGGCCAGAAGATCTGGACCACCTGGGCGGAACGAGCCGACTTCGGCGTCCTCCTGGCCCGCACGGATCCCCACGTCAGCAAGCAGAAGGGGATCAGCTACTTCATATGCCCGATGAGGCTCCCGGGAATCGAGGTGCGGGGGATCATCGAGATGGCGGGCGGGCGCCACTTCAACGAGGTGTTCTTCGATGACGTCCGCATCCCGGCGGACTGCCTCGTGGGAACGGTGAACGACGGGTGGCGCCTGGCCAAGATCACGCTCGGCAACGAGCGGGTCACGCTCTCCGAAGGCGGGGTGCTGTGGGGAATGGGCCCCCACACTTCGGCGCTGCTCGACCTTGCCCGTCTCCACCTCCCGCTCGGTCCGATCGAACGTGACACGCTCGTGTCGCTCCACATCGAGGCCGAGGTGATGCGGCTGCTGGGACTCAAGATCGTCTCCCACCTCGTGGCCGGCCGCGAACCCGGGCCCGAGGCCGCCGTCAAGAAGTTCCTGGCGGACCGGCACGGCCAGAAGGTCATGCGGGCTGCCAAGCACCTGAGTGGAGCAGGAGGGCTCACGACCGACCTTGGCCCGTTCGGGGAGGAGCCCGGTGAGTGGCCGTGGGGGTTCGCGTTCTCCCCGGCGCTCACGATCGGGGGCGGAACCAGCCAGGTCCTTCGCAACATCATCGGCGAGCGCATCCTTGGACTGCCGAGGGATTGATGGCGACGTCCGGAGGAGAGCGCCACCCCCTCGCCGTCGTGGTGCCCTACTGGCTCGGCCGTCCGCCGTTGGAAGCCCTCGAGGTGGTGGTGGCCGCCGAGGACGTAGGAATCGGGGCGGCTTGGATCGGCGAGATGCTCAGCTTCGACGCCTTCGCCCTGGCGGGGGCCGCCGCCCGTGAAACCCGTCTCCACCTGACCGTCGGACCCCTCGGGGTCGGGATCCGAACGGTGGCTGGCATCGCCATGGGGGTGGCCAGCCTCCAGGCGCTGGCAGGCGCCGACCGGGTTGCATTGGCGCTCGGCTCGTCGACCCGGGTCGTGACCGAGGAGTGGCACGGCCGGGAGTGGAGCGACCTCGAATCCCGCCTCACGCAATCGGTTCAAGCCGTGCGATCGCTCCTGGCCGGCGAGCGGGTCGACCTCGAGGGCCCGGTCCGCACCCGCGGTTTCCGACTCGGAGTGCCCTCGACCGTCCCAGAAGTCGCCATGGCAGCCTTCGGACCCCGGTCGACTGCGGTGGCAGGGCGGCTCGCCGACCGGCTCGTGCTCAACCTTCTGACGGAGGCCCAGGTTCGGGCCCAGGTGGAGCGGGTGCCGGACGACATGCCGGTCACCGCATGGGTGGTGGCCGGTGTCGATCCCTCCCCACGCGCCCTCGACCAGGTCCGACGTCAGGTGGCGATGTACCTGGGAGCACCCGGCTACCGCGAGATGTTCACCCAGGCCGGGTTCGGGACGGTCGTCGACCTGGCCCGCAGTGGAGCACCGCTTCCCGAGATCGTTGCGTCGGTCACCTCCGACCTCATCGAGTCGGTGGCAATGATCGGGAGCCGCCGCGACATCGCCGACCGCCTCGAGGGGTACCGGGCGGCCGGCGTGAGCCAGGTTGCCGTGGTTCCCGTCACGGCCGACGACGATGGCGGGAGGCGGACGCTGGCCGCGATGGTGCAGGTGTCGTGAGACGGTCAGGCGAGGGGAAGGCCCTTGGCGGCCACGAGTCGAGACCTGGTGAGTTCGGGGGGACCGTCCAGGAGGTCGGCCAGGGCGTTGAGGCGCACTCCAGCCGCCTTGGCATGCGTCACGAACGCCTCCTTCGAGTCGTAGAGCTCGTAGTAGTGGAGGAGTGACTCGTCGCGTAGATCGGCATGCATGGCGTACACGATCGTCCCCGGTTCGGCGGCGGCATCCTCGATCCCGGATCGGAGGGCTGCGATGAGGTCGTCGCGGCGTCCGATCCTGGCGCGAACGGTGGCGAAGACGGCAATCATCGGTGGGCTCCTTTGGGTGTGCCCCGAACCTACCTACGCTGCGGGGCCCACCATCCAGGAGCGTGTGTGCGCGACATCTTCGAGATCTCCGACCGCCTCGTCGACGACCTGTGTGAGGTGAGTCCCGTGCTGGCGACGACGATGGGCGTGGCCGGCTACGACCACCTGTGGGGCGACCAGGGCCAGGCCGGCCTCGACGACCTCCGCCGACTTGCCGAAAGGGCCACCGCCGAGATCAACGGGCTCCCCACCCCGGGCGACCGTTGGGACACGCTGGCGCGACGCGTGGCACTGGAGGCCGCGGAACTGATGACAACGATCATCGATCGTGGTGAACCGTATCGGGACCTCAACTCGATCCACTCGCCGGCCCAGAGCTTCCGCACGGTGTTCGACATCATGCCCAAGCAGACCCCAGAGGACTGGGAGGCGATCGCAGCTCGGCTCACGACCATCGACGAGCCGCTGGGGGAGTACCGCCGCCTGCTGGACGTGGGGCGCAGCTCCGGCACCACCGCCCCGACTCGGCAGGTGGACGCGGTCACCAAGGAGTGTCGGGCCTACGCCGCCGGGTACTTCGAGGCTCTCGTTGCCATGGCCGGCGACGTCCCGACCACACTTCGGGCGCAGTTGCACCAGGGGGCGACCCGGGCTTCGGACGCCTATTCGGCGTTCGCCGACTACCTCGCCGAGACCTACCGGCCCGACGCGACGGAGTCCGACCCAGTAGGGGAGGAACGCTATCGCTTTGCCACCCGCCGGTATCTCCTGGCCGACATCGACCTGGCAGACACCTACCAATGGGGCTGGCACGAGATCGGGCGGCTGCGAAAGGAAATGGAGTCACTGGCCGCTGCCGGCTTCCCCGGCCGGGACCTTGACGAGGTCATGGAACTGCTCCGCACCGACCCGCGCCGAGCCGCTCCCAACCCCGAGGCGTTCCTCGCCACCATGACCCAGGTCCAACGCGACGCCGTGGCCCGCCTCGACGGCGTCCACTTCGACGTGCCCGACGAGGTCAAGCCACTCGACGTCCGCCTGTCACCCCCCGGGGGTGCACTCGGCGCCCACTACACGAGTCCCAGCGAGGATCTCTCCCGGCCGGGCACGGTCTGGTACTCGCCCGGCGACAAGGCGGTGTTCCCGCTCTTCGACGAGATCTCGACCGCGTACCACGAGGGGTTCCCCGGGCACCACTACCAGATCGCGATGGCCACCTACCTGGCCGACAAACTCTCCAGGTTCCACCGTCTCGCGGTGTGGTACCCGGGCTACGGGGAGGGGTGGGCCCTCTACGCCGAGCAGCTCATGGGGGAACTCGGGTTCTACGACGCCCCCGAGTTCGAACTCTGCCTGCGTGTCAACCAGATACATCGGGCGTGCCGGGTTGCCATCGACATCGGCATCCACTGCGGCGTGCCCATCCCCGACGATGCTCCGTTCCGCCCCGGTGAGGCTTGGACGTACGAGACGGCGGTATCCCTCCTCCGGTCGTACGCCTACCTGGAGCCGGCGTACGCCGACTCGGAGGTGACCCGCTACCTCGGGTGGCCGGGCCAGGCGATCAGCTACAAGGTGGGCGAGCGGGCGATCCTGGAGCTCCGGGCGGAGTTCATGCGACGGCCCGGGGCCACCCTCAAGGAGTTCCACGCCCGGGTCGTCGGCTCCGGGCCCGTCGGACTCGATCACCTTCGTGAGCTTGTGCTCGGCTAGCGCGGGTCAGGCTTCGGCAGTGGCGCGCAGCTGACCGCAGGCGGCGTCGATGTCACGGCCCCGGATCACCCGGACCGTGGCATTGACGCCCAGGTCCGTCAGCCACGCGTAGAACCTGCGCACGTGGGCGTCGGTACTGGGGCGATCCTCGGTGAGGGGCGTCGGGTTCATCGGGATGAGGTTGACGTGTGCCCCGAGGCGGTGGGCGATCGGTGCCAGGAGCTCGGCCTGTTCCCGAGTGTCGTTGACGCCGGCGATGAGGGTCCACTCGATCGAGACCCGCCGGCCGGTCGCGGTGAAGTAGCCGTCCGCCGCGGACTCGACCTCCGCCAGCGGATATCGAGCATTGATTGGGACGAGCCGGCTGCGCGTGATGTCGTCGGCGGCGTGGAGGCTCACCGCCAGGTTCACCTTCCAGGGTTCGCTGGCCAGCTTGCGCATCCCAGGCACGATTCCGACGGTGCTCACCGTGATCCGTCGAGGCGACATCCCCTTCACCTCGATGATGCGTCTCAGGGCCTCCCGAACCCGGCCGTAGTTGGCCAGGGGCTCACCCATCCCCATGAACACCAGGTTCGTGACGTGGTCGGGCGCCCCCGGGAGTGGTACCTCAGCCAGATCGGCTTCGGCCCACTGCAGCTGGGCGACGATCTCCCCGGCGTCAAGGTGCCGTTCGAAGCCGTACTGGCCGGTGGCACAGAACGTGCAGGCCAGGGCACATCCGGCTTGCGACGAGATGCACAGGGTCGTCCTGTCCGGGTAGCCCATGAGCACCGCCTCGATGGCGGGCCCGTCGGGGAGACGGAAGAGCCACTTCTTCGTGGCGCCGGCGTCGCCCACGTGCACCGCCTCCACCTTGAAGGGCCACAGATCGTCTGAGAAGCGTTCCCGCAGCGTCGCCGGGAGGTTGGTCATCAACTCGCTGCGCTTGACCGGGGTGCGGTACAGCCAGTCGCAGACCTGGCGAGCCCGGTACGCAGGGCCGCCGACGAGTGTGCCGAGTCGTTCGGGGGCCGTGAGATACGGCCCGCGACGAGCCGGCGGAGACAGATGAGTGGCGGACACCCCGGCGAGGGTACCCGGCTCAGTGGTCTTCCACGGCCCGTTCGAGCCACGCCGCGGCCACCGAGGGTCCGACCCCGGCCGCGGCGGCGAGGGCGTCGGCGTCCGACGCCACGAGATCCGCCACCGTGCGGATACCGGCTTGGGCGAGGCGCTCGGCGTAGACGGGTCCGATCCCGACCACCGCGGTCACGTCGGGTGCGGGCGGTTCGTGGTCGGGGGGTGCCGTGCGGAAGACGGGGACGCGCTCTCCCGATGCCACGGGGAGCCTCACCATCCGGTCGCGCATCAGCCACAGCAGCAGGGCAACCCCGCCGATTGTCGTGATCGTCCGGATGAGCCTCGCCACGGCCCTCACGAGCGGATCCTTGGGTTTTCCCACGGCCGACGTCCGCCCAGGGCGGACAACCGACGGGGGAGAACGGCTGCGGAGCGTTGCGGTCGAGACACTCGTCGAAGGCTACCCGGCCGAGCCGGGCGCCTGGGCCGGTGCCACCGTGGCTGAGGCGCGACCAACGCCACCGACGATGGAGAGCACATCCGCCACGTCGTCGATGGTGGTCGTCGTTGGCGGGACATCGTGCGACGCTTCGAACGCGGCGAAGCCGGCGACGGTGATGGCTGCCATCACCAACCACATGATGAACGCCATGAGTTTGGGGTGTCGTCGCATGCCCATGCCCGATCGACGGGGCCCGCTGGCGCGGGGCCAAGGACACAACGTTAGGTTCATCGACGCACACCCCGCAAGCCGCTTTGGAGGAAGACATGAAGGTCGACCATGTGATGTCCTCGACCACGGGGCCTGCCGACGCACCCAGGGCCGTGGCCCGGGCCGCGCGGATCGGGTTCGATGGCGTGTTCTCGGTGGAGACGGCCCATGACCCCTACCTACAGCTGGCCGCGGGCATCCCGAGCGGTCCGGGGCTGGAGTTCGGGACGGCAATCGCCGTGGCGTTCCCCCGCTCGCCGATGACGACGGCCATGATCGCCTGGGATCTCCAGGCCCAGAGCGAAGGGCGGTTCCTGCTCGGCCTCGGTACCCAGATCAGGGCACACATCACGCGACGATTCTCGACCGTGTGGGATTCGCCGGGACCCCGCATGCGGGAGTACATCGAAGCGATGCGCGCCATCTGGGCGACCTGGCAGCGAGGCGAGGCGCTGCGCTACGACGGCGACTTCTACCAGTTCAGCCTCATGACCCCGTTCTTCGATCCCGGGCCGATCCCGTTCGACCCTCCCAAGGTGTACATCTCGGCCGTGGGGCCGTTCAACTGCCGCCTCGTCGGAACGCACTGCGACGGCATCCACGTGCACGCGTTCCACACCGAGAAGTACCTCGACGAGTTCGTCATCCCGAGTGTGCGTGCCGGTGCCGACCAAGCCGGGCGCCCGCTCGAGGAGATCGAGTTCGTGTCCGCCGCGTTCTGTGTCACCGGCCGTGACGAAGCCGAGATGGCCGTGTCCAGGCAGGCGGTCAAGCAGCAGATCGCGTTCTACGCGTCGACGCCCGCCTACCGTGGTGTGCTGGACATCGAGGGTTGGGACTTCGGCCCCACGCTGACGGCCATGAGCAAGCGTGGGAAGTGGATCGAGATGGCAGATGTCATCGAGGACGAGGTCGTCGAGAAGTTCGCCGTCGTCGCCCCGATCGACGAACTGGGCGCCGCCATCAGGCGTCGCTACGAGGGTCGGCTCGATCGAGTCGCCTACTACACGCTCTCGAACGAACTCGACCACCTCTCAGAGGACGAGCTCGCCCGTCTCGTTGCATCCACGAGGTAGCCGTCTAGCGCATGAACGGCAGGAGGTCCGACTGCGGGGCCAGGTCCGAGGGGATGTGCCCGGTTTCGTTGTAGGACTCCAGCTTGGGACCCGGCAACGCTATCGACGTGATCGATGCGTTCGACGCCGGGTGGAGGGGACCATGGAACAAGCTGACGTCGAGGCGCATGCCCAGGGCCCAGTAGGTGGCCCACAGGGTGGGGCCGCCATGGGCGAAGATCGCCGTAACCCCCGTCGGTGAGTCGGCGAGTTCGTCGAGCACCTCCCGCACCCGCACGCCGACGTCGGCCCACCGCTCGCCGTTGGGCCGTTGCACGTCCTCTCCCGCCTGGTAGCGGGCCCACAGATCGGGCCACCCGGCCTTCACCTCCTCCGGCAGGTGCATGGCCCAGTCCCCGTTGAGGATCTCCCGGAGCCTGGGATCGACCTCGACCGCAAGGCCGAGCCGGTTCGCCAGGGGGAGTGCGGTGTCGATGGCCCGGCGAAGGTCGGAGGCGATGACCCGGGTCACGCCCCGATGGGCCAGATGGGCACCGACCGCGTCCGCCTGGCCCCGCCCCATGTCCGACAGCGGGACGTCGGCCTGGCCGATGAAGCGGTGATCGCTGTTCCCCTCGGCCTCGCCGTGACGGATCACGAGGAGGTGACCGCCCATCAGGTGACCCCGGCTGCGGTGACGGGGATCCGGGGATCCGGGGCGGCCATCCGAAGACCATCGGGGAGGATCCGGATGATCGAGACCGGGCCCCATCCCCCTTGGGTGCCCACCGTTTCCACCTCGTGTCCCCGAGCCCGAAGGTCTTCGACCGTGCCCTCCCCGAAGCCCTCCTCGATCTGGAGCCGCCAACCTCCCCCCGGCCCGGACGGGTCAGTCGCCCACCGCTGGATCGCCTGGGCGACGTGGGGATCTGCTCCCTCGGCGAAGAGGGACCAGGCCACGCGGACGAGGATCTGGGGCTGGCGGTGACCTCCCCGGGTCCCGAGGACGGTCTCGAGCGTGCCTTCGCGGGTCCACAGCGTCGGGCTGAGCGTGTGGAGAGGCCGTTTGCCCGGAGCAAGTCGATTGGGGTGGCCGGATTCGAGGGTGAACCCGCCCCCCCGGTTGTGGAGGATGAACCCGGCATCCCCGGCACCGATCGTTGTGCCGATGCCATGGAAGTTGGACTGGATGAGTGAGACGCCCATTCCCTCGCCGTCCACGAGCGCGAAGTACGCCGTTCCCCCGGGGGGAATCCCGCCGACGGGCCACCTCCCGGCGTGCCGAGCCGAGATGGCGTCGGCGGTGGCTCGGAGGCGGTCGTCGGAGACGAGGTCCTCGGCGGCCACCGGTGCCTGGTCGGGGTCGGTCGCCAGGTCGCCTGCCTCCCAAGCCAGTGACCGGTAGGCCTCGACCTGGAGGTGGATGAGGTCGGCGGGGGACGGGTCGACCATCTCGAGAATGCGCAGGGCTCCCAAGGTGAGGTATCCCCGGGAGTTGGGCGGCACCGTCCACGCGGTTCGCCCGAAGAGCTCGCGGCCGAGGGGACGTACCCATTCGGGATCGTAGGCCGCGAGGTCATCGATGGTGATGAGGTTCCCCACCGCCCGGCTCACCTCACCTGCGACGTGGCCGTGGTAGAACGCGTCGCGACCATGAACGGCGATCTTGTCGAGCGTGCCGGCCAGGTCGGGGCGGTGGAGGCGCGAACCGAGGGTCGGGGCCGTTCCACCGGGCAGGAGGCTGTCGGCGATCTCCTGGTGGGCGAGGTCGGGTCCTCTCGCCTCCAAGGTGCGGGCCAGCTCCTCGGAGACGAAGAAGCCGTCGCTGGCGTACTCGACGGCCGGGGCCATCACGTCCCGGAATGGGAGCCGCCCAAAACGCTCGTGGAGCTCGTGCCATCCGGCGACACACCCGGGGATGGTGACGGCGTGGGGCCCGAAGAGCGGCATCGTGCCACCGTCGATGGCCTCGGGGATGTTGTTCGAACCGGCCCACCCGGAGGCGTTGAGACAGTACGGGGTGGGATCTCCCGGGAGGTGGACGAGGGCGAACAGATCCCCGCCGATACCACACGTCTCGGGGGCGACGACGCCCTGGACGGCGTTGGCGGTGATGGCTGCGTCGAC
>JBFKVA010000057.1:0-14591 GCA_041635475.1 Acidimicrobiia bacterium | reverse complement strand
TCGGGCCACGTCGGTCTTCCTGGGCTCACCGCCGGCTGCGATCCCGAGCCTGCTCGCCCTGGCCGAGGCCACGGATCTGCGGGCGGTGGTGACACGGCCTCCTGCCAGGCAGGGAAGGGGGCGACGGGTCCATCCCACACCGGTGGCGCAAGCCGCGGATGGCTTGGGCGTGCCGGTCCATGCCCCCGCCGCCACCCGGGACCTGTTCGACCTCGACCTTGCCGTCGACCTGGTGGTCGTCGTGGGGTTCGGGGCCCTCATCCCGGGTGAGCTCCTTGGGATTCCCCGGCGTGGCTTCATCAACGTCCACTTCTCGCTCCTCCCGCGGTGGAGGGGAGCGGCGCCGGTCGAGCGAACCATCCTGGCCGGGGATGCACGCACCGGCGTGTCTGTCATGCAGATGGACGCCGGTTTGGACACCGGGCCGGTCCTGGCCACCTCGGAGCGCGCCGTGGGTGACCACGATGCGGGAACCCTGACCGCACTGCTGGCCGAGGACGGAGCCCGCCTCCTGGTGGCCACCCTAGAAGGCATCGTCGCCGGCACCGTCAAGGCGCGCGACCAGGTCGGTGAGGTCACGTACGCCCACCGACTCCGAACAGACGAGGGCTGCCTCCCGCCGGGCGACACCGCCGTCGACCTCGCTCGGAGGATTCGAGCGTTCACACCGAGGCCCGGCGCATGGTTGGAGACGAACCGCGGGCGGCTCAAGGTGTGGTCGGCGACACCGGTGGTCGGCGACGTACCGCTGGGGACCTGGGTCGTGGAAGATGGTCGGCTACTCCTGGGCGTCGGGACCGGTGTCCTGTGGATCAAGGAGGTGCAGGCGGAGGGGTCACGGCGAATGGCCGCCGGCGAGTGGGCCAACGGCATCCGCCACGAGTTCCCGATGTTGCAGCCGTGACCGGCCGGGCCCGCAGTGCGACCGCCATCGGACGCATCCTGCGAGGCGGCGCCTACTCGAACGTGCTGCTCGGGCGCCCCACGGCCGACGGCGACATCGACGAGCACCGATTCGTCCAGGGCCTCACCATGCACGCGCTCCGAACCGTGGGCCTGGCCGACACCGTCCTCGAACGTTTCTCCACCCGGTCGCCGGCCAAGCTCGATCCCGTGGTCGTGGATGTCATCCGGATCGCCGTCGCCGAGTTGGACCGGGGCGGAACCCCCCCTGCCGTCGCGGTGTCCGAAGCAGTGGAGACCGCCAAGCTGCTCGGGTTCGGGAGGGCTGCCGGCTTCGTGAACGCCCTCCTTCGCTCGCTGGTGCGTGACGGCCTGCCCGAGTTGGGCATCGTCGCCAGGCTGGGGGTCCCACCCTGGCTGGCCGACGCCCTGAGGGAGGAGTGGGGAGAGGAGGAAGCCGAGCGCTTCTGGCTGGCTTCGAGCAAGCCGTCCCGGGTGGGACTGTGGGGGCAGCCGCCCACCGGCTCGGACGTGACGGCGGTTCCCGGCCTCCCCGGGTCCTTCCTGGCGGACCAGCCCGTCCCCGGAATGCTGGTGATCGACCCGGCGTCGGCGGCGGTGGCCCGGGCGGTGGCGGTACGACCGGGTGACCTCGTGCTCGACCTGGCGGCCGCCCCCGGGGGCAAGACGGCCATCCTCGTGACGGAGGCCGGCGGTGGCCGTGTGATCGCCGGTGATCTCCACGAACGTCGGGTGCGGTCGGCACGACGGCGAGTGGGCGGGGCCGCCTGGCTCCGCCTCGATGCCACGCGGCCTCCGTTTGCGAACCACACCTTCGATCGGGTCCTGCTCGACGCCCCGTGCACCGGGCTGGGTTCGCTCAGGCGACGGCCCGAGATCCTCCAACGCGTGACCGAAGCGGAGTCCGGCCGACTGGTGAGGATCCAGGGGCGCGCCCTGGAGGCCGCCCTGCGTGTCGTCAAGCCGGGGGGCCGGATCGTGTACAGCGTGTGCACGGTGCTCCCCTCGGAGACCTCTGCCCAGGTCGAACGTTTCGGGGCCGTGCCGCCCTCAGGGTGTGAGGTGGGTCGACGGGAGGGATCCGGATGGCTGCTCGCACCCCACCTCGGACCCACGGACGGCATGTTCATATCCTTGGTGGGGTGAGCGCGCTCAAGGCTCCGACCAGGAGGCCGATACTCAGGTCATGACGGAGGTGTCACCTTCGGATCGAACGTCGGTCGTCGTGGCAGACGACGACCATGGCTTTGCCGTGCACATGAGGGATTGGTTCGCGTCGAGAGGTCACGTGGTGGACATCGTCGCCGACCCCGAAGCCCTCGAACGCCGCCTGGCCGACGACCCGCCCGACCTGCTCATGCTCGACCAGCAGCTGAGGGGCGTCAACACGATTGCCCTCATGCGCATCCTCCGCCAGAACAAGGCATCGACGTTCTCCGACGTCCTCCTCGTCACCGACGGTCCGGTCGACGAGACCGTCATGAAGGCCCTGGAGGCGGGAGCCGACGACTTCCTCCGTCGCCCGTTCTCGGACCTCGAACTGGAAGCAGTGGTCTCGACGCTCACCCGCCGCTCCCGCACGCTGCGCGACGTCTCTCCCCTCACGGGCCTACCGGGCAACCACCGGTGCACGCTGGAGCTTCGCCGTCGCATCGAGCTCGGTCAGCCGGTGGCACTCGCCCACGCCGACCTCGATCACTTCAAGCCGTTCAACGACCACTACGGCTTCCTGCGCGGGGATCAGGTCATCAAGTTCGCGGCCCACATCATCCAGGAGTCGATCGCCGCCACCGACCGCAGCGGCAATGCCTTCATCGGCCACATCGGTGGCGACGACTTCATGGCACTCCTCTCCCCGGAGGACGCCGAAGCGTTCAGTGCCCAGGTCGTCGAGTCATTCGACGAAGGTGTCCTCGACTTCTACGACCCCGAGGACGCCCTGCGCGGCTACATCGAACTCCAGGATCGGAGGGGAGGGCGTCAGGCGTTCCCACCGGTCACGATCTCGATCGGGGTCGCCACGAGTCGGCACCGACCGTTCGAGTCCCACTTCGAGGCCAGCACCATCGCCTCGGAGATGAAGGAGTACGCCAAGGCGGCCCAGGGTTCGAGCTTCGAGATCGACCGCAGGGGGGCGTGAACGGGTTCGCACATCGGCCGGGCCCGGGTAGGGTGTGGCCGACATCCGAGACGCAAGTGGAGGCGGACCGCTTCCCACCCGGCCACCCGCGGGTGCGCCGCGGTCGAGCCCACGGTGGGCGTTCGCGAGAGAGCAGTGGTCCGCGTGCCCTGCTCTCTTTGTCGTTGAGCTGACAACCAATGGAGGTGTTGCGATCGCAGACTTGCGAGTAAACGGAGCCATCCGCGCCAAGGAGGTGCGGGTGGTGGCCCCCGACGGGGAACAGATCGGCATCAAGGAGACCCGCGAGGCCCTCTGGCTCGCTGAGCAATTGGGACTCGACCTCGTCGAGGTGGCACCGAACGCACGCCCACCGGTGTGCCGACTGATGGACTACGGCAAGTACAAGTACGAGCAGTCCGTCAAGGAGCGCGAGGCCCGCAAGAAGCAAACGAAGACCGTCATCAAGGAGGTTCGACTCCGACCAGGCATCGGCATCCACGACTATGAGATCGTTCGTCGACGGGCCGAGAAGTTCCTCATGCACGGCGACCGGGTCAAAGTGGCCGTGCGGTTCCGGGGCCGGGAGAACGAGCGCCCCGAGTTCGGGGCTGCCCTCGTCAACAAACTCGTCGAGGAGCTTGGTGGGATCGTCAACCTCGAGCAGGCTCCCCGGCGGGAAGGCCGAATGATGCACGCGGTGCTGGCGCCGAACATGACTGCGATCAACCGTCTCAAGAAGGACCAGGCGGCCGCCCTGGCAGCAGAGGCTGCCGGTGCCGCCGATGTCGACGTCCCCGAGGTCCTCACCGACCCCGGGGAGGTTTCGACGGAAGAAGAGGAATAGCACACATGCCCAAGATGAAGACACACAAGGGCACCGCCAAGCGGTTCAAACGAACCGGGAGTGGCAAGCTTCGCCGCGGCCACTCCGGGCGGGGCCATCTCAAGCTCGCCAAGGGCAAGAACTCGTACCGGCGCCTCAAGGGCGACGGCGACGTCGCCTCGGTGGATGCCAAGCGGATCAACAAGCTCCTGGGAGGCAACTGATGGCACGCGTCAAACGCTCTGTGCACGCCCGCAAGAAGCACAGGAAGGTCATGGCCCGAGCCAAGGGGTTCAAGGGATCGAAGAGCCGTCGGTTCAAGACCGCCAATGAGCAGATCATGCACGCCCTGGCCGACTCCTACGACCACCGGCGAGATCGCAAGGGCGACTTCCGCCGGCTGTGGATCACCCGGATCAATGCGGCCGCCCGGCAGAACGACATGACCTACTCGACGCTCATCGCCGGTCTCAAGGCTGCCGAGATCGAGGTCGACCGCAAGATGCTGGCCGAGATGGCCGTGAGCGACCCCCAGGCCTTTTCCCAGCTCGTGAGCACGGCCAAGGCAGCCCTCAACTAGCCGGCATCGACGGCGGGGGCGCACCGGCAGGTGGGACCGGTACCCTCCGTCGCATGGTGAGTGGCCACCCGTTGCGTTGGACATCGAATCGGGTGGCGGTCGGCCCGATCACCTCGACCCGCAACGCCCTCGTCAAGGACGTCGTCCGTCTCCATGGAGCGAAAGGTCGGCGGCTGGCCGGGCTCATCCTGCTCGAGGGGCCGCGACTCGTGGAGGAGGCGGTGGCGGCCGGGATTGAGGTCGAGGTCGCGTTCACGTCCGATCCGGCCGCCTACCCGGACGCGATCGAGGTGTCCGCCGCGGTCCTGGAGCGTCTCTCGACCACGACAACCGCCAATGCCGTCGTCCTCGTCGCCCGCCACCCCGATCCTTCCCTGCGTCCGGGGGCCGACCTCGCCGTCCTGTGGGATGTCTCGGAACCCGGCAATGTGGGCGCACTCATCCGCTCCGCCGCGGCGTTCGGCCTGGACGTGGTCGTGGCGGGCCCAGGGGCGGCCGATCCGTACGCTCCCAAAGCACTTCGGGCCGGTGCGGGGGGACACTTCCACACCGCCGTGGTGCGCCGTCCGAGCTTGTCCCTCTCCGACCTTGCCGGGTACACGACGGTTGCCACCGTTGCCCACGGTGGCGCGCGGCCCATGCGGGGCGACGGCCCGGTGGCGCTCCTCATCGGGAGTGAAGCGGACGGTCTCCCCGACGACGTGGTCCACGCTGCCTCCGAACGCTGGACCATCCCCACCGGGGGGGTCGAGTCCCTCAACGCGGCGGTGGCCGGTTCGATTGCCATGTACGAGGTCGCCCGCGCCCGGTGACCACCCGGGCCCGGTCGAATGGGGCCGGCCCGGCCCCGGATGGCGGTTATCCTCCACGGGTCCATGGATGCCCTCGAACGAATCCGCGCCGACGCCCCCGCCCGGGTGGCGGCGGCCCGCACCCTCGACGAACTCAAGGACGTCGAGGCCGGGTTGATCGGACGGTCGTCGGTGATCGGAGAAATGCGGCGCGGACTTGGGGGCCTCGACCCCGGCGAGCGACCACGGGTCGGCCAGGCCGTGAACGAGGCCGCCCAGGAACTCCAAGCCCTCCTCGCCCAACGACGACTCGCCCTCGAGTCCGAGGCCGAGGATCGGCTCCTGGCCGAGGACGCCGTTGACGTGACCCTGCCGGGTCGGCTCCTTGGAGAGGGGCACCCTCATCTCATCACTTCGACGATCGATGAACTCGTGGACATCTTCGTGTCGCTTGGCTATCGCGTGGCCGAGGGCCCCGAGGTCGAGACCGGGTGGCACAATTTCGACGCGCTCAACACGCCGCCGGACCACCCGGCTCGCGCCGAGTCGGACACGATGTACGTGGAGTTCGGTGATCCAGCCGACGAGCTCCTTCTACGCACCCAGACGTCGCCCATGCAGGTCCGCTACATGCAGGAGCATGAGCCGCCCGTGTACGTCGTCGTACCGGGGCGCTGCTACCGGACCGACACCCTCGATCCGACGCACTCGCCGGTATTCCACCAGATGGAAGGCCTGGCCGTCGACGCCCACATCACCTTTGGCGACCTGAAGGGCACCCTCGGCCGGTTCGCCCGCGAGTTCTTCGGGGCAGGGACCGAGACCCGCTTCATTCCCCACTTCTTTCCGTTCACCGAACCGTCGGCCGAGATGCTCGTGTCGTGTTTCGCGTGCGACGGTTCGGGGTGTCGGGTGTGTGGTGGTCCCGGGTGGATCGAGATTCTCGGGTGCGGGATGGTCGACCCCAACGTCTTCGAGGCGGTGGGGTACGACGTCGAGCGGGTGACCGGCTTCGCGTTCGGAATGGGCATCGAACGTATCGCCATGATCCGACACGGTCTCACCCACATCAAGCACCTCTTCGAGAACGACGTGCGGGTCCTCCGGCAGTTCGGGTCCTGACATGAGGGTTTCACTTCGCTGGCTCCAGGACTACATCGATCTGCCGACCTCGGACCCCGATGAACTGGCCGCGGTCCTCGTGTCCCTCGGGCACGAGGTCGAGGGATACGAGCGCCTCGCGCCGACGTTTTCGGGAGTGGTCGTCGGTCGGGTGGAGACGGTGTCCGCCCACCCGGACGCCGACCGGATTCGACTGTGCCAGGTCGATTCGGGGGAGGGGCCGGTGGAGGTCGTGTGCGGTGCCTGGAACTTCGAGGCCGGGGCGATCGTTCCCGTGGCCCGACCCGGTGCGACCCTGGGGACGTTGGAGATCACCCAGAGGGCCATTCGCGGCGTGGTGTCCAACGGAATGATCTGCTCGTCGGCCGAACTCGGGTTGGGAAGCGACCACGAAGGGATCCTCGTCCTCGACGAGTCCTTCCCGATCGGCGCCGACCTCGCCGATCACCTGGAACTCCCGGACGTCGTGTTCGACGTGTCCATCACACCCAACCGCCCGGACGCCATGAGCATGACCGGGCTGGCCCGGGACCTCTCGGCCTACTTCCGGGTCCCCATCCGAATGCCCGACGTCTCCGACCCCGGCGGGATCGGCACGACCGACCTGTCGGTGACGATCGACGATGCACGCTGCCTCCGGTTCACCGCTCGCCACGTGGCAGGCACGAAGGTCGGGCCGTCGCCGCTGTGGATGCAGCAGCGGTTGAGCAAGGCCGGTGTGCGGGCCATCTCCAACGTCGTCGACATCTCGAACTACGTGATGCTCGAGCTCGGGCAGCCGACCCACGCCTTCGACCTCGATCGGGTCCGGGGAGCTTCGATCGTCGTCCGCGGTCCCCTGCCAGGCGAACGCCTGACCACCCTCGACGGTGTCGAGCGGACCCTCGACGCCTCGCACCTCGTCGTCGCCGACCAGGAGGTGGCATCCTCGCTGGCGGGGACGATGGGCGGCCAGGAGTCGGAGGTCGGGGAGGACACGACGAACGTTCTCGTTGAGGTCGCCGCCTGGGATCCTGCCACCGTCATGAAGATGAGCCGGAGCCTCGACTTGCACAGCGAGGCCTCGTCGCGGTTCGAACGCGGCGTCGATCCCAACCTCCCCCCGGCGGCCAACCATCGTATGTGCAGCCTCCTCGTGAAGCTGGCAGGTGGCCGGGTGGAGGGCGACCTCATCGACGTCTACCCAACCCCGGTCGCGCCGTGGGACGTCCAGCTGTCGGTGGCGGATGTGGTCCGCACCCTCGGCGAAGGTGTCGACCGGCAGGAGATCATCGACTTGCTCACCCGCTTGCGGTTCGAGGTGTCGGGGGGTGACCCGATGATCGTCACGGTCCCCACATTCCGGCCCGACGTACGCCGGGGAGTCGACCTCGTGGAGGAGATCGCCCGCCTGCGCGGGTACGACTCCTTCCCCGACACGCTGCCGGCGGGCGGCGGGGGCGGCCTGAGCATCTCCCAGCGGCGGACCCGGAGACTCCGCCAGGTCCTCCTCGGCGCCGGTCTGAGTGAGGCCCAGAGCTTCAGTTTTCATGGTGCCGACGCCCTCGCCCGGCTCGGACTGCCGGCCGACGACATCCGGCGCTCGTCCATTCGGGTTCGCAACCCCCTGCGTGAAGAGGAATCGCTGCTGCGGACCACGCTGTTGCCGGGGCTCCTGGGTGCTGCGCGGTACAACGTCAGCCATGGAAACCTCGACGTGGCCCTGTTCGAGATCGGGCGTGTGTTCTACGACGAGGCGTCACCCGAGATCGGGCAGGTGCCGCATCAACCGATGCACGTCGGGTTCTTGTGGGTGGGCTCGGCGAAGGCCGGCGTCAGCGAGGAGGCAGCCCCGGTGGATGTCTTCACGGCCACCGCGGTCGTTCGGACCATCGCCGAGCACCTCCGGCTGGGCTGGCTCGAGTTCGTACCGGTCCCGTACCCTCCGCTCCACCCGGTTCGGGCGGCGGCGGTGCAGCTCGACGGGGTCGTGATCGGCCATGTCGGCGAACTCCATCCGCGGGTGGCCCGGGCCTGGGATCTCCCGGGGAGGGTCGCGATGGGAGAGCTGGACCTCGCCCCACTCGTGGCCGACCCCGGGCTGTGGCAGTTCGCCGAGCCGAGCGTCTACCCGCCGTCCGACTTCGACCTCGCGTTCGAGGTCGACGAAGCCGTGCCCGCAGCCGCCTTGCTCGCCGCGGTGGCCAAGGGGTCGGGACCGCTCCTCGAGTCGATAGACCTGTTCGATGAGTTCCGCGGAGGACGGCTGGAGAAGGGCCGCAAGAGCCTGGCTCTGCGGATCAGGACCCGATCATCGACGGGGACCCTCACCAGCGAGGACGTGGCCGCCGTCCGGGCCGACGCCATCCGCGCCGCCGAGAAGCTGGGCGCAACACTCCGGGGGGCGTGATGGAGCACTTCCTCCGGGTTGCCGACCTCGACATCGCTCGGCTCGTGGACCTCGGCACCCGAATGGCGTCCGATCGCTCGCTGGGCGCAGGGTCGCTGTCCGGGCGGAGCATCGGCCTCTTCTTCCAGAAGCCCTCCACCCGAACCCGGATCTCGACGGAGGTTGCCGCCATCCAACTCGGGGCGCATCCGGTCGTGCTGGGCAACGAGGGCATCGGGCTCGGCACCCGGGAGGCGCCGGAAGACGTCATGCGTGTGATGGCAAGGTATCTCGACCTCGTCGCGCTTCGGGTCTTCGACCACCGGGACCTCGAGGCCTTGGCCGCCGCGGCGTCCATCCCGGTCGTGAACCTCCTCAGCGATCAGGCACATCCGTGCCAGGCGGTGGCCGATGTCATGACCATCGCCGCCCACCGCCCCCTGTCCGGGGCCCAGGTCGGGTACGTGGGCGACGGCAACAACGTGTGTGTCTCACTCATGCACGCGGTCACCCGGTCCGGGGGGCGTATCCGGATCGCCACGCCCCCCGGCTACGAGCCGCCGGCCGGTGAGGTCGCCGAGGCCGGGGAGGGCGTCACCGTCGTACACGATCCGCGTGACGCGGTGAGGGGAGCCCATGCGGTGTACACGGATGTGTGGACGTCGATGGGCCAGGAAAGCGAAACTGCCCGACGTCTCGAAGCCTTCGCCGGCTTCCAGGTGGACGACCGGCTGTTCGGGCTGGCGGACCCTGACGCCATCTTCCTCCACTGCCTCCCGGCCCACCGAGGGGAGGAGGTGACGGACGGTGTCATGGAGCATGCTCGGTCCCGAGTGTTCGACCAGGCCGAGAATCGCCTCCACGCCGTGAAGGCCGTCATCCACACCCTCGTGTCGTGAGGCTGGGCCTCGATCGACACCCTGCTGAAGTCGCCCCCGAGCTCCTTGGCGCGCGCCTTGTCTCCACCCTCGGCGGCGGCACGGTCGTGGTCGAGCTCCGGGACGTGGAGGCCTATGCGGGCCGCGGGGACGACGCGGCCCATTCCCGGCGGGGTCCGACGAAGCGCAGCCGCACGATGTTCGGACCGAGTGGCCGCCTCTACGTCTACCGGTCGCACGGACTCCATTGGTGTGCCAACGTCGTCGTCGAACCGGAGGGAGTGGGCAGTGCCATTCTGCTGCGGGGCGGCGTCGTGATCACCGGACTGGACCTCGTTGCGGGCCGTCGAGGGCGGGCCGACCACCTCACCGACGGGCCGGGGAAGCTGTGCCAGGCCCTGGCCATCACCGGCGACCATGACGGCCTCGACCTCCTCGATCGGCGAAGCCCGGTGCGCCTGGAGGCCGGAGGGCGGATGCCCTTCGTGGCAACCCGCAGGGTCGGACTGACCCGGGAGGTCGACCTCCAATGGCGATTCGTGGCGGCGCCTGACGCACCCAAGCCGGTGTCCGAAGCCTGAGACCCGCCGGTCCACCCCCGCCTACGGGTTGACCCACAGGGTCACGGCGTCGGTGATCGGCTTGTTGGGGGCCGGCTGTTGGGCCCACACGGTCCCACGGTTGGCCGCGGCGGCCGCCGGGTCGTCCTCAGCCTGGACGATCACGGTGGCGGCGATACCCATCCTGGCCAGGACATCCTCGGCGTCGGCGACGGGGAACCCAAGGACGAAGGGGGTGACGGTCCCCGGTTCGAACCCGGCGACGTGGATCGTGACCGGTGCCCCCAGCTGGGCGGGAAGGCCGGGTTGGGGGTTCTGGTCCCACACCGTGTGCTGGGCAAGGCTGCCGATTTGCTGGTACTTGGCGATCACCTGGAACCCGGCCGCCTGGAGCGTCTCGACCGCCTTCACCAGGTGCATCCCGATGACGGACGGGACGTCCGCCGCCCCCGATGCGACGACGGAGGCGGGGTTGTGGATGGGGCACACGACGGTGGGTGCGGTCTCCACGGCGAGTTCGAGGGTGAAGACGAATTCACCAGGGCAGAAGGGCCCGGCAAGATACCCCGTGCTCGTGTCGATCGAGACCCGGACGGTCGAGCCTTCGGCCAGTTGGCTGAGCTGGCCGAAGGGGGCGTCCTCGAGGACGACCCGTGCGAAGACCGACCAGATCTCCGCGGGCCAGGTCCCGCCGGTGACGGGGAAGGGGGTCAGCGGCGGCTCCATCGGGATGAGGCCCTGCGGGTACCCCACCCAGACGGCGGCGGTCAGCTCGGGGGTGTACCCGACGAACCACGCGTCCCAATGGTTCTGTGTTGTCCCGGTTTTGCCGGCGACCGGACGGCCGATTCCCGCCCGGACACCCGTGCCCGCCCGCACGACCTCGGAGAGTGCGACGGTCACCGACCGGGCGACTTGGCGCTCGAGCACCTCGGTGACCACCGGGACTCCCGTGAGGACGTTGATCCCGGCCGAGGTCTCGATGCGGGTCACGAAGGTGGGGGAGAGGTGGATCCCCTCGAAGGCGAAGGTGCCGAAGGCGGACGCCATGTCGAACACGGTCACCTCCTCCGCACCGAGGGCGATGGCATGCAGCGGCTCGAGGTCGGAGGTGATGCCGGCCGCGGCGGCAACCTCGACCACGGCGGCCGGCCCCACCGCGTCCACGAGCTCGGCGTACACCTTGTTGACCGAGAACCGGGTTCCGTCGAGGAGCGTCATCTCGGGGAAGGTCTGGTTCTCGTAGTTGGTCACGACCCAAGGACCGGAGTCGGTCTGGATCACGGCCTGGTTGCCGCGGGTGAAGCGTTCGTCGAGGGTGTGCCCGCGTTCGAGGGCTGCCGCCAGGACGAAGGCCTTGAACGCGCTGCCGGGCTGTCGCCGCCCCTGGGTGGCCAGGTTGAAGCGAGCGACCGGGTCGGTCTCCGAGTAGAAGTCCTTCCCGCCCACGATGGCCAGCACGTGGCCCGTCGCGGGGTCGATGGCCACGAGGGCAGCTGCCGGACCGTCTGGGGGCATCACCGACCGCACCGCCTGTTCCGCCGCCTCCTGGGCCCGGGGATCGAGCGTGGTGTGGATCCGAAGCCCACCCCGGAAGAGCGAGTTGAACCGGTCCGTGGGCGTTGCTCCCATGGCCGGGTCATCCAGCAGTCGGGCCTTCACCTCCTCGGTGAAGTACGGGTAGCGAGACTGGTCGGGCGGGCGCCGCTCGCTCAGGGTCAGCGGCTCGGCGTCGGCGGCGGCGGCGTCCTCGGCGCTGACCCAGCCCAGGTCGACGAGCTTCTCGAGCACGACCCGGCGCCGGGACAGGGCGTCCTCGGGGTACCGGTAGGGGTCGGTGCGGCTCGGGTTCTGGATCATGCCCGCCAAGAAGGCGGCCTCGGCCAACGTCAGGTCCCCTATCGCCTTCGAGAAGTACGTCGCAGCCGCCGACCCCACGCCGTAGGCGCCGGCTCCGAAGTAGACGGTGTTGACGTACCGTTCGAGCACTTCTTCCTTGGTCAGGGTCTCCTCGAGCCTGAGGGCGAGCGTGGCCTCCTCGATCTTGCGTTCGAACGACACCTCGGGGGTGAGGACCACGTTCTTGATGTACTGCTGGGTGATGGTCGAGGCGCCTTGGGACAGGGTCCCGGCCTCGATGTTCGTGACGACGGCACGGGCGATGGCCCGCAGGTCGACCCCGGGATGAAGCCAGTAACGCTCGTCCTCGATGGCAACGATGGCGTTGATGAGGATGGCCGGAAGCTCGTCGTACGAAACGACGACGCGGTTCTCCTCGGTGTGCCATTCGGCCAGGACCGAACCGTCGGCCGCGTACACGATGGTGGTGAGTCCGAGGTCACCGAGGCCGGGGTCGGCGAGCGGCTCGATCTCCGCCGAGCACGCCGCGACTGCGAGCGCGAGCGCCAGGAGGGACGCAACAGGACGGGTCGACCGGATCACATCGACCATTATCGGCCGGGAGTGGCCATTCCTCGCGGCTATTCTCCGGCCGGTCCCCTCCGGAGCCGGCCCATGACGATTGACGACCAACTCACCCGCCTGACCTACGGGGTGGACTCCGTCGTGCCGGCCGCGGAACTGCGCGAACGACTCGAGGAGGGAACCCCGCTGCGGGTCAAGCTGGGACTCGACCCGACCGCACCGTCGGTCACGTTGGGGTGGGCGGTCGTGCTGCGCAAGCTTCGGCACTTCCAGGAGCTCGGTCACACGGCGGTTCTCATCGTGGGGGACTTCACCGCCCAGGTCGGCGATCCGTCCGGGAGGTCGGAAACCCGCCGGCGGCTGTCGGCGACCGAGGTGCAGGGCTACGCCGACCAGCTCCTCGAGGAGTTCTCAAGGGTGCTTCTCCCCGCCCCGCTCGAGATCCGCTACAACTCCGAGTGGCTCGCGGCCATGCGCATGGACGACGTCCTCGAGCTCACGTCACATGTCACGGTGGCCCAGATGTTGGAGCGGGAGGACTTCGCGGTCCGGTTCGGCGACAACCGACCCATCTCGATCATGGAGTTCATGTACCCGCTCCTGTAGGGCATGGACTCGGTGGCGATCGATGCCGACATCGAGCTCGGTGGGTCCGACCAGCTGTGGAACCTCATGATGGGACGCATCCTCCAGGCCAGGTACGGAAAGCGTCCGCAGATCGCCCTCACGATGCCGTTGCTCATCGGCACCGACGGCGAGGCCAAGATGTCGCAGTCGCTGGGGAACTACATCGGCGTCCGGGACGATCCCGCGGAGATGTTCGGCAAGACGATGAGCATCCCCGATCACCTCATGCCGCAGTGGTTCGAACTGGCGACGGAGGTGGAGCCGGCCGAGGCCGGCAGGATCGTGGCGGCACTGGCTGCCGGGGACCTCCACCCCGTCGACGCCAAACGACGCCTCGCTCGGGAGATCGTGGACCTCTACCACGGAACCGGTTCCGGGGAGGAGGCCGAGCGTGGCTTCGACCAGGTGTTCAGGGACCACGAAGCCCCCGACGACGTGCCCTCCGTGCGGTTGGGGGAGGGTGACCCCGTCTACTTGCCGGCTGCCCTGGCGGCTGCCGGTCTTGTCTCCTCCAACGGGGAGGGGAAGCGGATGATCGAGCAGGGCGCGGTGCGCGTGGCCGGTGAGCGGATCGAGGTCCTCGACGTGCCCCGTGCCTCTCTGATCGGCCTCGTCCTGCAGGTGGGCAAACGCCGGTTCGTGCGGTTCCTCGACTCCTGATCCGACACCCACCTGGGTCCGGGCATCGACGTGGTCCGCGGTGACTTGCTAACGAACCGGGCGGGTGTATAGTTCCGTTTCCACACCCGCCATGGCGGCGGGTGCTTCCGAGTGCTCGGGGTGGCTCTCCACGCCGTGGCACCGGGTGATTGTCCAAGTCACGAGGACTCGTCCTCGTGGGTCGAACAGGCTCCTTGACAACTGAACAGTGTGCCAATAGCCAGTAGTCGGGACGTCTGGCTGCATCAGTCGGCCCCTTCGGGGGTGAACGTTGCAGCCGAGGTGGCCTCGACGAAAACAATCAAGGAAGAGTGGCTCTCGGCAAGAGAGCTTCTCCCCAGATTCAGGACGACAGGCCTCCCTTTGGCCTGTCACTTGAACTCACTCAGATGCTTCGGATTCTCCCTTCGGGGAGGAACCCAAGATGTTCGATGGAGAGTTTGATCCTGGCTCAGGACGAACGCTGGCGGTGTGCCTAATACATGCAAGTCGAGCGACGCACATCGGAGGGGTAACCCACTGGTGTGACGGAGCGGCGAACGGGTGCGTAACACGTGAGCAACCTGCCCCGAAGATCGGGATAGCCCGAGGAAACTCGGATTAATACCGTATACCCTCACCGGACCGCATGGCCTGGTGAGGAAACGCTTTTGTGCTTCGGGATGGGCTCGCGGCCTATCAGCTAGTTGGTGAGGTAACGGCTCACCAAGGC
>JBFKVA010000056.1:0-14707 GCA_041635475.1 Acidimicrobiia bacterium | reverse complement strand
GACCGCCCCCAGGGCCCCCTGTTTGGGCACCCACGAGGCCGCCGCGACGAGCATGACGGCGGCGATGAGACCGACGATGACGGGCAGGGCTCTCCTGGGAAGCCTTGAGGGTAGGCCGGCGGGCCCGGTTGAGGAAGTCGACCGTCGTTCCGTCTATCTTGGGTTCATGACGATGAAGCGGTTCGGCCTCCTCATGATGCTCGTCGGAGGCCTCCTGGTCGCAGCGGGGCTGGTGTCGTACTTCGCGGGAGGTGACGGGACAGACCTTGCTGCCGCCTCGACCACCTCCACAACCTCCACCACGTCGACCTCAACGACTTCGACCACCGCCCCACCCGCCCCGACGACGTCGGCCGTACCCTCCACGACGACACCCCCTACGCCGACGACGGTCGCGATGGAGGAGAACGAGACGGTTGAGGAGTTCGTGGATCTCTTCGCCACAGCCCTCGAGCAGGGGGACCTCGACTTCGTGTGGAGGAGGCTCCACCCCGACGTCGTCGCCGTCGGCGGCGAGGAGCTGTGCCGGGCGTGGGTGGAGCGGGAGATCATGGCGCTCTCGGACTATCGACTGCTCTCGATTACCGCCGGCCCGGCACTCGTGTCGGGGATACCCGACGTCTACACGGCGGCGGTGTCGTTCCAGTACCAGGGCCAGGTGTTCGACGACGGCGTCGGCCAGTTCGCTCTCGTCGACGGGACGCTCCGCTGGCTGGGGGTCTGCCGCTGAAGCTCAGCCCCGGCGGGCACGCTCGGAAAGGGCGATGAACTCCTCGACCGAGTACTCGGCGATCGCTTCGCCGATGAGCTCGACCGGGAGGTCGTCGATCCTTCGGAAGCGAACGCATGACTGGCCCATGTCCAGGCGCTTGCCCGAAGCCCGGTAGGCGGAGACGAACCGCTCCCTGCTGTCGGCATCGGCGTACACGGCGGTGAGATACACCGCCATGTGGTGCTTCTGGGAGGCGACCGCCGCCAGCATCAGGGGCTTGCCGTTGTACGTGTCCGGATAGCGGGAGAGCGGGACCTGGTAGGTGATCATCCCCCAGTTCATCGACTCCTCGAAGCCCTCGGGGAGGTTGGCGAGGATCGTCTCACGCACGGTTTCGACGGCATCGAGTCGCTCATCGGGTAGTTCCGCCAAGTAGGCCTCGACAGTGGTGGCCTTCGACTGCATGGCCTCGAACCTACCAACGCAGCCCACTCCCGCCCGCGGGTGGGTGACTACCGGTAGCGCCAGACGATCCGGCCCTTGGTGGGGTCGTAGGTCGAGACCTCGACCTCGACCTTGTCGCCGGGAAGGATGCGGATCTTGCGACCACGCCGCATGCGACCTGCCGCCTTGGCCATGACCTCGAGACCGCCCTCGACCTCGACGCGGAACGTGGCGTTCCCCATGACCTGCAGCACGGTGCCGCTTGCTTTGATGTAGTCGTCGTTGGCCATCTGTCCGGCTTCTCCTCATGAGCACCGCTCGTGTGTCCGGGCTCTTCCCGGGACCGTCGCCCGAGAGGGTAGCCATCGCCCACTCCCTACCGATCGTGACCACGGAGCGCTGGCGGCCCGGGTAGGTTCCTCGCTACGACATCGAAAGAGGCTGAGAATGGCGCTGTTCTACGACTGGGGGTTCTTCATCACCCCGGGCAAGGATGACGAGTTCCGGGCCTGGCTGGCCGAGAACGACGAGCGCATGCTGGCCCTCGCCCCCAAGAACTACGAGTACCTCGGCACCTATCGCCCCTTGGCGGCGGCCGATCCGTGTGACTACCACCAGGTGTGGCGGTACGCGGACAACCGGGTGCCGGACCTGCGCAAGGCGGCCGGGGACGACTCCGGGGAGTTCACCGAACTCGCTCGCCAGTACCTGTCCTTCGTGGACACCGACCGGGAGGCCGACGAGAAGTTCAACCTCTACGGACCGGTCGCTCCCCCGTCGCATCGCTGATCCCCAGCCGACCGACCGCGTCGGACTACCTTCTGGCCACTCGCCCAGAAAGGACCCGTCCATGGAACTCTCCACGATCTGGAACTTCCTCCATGTGGGAAGTGCCGTCGTGTGGGCCGGGGGCACGTTTGCCGTTGCGTGGTTCATCAGCCCGGCTGCCAAGGCTGCCGGGCCGGCCGCCGGTCCGTTCATGGGGGCGCTGGCCGCGGGGAGGATGCGGATGGTGATGACCATTGCGAGTGCGGTCACCGTGCTCTCCGGGCTCCTGCTGTGGACCGATGCAGTCGATGGGACACCCAGCGACCTCCGAACCTGGATGCTGAGCCTGGGCGCCGTGGCGGGCATCGTCGCCACCGGACTCGGACATGGGGTCCAGGGTCGCACCGCCAAGAAGCTCGGTGGTGCGCTGGCCGAGTTGGGAGGCAATCCACCGACGAGCGACCAGGCCCAGAACATGGCCGCCCTGCAGGCGAAGCTCATGCGGACGGGTGTCCAGTTGGCGTGGGTCATGGTGATCGCCATCGCCGGAATGACGTTCGGCGCCCGTTGAGGCCATCAATGCGACACCACTTGACGACCCGGCGACTGCTTCCTGTCGACTGGCACGCGTTGCGAGTCGCCGCCCTTCAGGTGAGGGACCGGAGCGTGCAGGGGTCAGGCTTCGGGCCGCCCAAGATGGTCTGAGCGTCTTGGGTAGCCAGCCGGTCTACCCCCCGATGTCGTCGAGGTCCAAGTCCTCCAAGGCTTCCATGCCTTCGTTTGGCCCCAAGGGAATCCCCCCCGGATCCACGCCGCTGTCTGAGTAGGCCGTGTCCATGGACGATGACACGGCGTCTGCCATGGCCCCTGTGGCATCGGCGCCCGCAAGCTGAACTCCCTCGTCTGGGCCCAACGGCATTCCGCCTGGCCCTTCGCTTGCTGCATCGGAGTAGTCGGCCAGCCCCGACAGTTTGCCCTGCAGATCCGCCGACACACCAATCGAGCCCGTAAGGCCTCCCAGACCCTGCGAGTCGACGGGACTGGTGATGCTCGCGGTGTCGCTTCCGACATCTCGCTCCCAAGAAGCACTCACGTCACCCTCGAGCGCGGGGGTGGGTTCTTCCTCTTCACCGAGGATTGACGTCAGGCCACCAAAGACGTTGGCCTGGGGCTCTTCTTCCCCTTCGCCCTCCCCGCCAAGTGAGGCCAGGGGCTTACCCCCAGGAGTCACTGACTCGTGAGATGTCACCTCGACAGATCCGAAGTCGGTCAACCCCGGGTCACCGTCGCCAACTTCCTTGGCGATCTCCTCGGGCTCCATACCCATCCCCTCAAGGATGTTCTTCTTCTTCTCTGCGTCCTCGGCGGAGCCGAGTACATCCATGGGCTCGTCGGCCTTGCCAACTTCGCCCCCTGCTTCGCCCCCCGCGGCGCCACCCGTGGGAGTGGCGGTGCCTATTTCGGGCCCGTCATCCTTCGGGCCTGAATCGACCTTCTCAGGTTCGGCATCGACCTCCTTGGCCTCCGGCTCCTTGCCCTCCTCATCGAAGCCTCCTGTCGGCAGGCCGCCAGTGGGGTCCGGGCCGGCGATGATTCCAGCATCCATGGCGGTTCCGCCCCCGGTGCCACCGCCGATCGTGGGTGCGCCCGACTCCGTCGGACTCTCGAAGCCACCCAGGCCGATGTTCTCACCCGTGCCCTCGCCATAGTCGAGCCCGGACATGGGGTTGGTCTGGTCGCTCGCGATTCCGCCGCCTGCCCCCTCGGCGAAGTGGAGACCATCAGTGCCGATCGTCGCAGCTCCTGGGCCGTCGGCGACGCTGCTCACGTCGAGGGACTCGGGATCACTCACGAGCGACTCCTCGAGACCCGCGAGCTCTTGTATGCCTTGGGTCTCCGCAATCTGGGAGAGGCTCCCTCCAAGGGCACTCTCGATCCCGCCAAGGGATCCGGTCTGGAAACCACCGGTTGGGGTCATTCCACCGAGCGACGGCCCACCCGGCTGCGTGCTGGCCTCGACCACGGGGGTCGTTCCGGCGGGGGAGTCGGTCTCCGCAACGGGAGCGGTTTCGGTAGCCGGTGCGGTGTCGGCCACCGGTGTTTCCGGCTCGACCACAGGCTCCCTGCGCCATCTGCTGAATATGCCGCGACGATCAGCCACTTCGGATCCCCTTTCCTGTGCAGCGCTCGTAAGCTCCCACACCATACACGCCGGAATCGGGTCGTGATGCCAGATTCAGCCACATCTGAAGCGTCGGTCGGCACCGCGAAGGAAGAGCCCTTGGCGGGCCTTTTCGGTGGCGTTCGTCAGGCCGTCCAGGCCTACGAACGCGACGACCTGCTGGCACGTGTCGTGCGGGCGGAGACCCGACATGCCGACTCCCTTTTCCGGGTCTTCTTGGTTGGCGAGTTCAAGACCGGCAAGAGCTCTCTGATCAACGCCCTCCTGGGCGCACCGGTGTGCCCCGTCGACGACGACCTCGCCACGGCACGACCCACCGTGATTCGTCACGCCGTGGATCTGGAGGCCTATTCGGTGGTGCCGGCGGCCTTCGAGCAGGCCGAGCCGACCCGGACGGCAGTCGACGTCTCTCGGCTCAGGGGATTGGTGACCGAGGAATCGGAAACAGGTGCCGGGTTCGGGTGGGTCGAGGTGGGCATTCCCAGGGCACTGCTCGCCAACGGGATGGCGCTGGTGGACACCCCTGGTGTCGGTGGTATCGCCTCGGTTCACCAGGCCTCCACAGTGGCGGCGCTGCCCACGGCGAGTGTTGTGGTGTTCGTCAGCGACGCCTCAAGCGAACTGACTGCAACGGAGATGAAGTTCCTGGACATCGCCAGGGAGATCTGCCCGAACATCCTCTTTGCCCTCACGAAGATCGACTTCTATCCGGAGTGGAGGAGGATCGCCGAGCTCAACTCAGGTCACCTCCGGCGAGTCGGGCTCGAGCCGACGATCCTCCCTGTGTCGGCTCCGGTGCGCGGATTCGCCCTCACTCAGAATGACGCTGACGCCAACGTGGAGTCGGGTCTGCCGGACCTGAGTCGTGCCTTGCGCGGCCTCGAGACACAAGAGGCTGCTGTGAGGGGGCGACTCGCGGCCGCCGAACTGACTGGGGTGTTGAACGAGCTGATCGGCCAGGTCGAGGGTCAGATCGAGATTCTGAGTGACCCCGGGCGAGCCGTACAGCTCCAGGAGCGGCTCGGCAGTGCCAGGGCCAGGGCTGAAGCATTCAGGTCCGAGTCCAGCGGCTGGCAGCAGACGATGTCGGACGGACTGACCGACCTCCTCGCCCGAGTCGACCACGACCTCCGTGATCGTTTCCGGAGCATCACCCGAGACGCCGACGAAGTGATCGAACACAGCGACCCGCAGAAGAGCTGGAGCGAATTCGAGCCTTGGCTCAAGGAGCGTGTCATGGGCGATGTGGCGGCAAACTACGCCGCCCTCTACAAGGGTGCCCGGGAGCTGGCAGACGCCGTCAGCCGTCATTTCAATGCCGAGGCTGACTCCATTGGAGCCCTGGGGAGAACCGCCAACACCGCAGGGCTCCTGGCCTCAATCACGGTGAACACCGGCGGCGGCTTCGACTCAGCCGGGACCCTCGCAACGGGCACGAGGGTGATGGCCCAGGGGCTGACGGTGATCCGGGGCTCCTACAGCGGCATGCTGATGTTCGGCATGCTGGCGAACATGGCCGGTCTCGCCCTCCTCGGCCCGGCGACCGTGCCTCTTGGCCTTCTCTTGGGTGCCAAGGCAGCCAAGGATGAGCGCAAACGCCAGCTCCAGGTGCGTCGATCCGAAGCGCGACAGGCACACCGGAAGTACACCGACGAAGTGATGTTCCAGGTCGCCCAGGACTCGAGACGAGCCTCTCGTGACATCCAGCGGAGTCTTCGCGACCACTTCACCACCAAGGCCCAGGACCTCCAAGTGTCGATCGCTGCCAGTCTGCGGGCCGCCGAAGAGGCTGCAAGAGAGGACCCGGAGCGACGCCAGTCCCGAGTGGCGTCTTTGAGTGACGACCTGGCGAAGCTGCAGACCCTCAAGTCGGCCGTTGCGGGTGTAGCTGCTGGAGGGGGTACCCCGTGAGCAAGCTCAACGAGGCTGTGAGAGCCCTGCTGGCAGAGGCCGTCACAAGGACGACAGACCCGTCACAGGCACAGCGGCTCGAGGAGCAACAGACACGTCTCAATGAGCCGCTCAGGGTCGCGATCGCCGGGAAGGTCAAGGCGGGGAAGTCGACGCTGCTCAATGCCCTGGTCGGTGAGGAGTTGGCGCCTACGGATGCCGGCGAGTGCACGAAGATCGTCACCTGGTACCGGGAGGGTCTGACGAGGAAGGTGTCATTCGTCTCCAAGGACGGGTCGAAGGTGGATGCGCCGTTCGAGAGGTCGGACGGGGCCATCGAGATCGCACTGAACGGGCACACCGCCGATGACATCGAGCGGATCGAGGTGGAGTGGCCATCCTCCGCACTGCGGGAGATGACGCTCATCGACACGCCCGGCATCGGTTCCCTCACCTCCGGCATCTCCGAACGCACCGAGAGATTCCTTGCCCTCGGGGAGGACCGGGAGACCCCGGCGGACGCCGTGATCTATTTGCTCAAGCATCTCCACAGCTCGGATCTCGACTTCCTCCAGGCATTCCACGACGATGACCTCGCCGATGCCAGCACCGTGAGCGCGATCGCCCTCATTGCTCGGGCCGACGAAATCGGGGTTGGGCGCATCGATTCGATGGCGTCTGCCGACCGTATCGCGGCCAGATACCGGCAGGAGCCCAAGCTCCGCTCGCTCGTGCAGACCGTGATGCCCGTGGCTGCCCTGGTCGGGCAGGGTGGTGTGACCCTCACGGAAGCTGACTTCCGGGCCTTGGGCATGATCGCGGCAATGGAGGAGGAGCCGAGGACCGCACTGCTCCTCACGGCCGACCGTTTCGCGGACAGCGACGAACCGGTGGAGCCGTCGAGGGCCACCCGCCGCGCCTTGCTGGTCAAGTACGGGCTGTTCGGAGTTCGGGTATCCGTTGCCCTGATCGTTGCCGGTGAGGTCACCAGCGCACCGGTGCTGGCACAGCGCCTGGTGGGGATCAGCGGGCTGCCCGCCCTCCGGACGTATCTCCAATCCCACTTCGCCAGCAAGAAGGACGTACTCAAGGCGCGTTCGGCGTTGCTGGCGTTGAGTGCCGTCGCCGCAGAGCAGGAGGCAGCCGGCGACCCGTGGCTCGCCGCCGAAGTCGAGCGTGTCCAGGCTTCGGCACATGAGTTCGTTGAGCTCGGGATGCTCGGCGCCCTCAGAGCATCAACGAACCGGCTCAAGGCAGCGGATCTCGACTCCCTGGAGAGGCTCTTCGGTCGCGACGGGGTCGAGGCGACCGTCCGACTGGGTCTTGATCCGGGCGCATCACAGCCGGAGGTCCGCTCCTCCGCACATGCGGAGTTGGGCCGCTGGCAGAGACGGGCGGAGAGCCCGCTTTCCGAGCCGGACGTCGTCCATGTGTCGAGAGCTGCGATGCGAACCTGCGAAGGCATCTTGGGTGATCTGGAGGGAGCCTGACAAATGGGTTACACGCTGGGCATCGACCTGGGGACGACCTTCACCGCAGCTGCGGTGTTTCGCGACGGGCGGGCCGAGATCGCCAACCTGGGAGAGCGCGCCTCCGCGGTCCCGTCGGTGGTCTTCCTGAAGGATGACACCACGATCCTCGTCGGAATCCCCGCCGAGCGGCGGGCGGTGACAGAGCCCGACCGGGTGGCGCGGGAATTCAAACGTCGATTCGGGGACACGACACCGATCTTCCTCGGGGGGACGCCGCTCTCAGCGGACCTGCTCACTGCCAAGGTGCTCAGATGGGTGTACGACACGGTTGCCGCGGTGGAAGGATCAGCCCCCGACAGCCTCGCCTTGACCTACCCGGCCAACTGGGGTCCCTACAAGCGGGAACTCCTCGACCAGACGGTCAACATCTCTGGACTGCATGGAGCCCGGACGCTTACAGAGCCGGAAGCGGCAGCCATCTACTACTCGACGAACGAGAGGATCGACCCGGGCCAGGTCGTCGCCGTATACGACCTCGGCGGAGGGACGTTTGACGCCGCAGTGTTGGAGCGGATCGACGACGGGTTCAGGGTCCTCGGCAAGCCAGAGGGAATCGAACGACTCGGGGGGATCGACTTTGATGCAGCCGTCTTTGCCCATGTGACGGGAGCGTTGGGACCGGAGATGGACCAACTCGACCCGGAGGATCCGGCGACCATGGCCGCCGTCGCCAGACTCCGCCTGGACTGTGTCGAAGCCAAAGAGGCGTTGTCCGCCGACACCGAGGCGTCGATTCCCGTGATGCTCCCAAGTCTTCGGACGGAGGTCCGGCTCACCAGAGGGGAGCTGGAGGACAAGATCAGGGCGACCATCGCCGAGACCGTCGAGGCGATGCGTCGGGCGTTGGTGTCGGCCAAGAAGACACCGGATGAAGTGACGACGTTCCTACTCGTCGGCGGTTCCTCGCGAATCCCGCTCGTGGCGGACATGTTGACCAGTGCGTTCGGGCGTCCGATTGCCGTCGACGCACACCCCAAGCATTCGGTCTCTTTGGGAGCCGCGATCGCGGCCGCGGACAGTCCGGTCGGGGCCGTGCCTGTGGTGACGCCCCCTTCTCCAAGCGTCGAAGATGCTGCAGTGCCCGCGCCGCGAAAGAAGGGGGTACTCGTCCTTGGTCTGGTGCTGGTGGCAGTGCTGATCGGCGTCGGCGCATTCGTTCTGCCTCGCCTCGGTGCTGGAAACGGCGAGGGGACGGCGGCAACCGTCACCACGACCGCACGCCAAGCCCCCGTCACTCAACCCGTCACCGCCACGACGCTGCCCCCCCAGCCATCGGAGCCTCCCTCTGAGATGTGCGGAGAGCTCATTACCTCAGACCTGACGTTGGGCGAGGCTGTTGCGAACTGTGAAGGGGACGGGCTGGTCATCGGGGTCGACGGAGTGACCATCGATTTGGGAGGTCAGCTCGTTTCCGGTGCGGGCACCGTTGGGACAGTGGGAATCCGGCTCAACGGGGTCACCGATGTGACGATTCTCAACGGGACGGTGTCGGGCTTCGGTCACGGGGTGGTGGTTGAAAACGGGGGTGGTGCGGTACTGGATTCAGTGGTTTCCACGGCACACCGGGGGTCCGGATTGCTCGCCACGGGTCCGGACACCGTGGTGACCATCGTCGACAGCGAGTTCTCAGCCAACGGGGAGGCGGGAGCGACCTTCAACGACGGTGTCTCCGCCACGTCGAGAACCAGCGTCTTCTCGAACAACCGCGGCACCGGGCTCGGACTCTCCGGTGCGACGGTGTCGCTCAACGGTGACACGATCGACTCGAATTCGGGTGCCGGGATAGCGGTCATCGGGTCCGAGAACCAGTCGCTCTCCACCGACCTCTTGGCTACTGGTGTCACCCTCCGGGGCAACCAGACGGGTGTGTTCTTCCTGCAAGGCGGGCAGGGGACGGTCGAGCAGTCGTTGATCGACGGCTCTTCTGAGTCAGGCGTCAGACTGTTGGACGCCGGGGAAGTCTCGATCCTCGACAACCAACTCAGCAAGAACGCCCAGGGAATAAGGGCGCAAAGCGGGACGCTGCTGGCCCGGGGGAACGTGATCGTTGGCTCGGGCCTTGGGGTGGCGCTGGAAGGGGCGGAGGCAAACATGACGGACAATGAGGTGACTCTCAGCGAGGGGAACGGATTCGTAGTCACAGGTGGCGTAGTCGTGATGACTGACAACGAGTCCAGCCGCAACGGAGGATTCGGATTCGAGTTCGGCTCTGGCGCAACGGTGACCGACGGTGGCGGCAACACCGCCAGCGGCAACTCGGAAGACTGCAGCCAGGTCTGTTTGATAAGCATCTCCTGAGGCTCCCCACACCAGGGAACCCGAGACTGTGCCTTGGTCGAACGACGAGGACGACGGCTTGCTGGAGACCCTCGACGGCGATGCGCCGGTAAGCTCACCGCCCATCGTTCCAGTGACCGCCGTTGGCCTCCGGGTAGGCCACAACGATGCATGGGCCTGGACGAGGGAGTCGAGCCGGCTGTAGCGCCGGACCCTGTCGCCGTTGCCCCCTCCTCCGTGGAGGGCAACAAGAGTGGGCGCCGGCTCGGCCTGCCGGGCCGGTCGTACGACGGTGACGTCGCGGTCCCCGATCTCCTCTTCGACCACGCGAGGAGCCGAGCTCTCGGCGAGTCGGGCTGGCATCACGGTCAGGGTACGGCACACGTCCCGAAAGGCTCGGCCGCACCGGCGAGACGCGGCTAGCTTCGCCACCCATGGAGAAGGTCGCGGAGGGCGTCTACTCGATCAAGGTGCGCGTGGTTCGGATGTTCGTCGTTGACGGCGACGAGGGCGTGACCCTCATCGACACCGGGCTCCCCCGAGGCGAAGGCCGGATACGCGAGGGGTTGCGGTCGATCGGGCGATCGGAGGCGGACATCCGCGCCATCCTCATCACGCACGGGCATGCCGATCACACCGGTTCGGCGGCGGTGCTGCGGGCCGAAAGCGGAGCGATGGTCGTCGCCTCCGAGCACGACGCGCCAGCCGTGCGGGGGGTGGAGCCGCCCCCACCGCCGCCGGTGGCGTTTCGGTTCCCGGTGCTCAAGCCATTCCTCAAGGCCATGCCGGCCGCCAAGGGGGTGGACGTCGATCGCCTCGTCTCGGAAGGAATGCGAGTCCCGGGGGGCTTCTCCGCCTACGAAACCCCGGGTCACACCGAAGGCCACGTGTCATACCTCCTCCGACGGGGAAAGGGGGTGCTGTTCGTCGGGGACGCGGCGGTGAACAAACGGGGGGCCATCGCCAGGGGCTACTTCAATGCGAGGTCGACGACCATCGACGCCTCGATCCGCCGGCTGGGGGCGTTGGCCTTCGACGTCGCCTGCTTCGGTCACTCGCCACCGCTGTCCGCGGCCCGCGACGCGTTCCGCTCGTTCTCCTAGTCACCCGCCCGCCAGCCAGCGGGCCGTTTCGAGGTGGCGGGGTTCCACGGAACCGTCGTCGAACGCCCACGCCAGGGTTTGTCCGAGGGTCCACAGGCGTGCCCGCTCCCGGTCCAGGTCGAGGGTCATCGCGAGTGCGTCGAGGCGCCCCAGGACGGCCTCCCGTCCGTGGCCGAACTCGTGGGAGCGGATGATCGGTGCGAGTGAGAACTCCCGCTCTCCGGCGAGCGGCTTGGGGTCGACGACAAGCCAGGGTTCGCGAGAGGCTGCCAGCACGTTGTCGCCGTGGAGGTCCTGATGGATGAGGACCTGGTCTCCCTGGCTGGTGGCCAGTCCTGTGAGCGACGTCGTCGCTTCGTCGAGGAGCGACTCCTCGAATGGACGCCCGGCGCCGTCCCACAGCCCGGGCAGGTCGGCCACCCACCCGGCAGCCTCGTCGGCCAGGCTCCGAAACGGTGGGCCGGCCGGGATCCACAGCCGGGGAAGGAGCCCGGTCATGACCTCGATCGCCGCACCGGGGTCGATGGTCGAGAGGTGATGTCCGGGTACACACGGTTCGATGAGGAGCGCATGGTGCTCCGGGTCGTGATCGACGAGGCGAACCGCACCGTCCCCACCCCACCGAAGGAGTGCCTCGCCCTCATGCCGGGACTCCTCGTGCGGGAACTGGATCTTGAGAATGGTCGGCTCGCCGGTCGGAAGCCACGCCCGGGACACCCACGAAACGTACGAGTCCTCGTAGGGGATACCGAGACGGAGGCCCCAACGGCGACGGCACGCATCGATGAGGGACGGAAGGCCTGTCAGCCACGTCGCTCCGTCCTGGGATTCGCGGAGCCGTTGGAGCCCCAACGGCACATGCATGCGGTCAGGACTCGCCGGCGTGGTGGCGGGCGTGGTTGCGGGCCTCGCGCACGAGACCTTCGAGGTCCACCTCCGATGCCTCGGCGACGACGTCGGCGAAGTCGTCACCGAGGGCGGCCTCGAGCTGGGGCAGGACCCGGTCGGCGATGTCCCGGTACGGGTTTCGTTCGGCAGCCGCCGAGCCGGCGAGCAGCCGGGCCGCCGCTCGGTCGTCGCCGACTGCGTGGAGGAGGCGGCCGACGCCGATCACGCCGTAGTGGAGCTGATCGGGGAGGCCGGATTCTTCGGCGATCCTGAGGGTTTCGAGGAACCGGTGTGCCGCGGAGTCGAGCAGCCCCAACTCGATCTCGGCCAGGCCGACCCTCCCGTTCGAGACGGCGATCCCCCAGCGGTGGTTCATCTCCTCGAACTTCTCCAGTCCTTCGAGTCCGTAGCGGCGGGCCAGGTCCCAGTTGCCCATGCTGTTGTGCGACCAGCTCAGTCGGCTGAGGGTGTAGCCCTGGCCGCCGATGTCGCCGGCCTTGACGAAGATCTCTCGTCCCTCGTGGTGGTACTCGACGGCCTGGCGGTGCTCCCCGATCCCGTCGGCGGCCGTCCCCAGCTTGCTGAGCAGGTAGGCGCGGCCGATCTCGAAGCCGTCGGACTCGGCCCGAGCCAGCGCCGCCTGGAAGATCCGGCGCGCCTCCTGCGCGTTGCCGATCTGCAAGTGCGCCCATCCGTACCAGGACCCGAGCACGGAGGAGCAGAGCGGGTTGTGGGGCATCTCGATCGCAGCTGCCCGCTCGTACCACTCGATGGCCGCCGCCGAGTCGTTTCGGTACTCCTCGACGACCCCCCTGGCGGTGAGTGCCGTCGCCCGGGCCAAGCCGTCGGCGTCGGTCGTGCTGGCCAGCACCGGGGCGAGAATCGCCTCGACGTCGTCGGGAGGAAGAAAGTTCGCCTGCGTGATGGCCTCCATTGCCCGCGCCAGCAAGTAGGACTTCCGGTCGCGTGCACCGACCTGCCCGAATGCCTCCTCGCCCAGCACGGCCAGCCGGTGGAGGTCGACCGCCTGGTCCGCCCAGCTGTGGATGAAGAGCAGCTCACCGAAGGCTGCGACGAGGTCGTACATCTCGTCGTCGGGGAGGTGGCCCATCCCCCAGCCGACGGCGAATCGCAGGTGGTCGAGTTCCTCGACCAGCTCGTCGCGGGCCGCGATCTGGTCGCGGCCCGCCAGGCGCTCGCGCTGGGCGGCCAGGCCGGCGAGGAAGTAGCGGGCGTACCGCTCTTCCACCGGTCGCCGCGAGGTGAGATGGTCGGTGGCGAACTCCCGCAAGAGGGGGTGGAGGGAGTAGGTGCCGGCCAGGGGATGGCGGCGCAGGAGCGACCCGTTGACGAGGGTGGCCAGGATCGGCAGCGACGCACCGGCCACCTCGAGGGCCGCCTCCCTGGAGAACGGAGCCACGAAGATCGAGATTGCGGCCAGCGCTTCGCGGGCGCCGGGTTCGAGCCGCCGCCACGACTGGTCGAAGACGGCCCGCACGCTCCGGTGCCGGTCGGGGACGTCGGCAGCCGATGAGGAGAGGAAGTCGAGGTCGCGACCGATCTCCGTGTTGATCTCCGCGAGGTCGAGGAGTGGTGTCCACGCCGCTGCCATCTCGATGGCGAGCGGCATCCCCCCAACCAGCGCGACCAGGTGCGCCGCCTCCGGGGCGGACTCGTCGACCTCCCCCCCGGCCTGGCGGGCGCGCTGGACGAGGAGGGCGAGGGCGTCCTGCTCCCAGTCGAGGCCCTCGACGGTCACCACCTGTTCGGCGGAGACCCCGATGCGCTCACGGCTGGTGGCGATGATGGTCAGGTCCGCCAGTTCGGCAACCATGTCGGCCAGGAGCGGCCCCGCCCCCGGCAGGTGTTCGAGGTTGTCGAGCACGAGGACGAGGGGCTGGGTACGGAGGCGGTCGAAGACCTGGGTTCGTTCGGACACCGCGGCGGAGACATGGAGGTCGAGGGTGAAGTCGATGCTGTCGGCCAGCGCCTTCACGATGTGACCGGGGTCGGTGATGGCCTCGAGGGACAGGAAGTGGGCCACCGCGCCGATGCGTGGTGCCGCCGCCCTGGCCACCTCCACGCCGAGGCGGCTCTTGCCGATCCCACCCGGCCCGAGCAGGGTGACGATGCGGGACTCCGGCTCGGTGACGATGTCGACGAGGTCGGCGAGCTCCCTTCCTCGCCCCACGAACGATGTGCTGAACGCAGGGAGGTGCCCCGGGATGGCTGAGGCCGTCCGCAACGGCGGGAACACGGTCCTGAGCTCCTCGATGCTGGCTTCGTGGATGCGCTCTGGTCGGGAGATCCCCCGAAGGGCATGCTCGCCGAGGTCGCGGACGGAGACGCCTTGAGGGAGGTCGGTGATGAACGCCCGGGCGGCGTCCGAGAGGAGCACCTGTCCGCCATGGCCGGCCGCCTCGATCCGGGCGACCCGGTTGACCTCGGGCGAGTGATAGTCACCGTCGACGGGCTCGGCGTCGGCGGTGTGAAGGGCCATCCGGACACCGAGGGGTCCGATGACGTCGGGCCAGTCTGCCGCCGAGAGGCGACGTTGGGCGTCGACGGCGCACGCGAACGCCTGTTGCGCCGAAGCGAAGGCCAGGAACAGGCCGTCCCCGGTGTGCTTCACCACGCACCCCCCGTGGGCCGCCACCGCCGAGGTGACGGCGTCGTCGTGGAGCGCAAGGGCCACGCGCATGTCGTCGGGGAAGACGTCCCACATTCGGGTGCTGCCCTCCACGTCGGTGAATAGGAATGTGACCGTGCCAGCTGGTAGGTTGCTCATCGTCGTCCGCCTCCGAGGCAACGGTAGTGACCGAGGACCCACCGCGGGGGCGGGCACCTCCGAACCGTGGGCCAGATCGCGCGGAATACGCGCGCCTGAACCCTGGGTTCCAGCGCGCGGTCG
>JBFKVA010000055.1:0-15014 GCA_041635475.1 Acidimicrobiia bacterium | reverse complement strand
CCTCGTCTGTTCGGAGTCGGTGGGCGTACGTCACCTCACCGACCTGGTCGCGAGCCTTGACGGTGCCGGCGACGATGCCCTCCAGGGTGGCCACCAGGAGGCGGGCCCCGTCCTCGGCCAGCAGTGCGGTCAGGGTCCCCGCATCGTGGTCACCCACAGCGCGCTCCGAGGTGGCCAGGACCGGCCCGGTGTCCAAACCGGCGTCCATCTGCATGACGGACACGCCGGTGCGCGCATCCCCGGCCAGGATGGCCCGCTCGACCGGCGCCGCGCCCCTCCACCGCGGAAGAAGCGAGAAGTGGACGTTGACGAAGCCACGCCGGGGAATCCCAAGGAGCTCACCCGGGATGAGGACCCCGAACCCCACGACGACCACCAGGTCGACGGCAAGGTCGAGGTCGAACAGGTCCCGGGTGGCGGCGGGGGCGTGGACCGACACGCCCAGGCCATCCGCGGCCTGCGCCACCGGTGTGGGATGGACCCGTCGCCCCCTTCCCTGCCTGGCAGGAGGCCGTGTCACCACTGCCCGCAGATCCGTGGCCTCGGCCAGGGCGAGCAGGCTCGGGATCGCAGCCGGCGGTGAGCCCAGGAAGACCGACGTGGCCCGATGCACCGTCCTAGATCCTCACCGCGCCCGCCCGCAACTCCTTGAGCGCCTTCTTGCGGACCCGATCGGGGAGTCGTTCGAGCAGAAGCGTGCCGTCCAGGTGGTCGTACTCGTGCTGGAGGACTCGACCGAGGAGTTCGTCCCCCACGTGGATCACGTCGTGACCGTGCTCGTCCAACCCCTTGATCCCGTACACCGACTGGCGCGCGATCGGCCAGTAGTGGCCGGGCACCGACAGGCAGCCCTCGTCGAAGACCCACGCGTCCTCCCAGTCCGGGGGCACCTCGAACGGCACCCGGGAACGAGCCCCGGCGTCGGGGGTCACGGCGATGGGCTCAGGGTTGATCACGCACTGCGCCTCGAACCCGGCGTCGAACACGAACACCCGCTTGGACACGCCGATCTGGGGGGCGGCCAGCCCCACCCCGGGCGCGTCGTACATGGTCTCGATCATGTCGTCCAGGAGTCTCCGGATCGACCGGGTGATCTCGGAGACCGGTGCCGCCGGCGTCCGCAGCACCGGGTCACCAAAGGTCCGTATGGGGTAGATGGCCATGGTCGCCAAGGGTACCGCCCCCCGGCCACTGGCCTACAGCTCGAGTGGATCGACGTCGACCCGGACGTGCGAGCCTGCGTCCCGGAGCCGGCGCACGATGGGGCGGAGCGCGGTCTTGGCACGGCCAAGGTCCCTCCCTTGGATGAGCCACCGCGTGCCCGTCTTCGACGGGCGAGGCCCGAACGCCGTTGCGCCGTACCCGGTGAGGGTGTCGACGTCGTCGGGGGTGAGCGTTGCCTCCCCCCGCGTCTCGATGACGATGAGGTCCCCGGCCGGCGGCATCCCAGCCTCTTGGCGATTCATGAGCTCTGCGTCCAGGAAAGCGGCCGCGTTCCCCGACCTGAGCGCGACGATCGCGCGGTGGTCCGCAACCGCGGTCTGCACCATCATCCGGTTGCCCGATCCCGGTTCGACGAGGCCGGCAACCCGGGCCAGCAGGCGCAGGCCGTCCTCGGCCGCCCGGAAGTCATGGCCGAGGAGGATTCGATCGGCGTCGATGACGACGGCCAGGTGGAACGGATCGGTCGCCGCGAGATCCCGCTCGGTACCGACCACGACAGGAGATCCCGAGCCGACGTCGCCCACCCGTTCGTCGCCCAGGAGGTTCGTCAAGAGGTCGCGAACCCGGCCGACCGCCGCCCCCAGGGGCTCGAACGATCGGCCCCCGCAGGCCCGGCACCGCTCGTAGGGCGTGCCGCACCGCGGGCAGATGGCGGCGTTGGTGGCGGCGGATCCGCAGGAGGCGCACCTTCGCAGCTCGCGGCACGACGTGCAGCGAAACGCGGGTGCGTATCCCCGGCGCTGGGTGAACACGAACGTGGACTTCCCCGAGCGGACCGCGTGGTGGATTGCCTGTTTGGCGCGCTCGGAGATCACCCCCCGCCCCGGTGGTTCCTCGGTGCGGTCGACCACCTCGACGAGGGGCCAGAGCCGACGCCCGCCGGGGGCGGGCACCCCGGTGGCGATCACCTCGACCGTGGGCACGAGCCCGGTCGTGATGAAGTGCAGCCCCTCGACGCGGGCTCGATGCGAGAGGATCGTCCGCGGATGGAGGGTGGGGGTCTGTCGCTCCTTGTGGGCACGCCGCCCTTCGTCGAGGAGGACGGCCGTCGAGAGACCCCGGACCCACCACGTCGCTATCCGTCCGGTCCCGATGACCACGAGCCGGTCGTCGAGGCGCACCCGACTCCACGCTTTCGTCACCTCGCGGTCCGAGGCACCGGGATCGACCACGACGACCTCGCCCACATCACGGAGCCCCTCGGCTACCGCCGTGACCTCGACGGCAGTGGGGGCGATGACGATCATCGAGCCTTCGGCGGTGGCGAGTCGCTCTCGTACCTCCCCCAGGAGGGCGACGTGCTCGCGCCGGGTCCGGCCTCTGGCCCGGTCCTGCGGGGGCCTCGGCACCCGGGTGGGCAGGTTCGGCGGGGTCGCTGCCCGCAGGATGGACGCCAGGGGGGCCACGTAGTGATGGGCCAGCCATTGGTAGGTCTGGAGCTGTCTCGGCCCGAAGACCGGCAGCGTGCCACTCACCCTGCGGATGGGGCGAAGGCCCTCGCGGTCGTCGGCGGCTTCACCGATGACCCAACCGCGCACGGTGCGCGAGCCGAGTGGGACCCGCACGAGGGACCCGAGCTCCGCCGCCAGCTCGTCGGGCTCCAGGTAGGAGAACCCGTCGTCGACCGCGAAGGTGGACACATCGGGGAGGATCCGCAGGACCCGGCTCACCGGCCGACAGCGTCACTCAGGGCCCTCGCCCGATCGGTGGACTCCCACGGGAGCCCCTCGCGACCGAAGTGGCCGTAGGCCGACGTCTCGGCGTAGATCGGCCGGAGAAGGTCGAGGTCCGAGATGATGCACGCCGGGCGGAGGTCGAACACGTCCTCGACCGCCTTGGTGATCCGATCCGGGGACACCGTCGAGGTGCCGAACGTTTCGACGAGCGTCGAGAACGGTTCCGGGACCCCGATGGCGTACGCCACCTGCACCTGGCAGCGTCGGGCGAGTCCGGCCGCCACCACCGTCTTGGCGACCCACCGGGCGGCGTACGTCGCCGACCGGTCCACCTTGGATGGGTCCTTGCCCGAGAAGGCACCACCGCCGTGGGGGGCCGAGCCTCCGTAGGTGTCGATGATGATCTTGCGTCCAGTGAGCCCGGTGTCCCCGTCGGGACCCCCGATGACGAACCGGCCAGTCGGGTTGACGTGCCACGTCGCATCCGCCAGGAGTCCTTCCGCAACGAAGTCGGGGAGGTGGCGACGGAGGTCGGCGGTGATCTCGGGAACCGTCACCTCCTTGCCGAGGTGCTCTGCCTCATGCTGGGTGGAGACGAGGACCTGGGTCACCGCCACCGGGCGCCCGTCCTCGTAGCGAACCGTCACTTGGGTCTTGCCGTCGGGCCGTAGGTACGGGATCGTCCCCGACTTGCGGAGCACGGACAGCCCCCACGCCAGGTTGTGGGCGGTCTGGATCGGCAGCGGCATCAGCTCCGGGGTCTCGTCGGTGGCGTAGCCGAACATGATGCCCTGGTCACCGGCACCGAGCAGACCCGGATCATGAAGCCACGCCGCCCGCCCCTCCCCTTGGTCGACGCCTTGTCGAATGTCCTGGCTCTGCTCATGCATGAGGTCCGTCACCTCGACCGAGTCCGCATCGAATCCCTCGCCGGGGCTCGTGTACCCGATGTGCCGGACTGCGCGGCGGACGGCTCCTTCCACGTCGAGGTCCCCCAGGGCCTCGACGGTGGTGTACAGCTCCCCGGCCACGATCGCGGTGTTCGTCGTGACGAGGGTCTCGCAGGCCACGCGGGCGTACTTGTCCCGGCTCAGGACCTCGTCGACCACGGAATCGGAGATCCGATCGGCCACCTTGTCGGGGTGACCCTCTGTCACACTCTCAGACGAGAAGTACCAAGACGCCATCCCCGAGAGTGTAGGGGCGGGGCGATCGGCGGTTCGCTCGTTCCCGGGGTCAGTCGTCGGCCGCCGCCAGGTGGCCGGCAATGGTGTCCCACAGCCGCTCCGCAACCTCCTCCTTGGTGAGCAGGGGAAGGTGGCTGACCGAGCCGCCCCCGGTCACGAACACGACTTCGTTGGTGTCGGTCCCGAACCCAGAGCCCGGCTTGGCGACGTCGTTGCCGACGAGGAGGTCCACCCCTTTCTCCCTGGCCTTGGTGACGGCCCCGTCCAGGGAGCCGACCTCGGCCGCGAACCCGACAAGGAAGGGCCGGTCGGTCAGCGAAGCGACACCCGCGAGGATGTCGGGCGTCGGCTCCAGGGTCACGGTTGGTGGCCCGTCGGCCCGTCGCAGCTTGTGCGACACGGGATCGGAGGGCCGGTAGTCGGCGACGGCCGCAGTGAGCACGGCCACATCCACCTGCGGGGCCTCGGCCCACACGGCGGCGGCCATCTCCTCGGCTGACTCCACTTCGATGAGGCGCATCCGACCCGGAGGTGGCGCCATGGTCGTGACCAGCGTGACCTCGGCGCCGAGGCGGGCTGCCACCGTCGCCACCGCGTTGCCCATCTTCCCACTCGAGCGATTGCCGATGAACCGGACCGGGTCCAGTGGTTCCCTCGTTCCCCCGGCGGAGACGAGCACCCGGACACCCGCCAGGGGACCGCGGAGTGCCTCTTCCACCGCCGAGACGATGTCGTCGGGCTCCACCATCCGGCCGGGTCCGACGTCGCTGCCGGCCAGGGCGCCCGAGTCCGGCCCCAGGATGACCACGCCCCGAGCCTCCAGGGCTTCCACGTGCGCCTGGGTGGCGTCGGCCAGCCACATCTCCGTGTGCATTGCCGGGGCGACGAAGAGCGGCGCCTCGCACGCCGACACGGTGGCACTGAGCGCGTCCCCGGTGATGCCAAGGGCCAGCTTGGCCAGCGTGTTCGTGGTACAAGGGGCGATCACCACGGCTTCGGCCCACTGGCCCAGCTCGGTGTGCGGGCTGGCGCGGTGGTCATCGAACAGCCGAACGAGCGGATGCTCGCCGGTGAGGGAGGCAAACGTCTGGGCGCCAATGAACTCGGTGGCCGCCTCGGTCATCACCACCTTCACGCTCGCTCCCCGCTCGAGGAGGCGACGGCACAGGTAGGCGGCCTTGTACGCCGCCACTCCCCCGGTGACCCCGAGGAGGATCCGGCGGCCCGCGACCACGGTCAGTCGCTGTCTTCGGTGCCCCTGACGACCTTCTCTTCGAGGATCTCCTCGAACGCGATCGAGAGCGGCTGGCGGCTGAGGCTGTGGATCTGCGGTGGGACAAAACCGCCGATGCCTTCACCCAGCTGGTTGAAGTACCCGTTGATCTGGCGGGCGCGACGCGCCGACAGCACCACCGAGTTGAATCGGCCGCCTGAGTTCTCGAGGAGGGTGTCGAGGTTGATGTCTTTGCTCATTGCTGCATCCTTCGGGAGACCGCGAGTATACGGACAATCTCAGCTACGACCTGATCGAGGTCGTCGTTGACCACGAGCCAGTCGTAGTGGCGGCGGGCGTGGGCGATCTGATCGGCCACGACGCCGAGGCGGGCCTCGAGGTCGGCCCCGGTGGTGTCGCCCCTGCGGGCCAGCCGGGTGCGGAGCGCGTCAGGGCTCGGGGGAAGGATGAACACGGTGACAGCCTCGGGCATGGCGGCTTTGACCTGCATCGCTCCCTCGTTCTCGATGTCGAGGAGGACGTCGGTGCCCCTGTCGAGGAGCTCACGAACGGGGGCGACGGGGGTGCCGTACGACCGTCCGCCGTAGCGAGCCCACTCCAGCAATTCGCCTCGGTCGACCATGTCGGCAAAACGCTCTTCGTCGACGAAGTGGTAGTCGACACCGTCCTCTTCCCCGGGGCGGGGGGGCCGGGTCGTGGCCGACACCGAGAACGCGATGTCGACCTCGTGCCCGAGCTTCTCGATGACGGTGCTCTTGCCCACACCGGACGGCCCGGAGACGACGATGAGCAGGCCGAGGCTCCGAGGACCCTCGGTCATCAGGAGAAGTGGTCGAGGAGTTCCTTGCGCTGGCGAGTGGTGAGGCCGCGGATCCGGCGGGTGCCGGCGATGCCGATCGACTCCATGAGGCGATTGGCCTTGACCTTGCCCATCCCTGGCATGGCGGGGAGCATGGCGGCCACCTTCATGCCGGCGATCATGTCGTTGGTCTCTGCCTTGGCGAACAGCCCGGCAAGCGAGAGTGAGCCGGACTTGAGCAGTTCCTTCATCTCGGCTCGGACCCGACGGCTCTCGGCCGCCTTGGCGAGGGCCGCCGCCCGCTGCTCGGGTGTGCTGGGGGGAAGGGGCATGGGGTTCGTCCTCCTTGGGGATGCGGCCACGATAGAGGAATCGGCGGTGATCGGGCGGGAATACGGCGCAGAATCAGCTTGGTTCCGGGCGGCGGTCACTGCCACCCGGCCCGGTGCGCGCGATCGTGAGGCCCTCCAGGATTCGGGCCGCCATCGCCGGTGGGTCCGGTGCGTGGGTGATGGGGCGACCGATGACAAGGTGGTCGGCTCCCCGCGCCATGGCCTCCGCCGGGCTCATGACGCGTCGCTGATCATTCGGGTCCGCACCGTCCGGCCGGATCCCCGGGGTGACCCGGGTCAGCCCCGGGGCCACCTCGCGGGCAACCCCCACTTCCCAGGGCGAGCACACGATTCCCTCCGCCCCCGCCTGGGCCGCCAGTTTCGCCAGGCGGGAGACCTGCCGGCCCACCGAATGGCCCACCCCTACGGTGGCCAGGACGCCATCGTCCATCGAGGTGAGGACGGTGACCGCCAGCACGCCGGCGTCACGTCCGCTCCGCCGGAGCCCGTCGGCGGCCGCCGCCAGCTGGTCGCCGCCACCGGCGGCATGGACCGAGACCCAGCGAGCCCCCACCCGGGCCAGCTGTTCGGCGGAGCGCCCGACGGTGGTCGGGATGTCATGGAGCTTGGCATCACAGAACACGGGGAGGCCCAGGTCGGCGATGATCCCGACGAGGGCCGGGCCGGGACCCATGAGGAGTTCGAGACCCACCTTGAATCCGCCCACCACCTCGCGCAGCGACCGCGCCAGCCGGACCGCCTCGGAGGCCGTGGGCACGTCGAGGGCGACGAGGATGGGGTTCACCACGGTTCCACACTCCCCACGAGCGTCGTGAGGTCGTCGACGTGGTGCCGACGCATCCAGCGGCGCAGGTCGCGGGTGATCGAAGCCCCCACCTTCGGCCTCTCGAAGTGGGCGGTGCCGATGGCCACCGCTGACGCCCCGGCCATGAGGTACTCGATGACATCCGCAGCCGTACGGACCCCACCGGACCCCACGATCGGGACCGGTCCCAGTTCCCGCCGGACCTGGAGCACGCATCGCATCGCCAGCGGCTTCATGCCCACCCCCGAGTAGCCGCCGATCGTCCCCGACAGGGTCGGTCGTCGTGTTTCGATCTCGATCCGGGCGCCGAGCGCGGTGTTGGTGAGGACGACCCAGTCTGCCCCCGCGTCGAACGCGGCCCCGGCCACCTCGTGAATGCCGGCGGCGTCAGGACTCAGCTTGGCGCCCAGCGGGAGGTCGGTCGCCTCCCGGACGGCTTCGATGACGGCGGCGGTGGCCACCGGGTCCATGGCCCACACCGTCCCGTGCTCGAGGTTGGGACACGAGAGGTTCACCTCGACGGCGGCCACCCCGGTCGCGGTGAGGCCGCGGGCCACGACCGCGAACTCCTCGACCGTTCCTCCCACGGCCGATCCCCACAGCGGCACATCCACCTCCGCGACCCGGGGGCCGACCGCGGCCGCCCAGGCCTCGATCCCGGGATTCTGGATCCCGATGCCGTTGAGCATGCCGGCCTCCGTCGGCCCCATGCGGGGAATGGGTCGCCCCGGCCACTCGGTGCCCGCCACCGACTTGGCCACCGCGGCGCCGTAGAGAGTGAAGTCGATGACCCCGGCCGCATCCACGACAGAGCCGACCGTGCCGGAGGCGGCCACGAGCGGGGACCTGAGGTGAACCGGGCCCAGGGTCGTCGCCAGTTTCGCCGTCATGCCAGCCAGTCCTGCAGGCTGCGGACCGCCGTGAGTTCGTCGCGACCCATCTGGAGGCTGCGGGCCGTGGCCAGGGCCCCGGCAATCGTCGTGATGCAGGGGATCCCCCGCTGCTGGGCGGCGGTGCGGATGAGCCGACCGTCGCTTCTCGCCCTCCGGCCCCGCGGCGTGTTCACCACCATGTGGATCTCACCCCCCTCGATGTGTTCGAGCGTGTCACCCGGGCCCTCGCCCAGCTTCGGCACCGTCGTCGAGGGAACGCCGAAGTGCGCCAGGAAGCGGGCCGTTCCTTCCGTCGTCACCAACCGGAACCCGAGGTGGTGAAGCGCTTGGGCGGCGGCCAACCCGACCTGCTTGTCCCGATCGGCGACCGAGAAGAAGACGTTGCCGGCAGCCGGGATCTCCATCCCGGCCCCGAGGAGGGCCTTGGCGTAGGCGGTCCCGGCCGTGGCGGCGATACCCATCACTTCTCCGGTCGCCCGCATCTCGGGGCCGAGGATGATGTCCTCGTCCGGGAAACGGGACCAGGGCAGGACCGCCTCCTTCACCGCGGTGAGGGTGATCGGTCTCGAGGTGAGCACGCCCTCGGCTCGGAGGTCACCCAGCGTCGCGCCCATCATGACCCGGGTCGCGATCTTGGCAAGGGGAATGCCCGTCGCCTTCGAGATGAAGGGGACCGTGCGCGACCCCCGCGGGTTGGCTTCCAGGAGGTACACCTCGTCGCCCTTGACGGCGTACTGCATGTTGATGAGGCCCCGCACTTCGAGCTCGCGGGCGATGTCGGTGGTGGCGGCGACGATGGCGTCATGGGCCGAGGACGACAGCGTGGGCGGGGGGGTGATGCAGGCCGAGTCCCCGGAGTGGATGCCGGCTTCCTCCACATGCTCCATGATTCCTCCCACGAGGAGTTCCGTGCCGTCGAACACCGCATCGATGTCGACCTCGGTCGCCGACTCCAGGAACCGGTCGATGAGAAGGGGGGCGGCGGCCAAGTCGAGGCCGTCCTCGCCCGGTGCGTGGTACATCTCATGGAGGTATTCCTGGAGGTCCTCGAAGGAGAAGACGACCCTCATCGCCCGACCACCCAGTACGAACGACGGGCGGACCAGGACGGGCAGCCCGATTCGGTCGACCACCTCCTCGGCCTCGGTGGCGCTCGTGGCGATCCCGTGCGCTGGCTGGCGGATCCCCAACCGCCGGCACAGCGCGCTGAACTGCTCCCGATCCTCGGCCGCTTCGATCGACGCCGGGGACGTCCCGGCAATCGGCACACCCCGCTCCTGGAGGTGGTGGGCAAGGTTGAGCGGAGTCTGGCCCCCGAGTTGGACGATGACGGCGACGGGTTGCTCGGCGTCCACGATGGCCAGGACGTCCTCCACGGTGAGGGGCTCGAAGTAGAGGCGGTCCGACGTGTCGTAGTCCGTGGAGACGGTCTCGGGGTTGCAGTTGACCATGACCGTCTCGTAGCCGGCGTCACGCAGCGCGAAGGAGGCGTGGACACAGCAGTAGTCGAACTCGATTCCCTGGCCGATCCGGTTGGGACCTGAGCCGAGCACAACGACACGTGGGATGTCGGCCGGAGGGACCTCGGACTCGTCCTCGTACGTCGAGTACATGTAGGGGGTCGTGGCCGCGAACTCGGCGGCGCACGTGTCCACCGTCTTGTAGGTGACAGTGATGCCGTGCGTCCGGCGCAGGGCGAGGACGGCGTCGGGTGAGCACCCCCACAGGTACCCCAGTTGGGCGTCGGAGAACCCCATCCGCTTGGCGTCCCGCACGATCCCCGGGAGGTCCTCGCCGCCGCCTTCGCTGGGAGTTGCGGCCTCCAGCCGGCGTCGAAGGTCGACGATGGCGGCGATCTCCTCCACGAACCACGGGTCGTAGGCGGTCAGATCGGCGACCTCTTCCACCCCGAAGCCACGCCGTAGGGCCTCGGCGACGTGGTAGATGCGCGACGACGTGGGGACACCGAGGGCGTCTCGAAGGGCGGCGTCCGACAGCGACGTGTAGACCTCTTCCACCGGGTCCGCGTTCAGGCCCTTGCGGCCGGTCTCGAGGCTCCTGAGCGCCTTCTGGAGGGCCTCGGGGAAGGTCCTGCCGATCGCCATGGCCTCACCGACACTCTGCATGGAGGTGCCGAGTCGCCCCGAGGCCGAAGGGAACTTCGAGAAGTCGAAGCGAGGGACCTTGACGACGACGTAGTCGAGGGCCGGCTCGAACGAGGCCGGGGTCTTGCCGGTGATGTCGTTGGGGATCTCGTCGAGGGTGAACCCGACGGCCAGGAGGGCCGCGATCTTGGCGATCGGAAAGCCCGTCGCCTTGGAGGCCAGCGCCGACGACCGCGACACCCGGGGGTTCATCTCGATGACGATGCGGCGCCCGGTTCGGGGGTCGACGGCGAACTGGACATTCGATCCCCCGGTCTCGACGCCGATGGCCCGCAGGCAGGTGATGGCGTCGTCTCGCATCTCCTGGTACTCGCGGTCGGTGAGCGTCATGATCGGGGCCACGGTGATCGAGTCGCCGGTGTGGACTCCCATGGCGTCGAGGTTCTCGATGGAGCACACGATGACGGCGTTGTCGGCCCGGTCCCGCATGACCTCGAGTTCGAACTCCTTCCACCCGACCACCGACTCCTCGACGAGGATCTCGCGGATCGGCGACATCGCCAACCCGTGGCCGGCCTTGGCGCGGAACTCCTCCTCGTCGATGGCCACCCCGGTCCCCTTTCCGCCGAGAATGAAGCTGGGGCGGATCATCACCGGGTACCCGATCTCCTCGGCGGCGGTCATGGCGTCGGGGAGGCTTCGGGCGTAGCGGGCGCGGGGCACGGCGAGACCGACCGCCTCCATCGTCTCCTTGAAGAGACCCCGATCCTCGGCCCGGCGGATGGCGTCGATACCGGCCCCGATGAGCTCCACCCCGTATCGTTCGAAGGCGCCCCGTTCGGCCAGTTCCATGGTGACGTTGAGGGCGGTCTGGCCCCCGAGCGTGGGCAGCACCGCGTCCGGTCGCTCCTTGGCGATGATCGACTCGATGACGTCGGCGGTGATCGGCTCGATGTACGTCGCGTCCGCGAACTCCGGGTCGGTCATGATCGTCGCCGGGTTGGAGTTGACGAGGACGACCCGGTACCCCTGCGACCGCAGGACCTTGGCGGCCTGGGTCCCGGAGTAGTCGAACTCGCAGGCCTGGCCGATGATGATTGGTCCCGACCCGATGAGCAGGATCGATGACAGGTCGTCGCGCCTCGGCATCAGGCGGTGCCGTCCATGAGGCCGGCGAAGGTGTCGAAGAGCCCCCGGGCATCCCTGGGCCCCGGGGCGGCCTCCGGGTGGTACTGGACGCCAAACGCCGGGATGTCGAGGCAGGCGAGCCCTTCGAGCGTCCCGTCGTTCAGGTTCTGGTGGGTGGGCCGGGCCAGACCGAACCTCGTCGCCAGTTCCGCCGGGAGCGGAACTTCCCACGGGGCGGCCGATTCGTCGGGGGCGGGTGCGTTGCCGTCACCGAAGGACCACGGGTCCACGGCGAAGCCGTGGTTCTGGGCGGTGATCTCAACGCGTCCGTCGGCGAGCCTCCGTACCGGGTGATTGCCTCCGTGGTGGCCGAACGGCAGCTTGAACGTGCTGCCACCGAGGGCGAGACCGAGCACCTGGTGTCCGAGACAGATCCCGAACAGCGGCACCTTGCCGAGCACGCCGCGGACCGCCTCGATCGGCCCCTCGAGCGGTTCTGGATCGCCGGGACCGTTGGAGAGGAACACCCCCGTGGGGTCGAGCGCCAGGATCTCCTCGGCGCTCACCGTCGCCGGCTGCACGTGCACGTCGTAGCCGAGCCGGGTGAGGTTGGTGAGGATGTCCCGCTTGAGACCAAGGTCCACGGCGACGACGCGCCCCCGGGCGCTGCCTTCGGCAGGACGAACGTAGGGTTCGTCGACAGACACGGTCATGGCCAGGGCTCGACCTTCCATGGGCGGGGCTGCGCTCGCCGCGGCCCGCACCTCCGCTTCGGTCACCTCGCTGCCCATCGCGATCGGCTGCGCGCCCCGATCGCGGATGTGGCGGGTGAGGCGGCGGGTGTCGAGGTCGGAGATGGCGACGAGGCCGTGGTGTGCCAGGTACTCGCCCAGGCTCGCCGTCGCCCTCCAGTTGGAGTGGCGGCGGCTCATGGACCGCATCCCGATACCGGCCGCAAACGGTCGGCGGGCCTGGTCGTCGTCGGGGTTCGTCCCGTAGTTGCCGATGTGGGGGGCCGTCATCACCACCACCTGCCCCGCGTACGACGGGTCAGAGAAGATCTCCTGGTAGCCGGACATCGACGTGTTGAACACCGCCTCCCCGACCGCGATGCCCCCGGCTCCCACGGATCGTCCGCGGAAGACCTCTCCATCGGCGGTGACGGCGATGCCGTCGGTCATGGGGCCTCCTCCGGCGCGACGTGCGTGGGTCGTCCACGGTAGACGGTGACCACGACCCGCCCGGCCAGGTCGTGACCGAGCCACGGAGTGTTGGCCGAGCGGGAGGTGAACGGGGGTCGCACCGTCCAGCGCCGGTCGGGGTGAAAGGCAACGAGATTGGCGGGCCCGCCCACCACGGGCCAGGCGCCGTGATCCCGGGCACCGATGAAGGCCGACGGTGCGACACTCATGCGGTGAAAGAACGCGACGGGGTCGAGCCCGACGACGCTGTTGAGCACAGCCGCGCTCGTCTCGAGGCCGATCACACCTCGGGGTGCCTCCTCGAAGGGCACCTCCTTCTCGTTGGCCGAGTGGGGGGCGTGGTCGGTCGCCACGAAGTCGATGGTCCCGTCGGCCAGGGCGGCCGCCACCGCCTCGACGTCCTCGGGGGTGCGCAGCGGTGGGTACATCTTGGCCACGGAGTCCATCTCGAGGACGAGGCTGTGATCGAACGCCAGGTGGTGGGGCGCCACCTCGGCCGTGACCGGGAGCCCTGCGTCCTTCGCCTGGCGAACGAGGTCCACGGTTCCGCGGGTGGAGACGTGCTGGACGTGGTACCGGCACCCCGTGAGCCGGACGAGCCTGAGGTCACGGGCCACGATCGCCTCTTCGGCGACCGACGGCAGCCCGGCCATGCCCAGCCGGGCCGAGACGGACCCCTCGTGCATGTGGCCGCCCCGGGCCAGGCCCGGGTCTTCGGCGTGCTGGGCGATGACGCCACCCCGCTCCCCCACGTACTCCATGGCCCGCCGCAGTAGTCCGGCATCAGCGACCGTGTCACCGTCGTCGGTGAACATGCGCACGCCGATGTGCCACAGGTCGTCGAGGTGGGCCAGCTTCTTTCCGCCCCGTCCCATCGAGATGGCGCCGGCGACAAGCACATCGACGAGCCCAATCGCCTTCCCCCGCTCGAGGACGTGTCGGGCCACATGGCCCGAATCGGTCGCGGGTTCGGTGTTCGGCATGGCCACGATGGCGGTGAACCCGCCGGCGGCCGCGGCGGCCGACCCGGTCCCGATGTCCTCCTTCCACTCTTGTCCGGGTTCTCGGAGATGGACGTGGACATCCACGAAACCAGGACCCACCCATGCCCCGTCACAGTCGATGACCCGCTCGCCGGTGAGGTCGGGACCCACGGCAGCGATCACGTCACCTTCGATGGCGACGTCGGCGGCCACCGGCCCCCCGGGCCCGATGACGAGCCCACCCTTGAGGACGAGCGTTTCCATCAGGTCCCTCCCAGGAGATCGAACAGGACTGCCATGCGCACGGCCACGCCGTTGCGAACCTGGGTCGTGACGAGTGACCTCGGCCCATCCGCCACGGATGGCTCGATCTCGACGCCCCGGTTCATGGGCCCGGGGTGCATGACGACGCCGTGGTCGGGAAGGGTGTCTGCCCTGGCCGCGGTGAGTCCGAACCGGGCCACGTACTCGGAGATGGACGGGAAGTCCTCACCACCGCCCCGTTCCTCCTGGATGCGCAGGAGGTAGACGGCGTCGGTGTCGGGCAGGATCGGGTCGAGGTCGCCGGAGACGGCCACCGGCCAGTCCTCCACGGTGGGAGGCAGCAGGGTTCGGGGGGCGACCAGCGTGACCTGGGCGCCGAGTGTCGTGAAGGCGGCGATGTCCGACCTCGCCACCCGTGAGTGACGGATGTCACCGACGAGGGTGATCCTGAGCCCGTCGAGGGCACCGAATCGCTGACGGAGGGTGAGGGCGTCGAGCAGGCCCTGGGTCGGGTGTTGATGGGCACCGTCCCCGGCGTTCAGGGTGGGAATCCCCGACCATTCGGCGATCTGCCACGGGGCCCCGGTCGAGCGGTGGCGGACGACGAAGGCGTGCGGTCCCATGGCCAGGATCGTGAGGGTGGTGTCCTTGAGGCTCTCCCCTTTCGAGAGGGACGAGCCCGAGGGGGAGAACGACATCGTGTCGGCCGACAAGGCCTTCGCCGCCCGGTCGAAGCTCATCCGCGTGCGGGTCGACGGTTCGAAGAAGAGCATCGCCACGGTCTTGCCGCGCAGGGCCGGGACCTTGGGGATGGGGCGATCGAGCACACCGAGGAACTCGTCGGCCTGGTCGAGGAGCCCCTCCAGGCGCTCCCGGGGTTCATCTTCGAGGGTGAGGAAGTGCCTCATGGGTGGGCCCCGATCCAGACGCCGTCCGAGCCATCGATTTCGTGGAGCTGAACGGTCACCCTCTCCGCGTCGGCCGTGGGGAGGTTCTTGCCCACGTAGTCGGGCCTGATCGGGAGTTGTCGGTGTCCGCGGTCGACGAGGACTGCCAGCTGCACGGTGGCGGGCCTCCCCAGGTCGGCGAGGGCGTCGAGAGCTGCCCGTACCGACCGGCCCGTGTAGAGGACGTCGTCGACGAGGACGAGGTGGGCACCGT
>JBFKVA010000054.1:0-15081 GCA_041635475.1 Acidimicrobiia bacterium | reverse complement strand
GAGATCCTCGCCATCGTCGGCCCCAACGGGGCAGGCAAGAGCACGCTCCTCAAGCTCGTCAGCGGCTTGCTGCAACCGACGGCCGGTTCCGTGTCGTTCGAAGGCAAGGAGATCGGCGGGCTCCGCCCACACGAGATCCGCCAGCGGGGCATTGCCACGGTCCTCCAGACCCCCCGTATGTTCGAGTCGATGTCCGTCCTGGGCAACGCCGTCCTGGGCGCGATGTTCGGCGGTTCCGCGGGGACCCTGTCGGAGTCGGAGTCCCGAGCGAGGGCCATGGAGGCACTCGAGTTCGTCGGGCTCGCCGACCACGCCGAGGAGTCCGTCGGCAACCTCAACCTCCACGAACAGAGGTTCCTGGCCATGGCACGGGCCATCGCCGGCCACCCCCGACTCCTCCTCATCGACGAGGTCATGGCCGGGCTCAACGACACCGAGCTGGCCGCATCCATCGAGATCGTTCGCACCGTGCGCGATCAGCTCGGGGTGACGGTCATCTGGGTGGAGCACGTCATGAAGGCCGTCATGAGCCTCGCAGAGCGCATCGTCGTCCTCGACTTCGGGTCCATCCTCGCCGAGGGCGATCCCGCCGTCGTGATGCGCGACCCCAAGGTCGTCGAGGCCTACCTGGGCATGGAGGCAGGCGCCAGTGCTTGACATCGAAGGATTGACCGCGGGCTACCACGGTGAGCCTGTCGTCCACGACATCGCGTTCACCGTTGCCGACGGGGAGGCGGTGACGATCATCGGCTCCAACGGAGCCGGCAAGACAACCGTCTTCAGGGCGCTGTGCGGCCTGCTCACCCCCGCCGCCGGCACCATCACCTTCGCCGGAGAGGCGATCACGGGGCGAGCGGCCTACCGCATCGCCCGGGGCGGCATCGCCTACGTGCCCGCCGAGCGGCACCTCTTCCCTCAGATGTCGGTGAGGGAGAACCTCGAGCTCGGCGCCTTCCCCCGGCGGCCCGACAGCGATCGCCTCGACCTCGTCTTCGACCTCTTTCCCCGACTCCGCGAGCGCCTCGACCAGCACGCAGGCACCATGAGTGGTGGTGAGCAGCAGATGCTCGCGGTCGGTCGAGCCCTCATGTCCAAGCCGAAGCTGCTCATGCTCGACGAACCGACCACCGGCCTTGCCCCCCGGCTGGCCAAGGATGCCTACGCCGCCCTCGCCCGGCTCAAGGCCCAGGGCCTCACCCTGCTCGTGGCCGAACAGCAGGTGCCGCTGGCCCTCGGCCTGGCCGACCGGGGGTACGTGCTCGAAAACGGCCGTATCCAACTCGAGGGGACGGCCGGGGACCTCGAGCGAAACCCGGAAGTCCGGCGCGCATACCTGGGGATCGCATGACCGCTGTCTTCCTCGACGGAATCGTCCTCGGCCTCCAGTTCGGGCTGCTGGGAGCGGGCTTCACCCTCGTCTACGGCCTTGGTGGCGTCCTCAACCTCGCCCACGGTCAGATGGCCGTGGTGGCAGCCATCGCGGTGGCGCTGGCGACCGACGCCGGCCTCTCCGTCGGCCTCGCCGTGGCGATCGGCCTCGTCGTGGGGGCCCTGGTGGGCCTCCTCCTCGATGGGACCCTCATGCGCGCCGTGTACCGCGAGCACGGCGAAGAACGAGTCCTGCTCGGCCTTCTCCTCACCCTCGGGGTCGGTTTCATCATCGACGGCCTCCTCGCCTGGAAGGTCCCGCTCGTGTCCTTGCGCATCAACATCAGCGGGGCGCCCATCCCCATCCTCGGCGTCCCCATGCGGGTCGGCAGCCTGTGGGCGACGGCGGTGACGCTCCTCGCCGGGGGACTGCTCGTCGCCTTCTTCCGCTACACGACCATCGGCAAGGCGGTGCGATCCGTCATCCAGGACGAGGAGGGTGCCCGCATGGTGGGCATCAACCCGGCGTCGGTCCGCACGCTCATCTTCGCCCTCAGCGGTCTCCTGGCCGGCCTGGTGGCGGTGACCAGGTCGATGACATCGCCGGTGGGGGCGACGGCGGGCATCACGTTCACGATCCTCGCCCTCATCGTGTCGGTCGTGGGTGGGCTGGGAAGCGTGGCCGGGTCGTTCCTGGCCGGGATCATCCTCGGCGTCGTCAACACGATCAGCTCCTTCTACATCGGGACGTTCATCACGACCATCGTGCTGCTGGTGGCGGCTGCCCTGACAATCCTCCTGCGACCGGCCGGCCTCCTGGGGAGGGCCAAGTGACGGCCCCGGTGGCCACCTCCGCCGGTTGGATCCGGGCGTACGTCCCGGTCCTGGTCATCGGCGCCGTCCTCGCCCTCGTACCGCTCCGGTACGGCGAGTCCCGCCTCATGATGGGTATCGCCGTCACCGGCATCCTCTTCGCCACGTACGTGGTCGCCTTCAATGTGATCTTCGGCAGCACCGGCCAGCTCTTCCTGTGCGTGGGTGCCCTGGCCGGCGTGGGCGGCTTCACCTCGGTCATCGTCTCCGAGCGATTCGACCTCCCGCTCGTCGTGACGGTGGTGCTGGGGACGGCGGCTGCCGCCTTCCTGGGGGCGATCTTCAGCTGGGTGGCCGTGAGGCGATCCCTCGACGTGATCTTCACCGGCATCGTGACGCTCACGTTCTCGTTGTCGTTCCAGAACTTCGTCCTCGGCCAGCGCAACCTCACCGGCGGAGAGACGGGCTTGCGGGTGGGGGCCGGAAGCGGCACCTTCCTGCGGGAGCAGGTCCCCCCCTACTACGTCCTCGTCGGCGTTCTCGTCGTCTACCTGTTCGTCTACATCGCGGTGCACCGGTCGCGCGTGGGCTGGGCCTTCAAAGGCCTGCGGGACGACGAGTTGGCGGCCGAGCTGGCGGGTGTCAACGTCGCTCGCTTCCGGATCCTGGCCGGTGCGATCGGATCGGCCATGCTCGGGATGTCGGGTGCGTTGTTCGCCCATATCGAGGGATTCATCGGGCCGACGACGTACGACTTCGGGCACGTGGACATCAAGGTCCTCGTCATGCTCGTGTTCGGGGGAATCGGGAGCATGGCAGGACCGGTCCTGGGGGCAGCCACGTTCACGGTCCTCGACGAGTTGCTCGTTGACTTCAGCCGGCTCCAGGGTGTCGCTTACGGCGTGCTCGTGATCGTCATCTTCCTCGGCTTCCGCAAGGGTGCCGTGCCGTCACTCATCGATGTGTTCACCCGGCTGCGGTCTCGCCAAGCCGGTCGCGCCCCGACCTAGGACCGGGCGCCCGGCCGCCGGCCTCAGCCTCGAAGCTTGAAGCGCTGGATCTTGCCCGTCGCCGTGCGAGGGAAGTCGTCGACGTACTCCACGAGGTGGGGGAACTGGTATCGCAGGAGGGCTGCCTTGCACCACTGCTGGAGCTCGTCGGTGAGTTCGTCACCGGGGGTGCCGTCCTCTGTGAGGATGACGAACGCCTTGATCCGGGAGCGGTCGTCGACGGTCACCGACACGACCGCTGCCTCGCTCACCGCCCGGTGCTCCATGAGGCGGTTCTCGATCTCGATCGGGCTCACCCACAGGCCGCCGACCTTCATGACGTCATCCACCCGTCCTTCGTACGTGTAGTAGCCGTCCTCGTCCTGCCGGTAGCGGTCGCCGGTGAGGAACCACCCGTCGCGGATCTTGTCCCTGGTGCGGTCGGGCTGGTTCCAGTAGGAGGTGAGTGCCGTCGGGCCCTTGACCCACATCTCCCCGGCCTCGCCCGGTGGGCACGGGTTGCCCTCGGTGTCCTTGATCTCGATCGTGTACCCGTCCACGGGGCGACCGGTCGTCCCCGGTTTCACGTCTCCCTTGCGGTTGGAGAGGTAGATGTGGAGCATCTCGGTGGACCCGATCCCGTCGAGGATCTCGATCCCGGTTCGCTTGTGGAACTGCCTCCAGATCTCCGGGGGAAGCGACTCGGCCGCCGACATCCCGATGCGCACCGACGACCAGTCGACGCCATCGAAGCCGGGGTCGGCGAGCATCCCGTTGTAGAGCGCCGGGACCGAGGCGAGGATCGTCGGTCGGTGGGCCTGGACCCGGGCCAGGAGGCGGTCGGGAGTGGGGCGTCCGGTCAGGTAGACGGCGGTGGCGCCGAACCAGAGCGGGAAGCTCAGGGCGTTGCCGAGGCCGTACGCATGGAACATCTTCGTGCTCGAGAACACCACGTCGTTCTCGGAGAACCCGGCGATCGGCCCGGCGTAGAGCTCGCAGATCCCGGCCACGCCACCGTGGGAGTGGACCACGCCCTTGGGGAGGCCGGTGGAGCCCGACGAGTAGAGCCAGAACGCCATGTCGTCCGCCGTGACGGCGACGGGTGAGACCTCACCGGCGTCGTCGGCCATCCACGTGTCGAGCGAGAAGGCGCCGTCGGGGGCGTCTCCGTTCGCCACTGCCAGCCGGATTCCCGGACGAGCCTCCACCTGGGGACCCACGACGTCGAGGAAGACATGGTCGATGACGGCCAGGGAGGCCCCGGAGTCGTCGAGGTAGTGGCCGAAATCCTCCGGCCGGGACAGGAAGTTCACCGGGATGGGGATGGCGCCGATCCTCATCGCGCCGAGGAAGGTCGCCGGGAACGCCGGCGTGTCGTCGAGGACGAGGAGGACCCTGTCTCCCCGTCCCACCCCCGCCTCCCCGAGGTGGGCGGCGACGTTGCACACCGCCCGGAACAGCTGATCAGCGGTCCAGCGCTGGTCGTCCGCGGTGATGAGTGCCGTCTTCGAGCCCTGCCCCGCTTCGAGCCAACCGTCGATGAGGGTGCTTGTGTTCTGTCCGGTCTGCATCGTTACGTCTCCGTCGTGGGTTGTCGTGCCGGGAGCCCCTCCCGCGTGGGGGTTCCTCGGGTGTGTGCCTTCATCCCTCCGCCTCGGTGTGGGGGCGACGATGGGGCGGCGTGTCCTCTGGCACCACGAACGTCCCTGCTTCGAGTTGGTCTGCCGAGTTGGCGAGTGCGGCGAACGTCGTCCGCGAGAGCTCGGCCATGAGCGACTGCTGGGCCCGCGACCAGGGGACGTGCACCGGGCACGCCTCATCCCAGCTGCAGGGGCCGCCGGCCAGGATGCACTGATCGAGCAGGATCGGTCCCTCGGCCACCTCGACGACGTCGAGCAGTGTGATCCGATCGGCGGGCCGCGCCAGTGAGTAGCCGCCGTCGGGCCCGGCTACCGCAGTAAGGAGGTGTTCGCTCACGAGCTCTGCCAGGATCTGCGTCAGGTACCGGTCGGGTATCTCCATGGAGGCCGCGATCTCCCTCGCTTTCCGCCGCCCACCGGCGGCGTTCTGCGCGATGTCGAGCACGGCTCGCACCGCATAGTCTCCCTTGCGTCCGAGTGCTACCTGCATGAACACTTACCTTACAGCAGAACGTCAAGCAGTGTGGTTGACGTTCGGGAGAGACGAGCAGCGGCGGTAGCGTCCCGGCATGCACCTCCACCTCCTCGACGCCACCTACGAGCTCTTCCGGGCCCATTTCGGGTTCCCCAACCGCCTGTCGCCGGCCGGAGTGGAAGTCGGCGCGGTCACGGGCCTCATCGAAACGACGCTCCGGCTGCTTCGAGAGGATACCGTGACGCACCTCGGGGCAGCCTTCGACACGGAGATCACGAGCTTCCGCAACGACATGTTTGAGGGCTACAAGACGGGGGAGGGCCTCGAGCCGGAACTCCTGAACCAGTTCCCGCTCGCCGAACGCGCCTTGGAGGCACTCGGCGTGGTCGTGTGGCGCATGGTCGAGTTCGAGGCCGACGACGCCATGGCCACGGCCGCGATGCGATGGTGCGAAGAGGTCGACCAGGTCGTCATCCTCTCACCCGACAAGGACCTGGCCCAATGTGTCGTGGGCAACCGGATCGTGACGTTCGATCGACGACAGGAGATCATGCTGGACGAGCAGGGCGTCATCGAGAAGTTCGGCGTCCCCCCCGAGTCGATCCCCGACTACCTGGCCTTGGTCGGCGACAGCGCCGACGGCATTCCCGGCGTCCCGGGGTGGGGAGCCAAGTCGACCGGTGCCGTCCTCGGTCGGTACCACCGCCTCGAGGCGGTCCCGGCGGACCCGGCTGACTGGGACGTGGCGGTTCGCGGAGCGGCCCGCCTCGCCGAGAACCTCGCCGCCCATGCCGGTGTCGTCGGCCTCTACCGCCGGCTGGCGACCCTGCGCCGTGACGTCCCGATCACCGAGTCCCTCTCGGACCTCGAGTGGCGAGGTGTCCGGCGGGAGGAGTATCTCGCCCTGTGCGACGAGGTCGGGGCCACCACCCTCCGGGACCGGCCGCACCGCTGGGTGTGATCATTGTGCGCGTCAGGGAGGGTGCGCTGCGGCAGGCCTCCTCGACCCCGGTCATGCAACGGGCGGGCGAGCCCGAGTCAACCTCTGGCCAGGAATACACAGGTGAACGTCACAGTGCCTGCTGCCTCGTCACCGGTGAAGTTCTCAGTCGATGTTCCGGACCATGTTGCCACGAGCCCCAAGGCGACGGCGTCACGATCCTGTTCGTCCACCTCCACCGTGGTTTCGTCTACTTGAACCACGGAGAGTTTGAGGTCTCCGCCGGAGAAGCCCCACTCCTGGTGGTTCTTCCTACCCTCCCCACCGGTCGAGAAGCCTCCGGTCACCACTCCGTCGACGGCAGCGATCGAAACGTGGTTGTTCGCATCTGCGAACAAGGCGGCGCTGAAGCTGGTGGGCTCGAACAAGCCCGAGGCCACCTCTCCACCGAGGTAGACGACCACTCCGCCGGTGAAGCCGCAACTTGCCTGCTCGTAGGCGACGTCCCAGACTTTCCCGCCACCCTTGGTGACCCCCAAGTTTTTTCCGCCTCCGACAGTTGAGAAGACTCCTCCGGCTCCGAAACCACTCACCTCGGCCAAGGCCGCAGAGAGCATCAATGGAGGAGTCAGCACCTGGATCTCCTCGGCGGTGGGGGAGGGACTCGTCGGTGAAGCCGGCTCGGCCGACTCAGGCTCCGGCTCGCCACTCCCGGTCTGTGACCCACCAGTTGTGTCCGCGGCGGCAGGTGCTTCTGGCTGGGCTCCGCCAGACCCATCGTCCCCCATGAAGAGGCCGATCCCCAGGCCGAGCGCAGCAACTGCCAGACCGCCGGCCGCGAGCATCTTCCCCCAGGCTTTCGTCGAAGGGCGATCATCGTCGGGCATTGCCGGACCTTACACGCCGAGGTTCCACCGAGGCTGGCCACCCTGCGCCGTGACGTTCCCCTCACCGAGTCCCTCTCGGACCTCGAGTGGCGCGGCGTGCGGCGTGAGGAGTATCTCGCCCTGTGCGACGAGATCGGGGCCACCACCCTCCGGGACCGGCCGCACCGCTGGGTGTGATCATTCCTCGTCGGCGGGGCCGGGAGACTGGCGGATGAGGGGCTCGGCCACCCGGAGGACGGCGTGGGCCGGAGCCAGGGTGAGATGGATCAGCCCGCCCAGGCCCCGGCCGGCGATGCGACCGACGCGTCGGACCGAGAGCACGCGTGGTCCCCCGATGAACCCGCGGCGGGAGAAGTAGATCCACAACCCGAGGCCCATCGCCAGCATCGTCCCCAGGACCGCCACGTACCCCCACGGTTGGTCGAGTTCGGGCATGTTGACGAAGTTCATGCCGTAGATCCCGGCGACGAGCGACAAGGGCAGCACGATCGCAGAGAACACCGCCAGGACCTTCATGACCTCGTTCATGCCCTCGGCGACGGTGCTGCGGTACGTCTCCAGGACGGACGCCAACTGGTGGCGAGAGGCCTCGAGCGTCTCCATGATTCGCACCATGTCGTAGTAGGCGCTCTCGTTGCGTCGCCGTGCCGTGTGGCTGATGAGTGGGTGCTTCTGGTGGAGGAGGCGGAGTGCGTCTCGCTGGGGAGCCGCCGCCCGACGCAGGAGGAGGGCGTCGCGACGCAGGGCCTGGAGATGAACGGGAACCGTGGGGTCACCTTCGATCGCCATGTCCTCGAGTCGCTCGGACTCCTCGTCGAGGGCGGCGATGAGCCTGAGCATCCGTCGACCGGCCAGTTCGAGGATCCGCGAGAGGGCCACGTCCGGCCCGGGGAGGTGCTCCTGGGCACCGACGGCGGCCGCCCACAGGTGGTCGATGGCCGGTATCGGCTCCGAGTGCACCGTGAGGAGGAGGTTGGAGCGCATGACCACGTCCACTTCGGACATCCGCAGGCGAGTGGTGTCGGTCGAGGGGGTGGCGGCCACCACGAAGATCCCGTCTTCCAGTTCCTCCATGCGTGGGAGCTCCCCGACCTGGCGCAGGTCGTCGATCGTGAAGGGGTCGAGGCCGAGTTCGGCGGCGAGGTCGGCCACGTCGGACTCGGAGATGCCGGTGACGTCGATCCAGACCCATCCGGAGCCGTCGATGACGGGCGGTGCCGCCACCGGTGCCGCATCCGCCGCGAAGAGAAGGGCTCGTTGCATGTCGGCAGAGTGCCGGATCGGTCGGCCGATGCCGCGGATGTTCAGTGGTCGGCGCGGCTGGCCAGGACGGCGCCGCCGATGACGAGGGCGACGCCGAGCAGCGCCACCGGGGCGACGTCCTCGCCCAGCAGGCTCACACCCAGGACGACGGCGACCGCCGGGATGAGGTAGATCGCGAACGAGCCGCGGCTCGCCCCCACCCGCCGGATGAGGTTGCCCATGACGAGGTAGGCGATCCCGGTGTGGACGACGCCCAGGGCGACGACGGCCGCGGTGGGCCCGGGCTCCCAGGCGGACCCGTCGAAGCCGAGGATCCCGAACGGTGCCGTCCAGATCGTGGCCAGGCCGAGCATCCTGGCCATCACCGGGAGCGAGCCGTATCGCTGTTGGAGGGGGGTGGCGATGCTGATCGCCACCCCGTACAGGAGGCTGGCCGCCAGGATGAGCAGCACCCCCCTGGTCTGGGAGGCGCCTTCGCCCATCGATGGGTAGGAGATGAGAAACGCCCCGGCCAGCCCCAGGGCGAGGCCGGTGAGTTGGAGGGGTCGGGGGCGGTGCCGGAGGAGCACCGCGGTGACGGCGGTGGCGGTGAGCGGGGTGATGCCGTTGAGCATGCCGGTGGTGGCCGACGTGATCCACTGCTGGGCGACCGGGAAGAAGGTGAAGGGGATGGCCACCCACACGAAGGACAGCAGCCACACCCGCGGTTGGTCCTCCCGGTCGATGCGGACCCGGGCCCGGGGGACGAGCCAGAGCACGACGGCACCGGAGCTGACCCGAATCCATGTGAGCAGTCCGGGTTCGAGCGCCTCGAGCCCGACCTCGATGAGCACGAACGACGACCCCCAGATGAGGCCGATCCCGACGAAGAGGAGCCAGTCGATGCCCGTGAAGCGATCCCGGTTCAGACCATGCGACGACGAGAGGATCCGGGCCATCGGGTGAGCGTACGCCACCGCTGCGCTGGCGTTGGCGTGGCCGAGCCTCGACCGACCCCTGCTAGCCTTTGAGTGAACGCTCAAACTCGATGGCGCTTTCGGCCACCGGGAGAGGTCACGACATGCCCATCGATCCGATCCTCGCCCTCGCCGCCCCCCCGATCGTCTCCGATCACACGTGGGACGCCGACGACGTCATCCTCTACCACCTCGGGGTTGGTGCCGGGATCGAAACGCCGACGGACCCGGCCGAACTCGAGTACCTCTTCGAAGTGAACCTCAAGGTTCTCCCCAGTTTCGGCGTCATCCCACCGTTCTCCGCCATGTGGAGCCTCAACGGCTTCCCCGGGATCGACATCAACATGATGATGGTCCTCCACGGGGAACAGGAGATCCGCCTTCATCGGCCGATCCCGCCCGAGGCCACGGTGACGAACACCGCCCGCATCGCCGGGCTCAGGGACAAGGGAAAGGCCGCCGTCATCGACGTCGAGGTCGAGACCACGCTGGCCGACGGGAGTCCCCTCTTCACGAACACCTTCTCCATCTTCGCTCGGGGAGAGGGCGGCTTCGGGGGAGAGCCGGGCACGTCGACGACCGTCGAACCCCCGGCGGGCGACCCCGACGTGGTCGTGGCGTCACCGACCCTTCCCCATCAGGCCCTCATCTACCGACTCAGCGGGGACAAGAACCCGCTCCACGCCGACCCGACGTTCGCTCGCCTGGCCGGGTTCGAGACGCCGATCCTCCACGGGCTGAGCTCGTTCGGAGTCGTGTGCAAGGCGGTGGTGGACGGCGTGCTCGACGGCGATGTCACCCGGGTGGGCGGGTACCGGGCCCGCTTCGCCGGGGTCGTGTATCCCGGCGAGACGGTCGTGACTTCGACCTGGCGGACCGACGCCGGGCTCGTGGTGACCGCCACGACCGCCGAACGGGGAGAGCCCGTCCTCGCCAACTGCCTCATCACCATGAAGGATTGACAATGCACAGGACCCTTTTCGATCAGGACCACGAGCTGTTCGCCGCCTCGGTGCGGGCGTTCGTCGAGACCGAGATGAAGCCGCACTTCCTGGAGTGGGAGAAGGCGGGCATCGTGCCCAGGTCGGTCTTCAAGAAGGCCGGTGACATGGGCCTGCTCGGCATGGCGGTGCCCGAGGAGTACGGCGGGCCGGGGATGCCGGACTTCCGATGGAACGCCGTGGTGACCGAGGAACTCATCAGGGGAGGGGTCGGTGGGGCGGGGGCGATGATCGGCCTCCACAACGACGTGTGCCTGCCGTACTTCCTCCACCACACGAATGACGAGCAGCGACGGCGGTGGTTGCCGGGGATGGTGAGCGGTGACATCATGACCGCCATCGCCATGACCGAGCCCGGCACCGGCTCGGACCTCGCCGCCGTCAAGACCACGGCCATCAAGGACGGTGACACCTACGTCGTGAACGGCTCCAAGACGTTCATCACGAACGGGATCAACTGCGATGTCGTGATCGTCGTCGCCAAGACCGATCCCACCCAGGCCCACACCGGGATGAGCCTCATCGTGGTCGAGGACGGCATGGAGGGATTCGAGCGGGGTCGCAACCTCGAGAAGCTGGGAATGCACTCCCAGGACACGGCAGAGCTGTTCTTCAACGATGTCCGGGTGCCCGCGGCCAACCTGTTGGGCGCCGAGGGGTCGGGCTTCTTCCAGTTGGTCCAGAACCTCCCGCAGGAGCGGCTGAGCATTTCGGTCGGGGCGATGGCCGCCTGCGAAGCTGCCTTCGACCTCACCGTCGAGTACGTCAAGGAGCGGACGGCGTTCGGTCGACCCATCGCGTCGTTCCAGAACACCCGCTTCAAACTGGCGGAGATGAAGGCCGAGATCGCGGTCGGCCGCACCTACGTCGATGCCCAGGTCGAGGCGCACGCCACCGGGGACCTCACCGTCGAGGAGGCCGCCATGGGCAAGCTGTGGACCACCGAGCTGCAAGGCCGGGTGATGGACGAGTGCCTCCAACTCCACGGTGGGTACGGCTACATGATGGAGTACCCGATCGCCCGGGCCTTCGCCGATTCGCGGGTGCAGCGCATCTACGGCGGCACGAACGAGATCATGAAGGAGATCGTGGGCCGGGCGCTCCTCTCGTAGCACCCGGGACGGGCGTCTACACCCTCTGGCTGGCGCCCTCGCGCTCAAGAAGGCGCCGCAACTGGTCCTTCTTCACCATTCCCGACTGGCGCCACCGGGGCTTGGCGTTCCCGTTGGTCAGGAGTACGAACGTCGGCGTCGACATCACCTGGTACATGGCGAAGGCCTCGGGGGCGTTGGCCGCGTTCGCCTTGAGGACGTGGGCCGAGTCACCGAACTCGTCGGCGAGTTCGTCGACGATCCCGTCCATCACCTGGCAGGGGGAGCAGCCGAACTGCATGAAGTCGATGAGGACCGGCTTCCCCTCGGACGCGATCTGCTCGATCTCGGACATCGAATGAATCTTGGTGGCGCGAAGGCGCTTTCTCTTCTTGAACATGTCGTGCTTTCTCAACGAGCAGTCACCGCAGCGTATTCCGGGCGGCCCGCTACTCCATGTCCCCGTCGGACTCCCAGACGAGGTCCCAGCGGTCGAGGCAGTCCGAACAGCGGTAGGCGACGACGTCGCCGGGTTCGAATCCGTCGGGGGGCTCGTACGAGATGAGGTGGGCCGTCCCGAGGCAGTCGACGCAGATGATCTCCGCCGGGGGAACGTCGGTCACGCCGGCTCGGGGGCGGTGCGGATCGCGACGTACCCCACGAGGCCGGCGAGAAGCGACCCGGCGAAGATCCCCGTCTTGGCGAGGTCGATCGACGGACTGCCCGGCTCGAAGGCGAGGCCGGTGACGAACAGCGCCACGGTGAACCCGATCCCGGCCAGGGCTGCCAGCCCGAAGACGAGCCGCCAGGTCACGCCGACGGGCATCCGGCCGAGACCCAGCCTCACCGCCAGCCACGTGGCCCCCGAGATCCCGACGATCTTGCCGACGAAGAGGCCGGCCCCGACCCCCAGGGCCACCGGCGTCCTCAGGGCTTCGGTGATCGGTGTGCCCTCGAACCGAACCCCGGCGTTGGCCAGGGCAAAGAGCGGGATGATCCCGTAGGAGCTCCACATCTGGAGGGAGTGCTCCAGGCGGTTGAGGGGAGCGATCGACTCCTTGGCCAGGCGGGACAGGATCCGGGCTTCGTGGTCGACTTGTTCCCGGTCGGTCTGGCTGCGGACGAGCGACGGGTAGGTGTCGATGATCCTCCGGGCCCGCCGGTCGAACTCCTCGGCGTCGAAGAGGGGATGAGCCGGCGTGATGAGGCCGAGGGCGACGCCGGCGATGGTGGCGTGGACGCCGGACTCGAGCATGAGGTACCAGGCGACGACCGCCGCGGCGATGTAGAACGCCAGCGACCGGATCCCCACCCGGTTCGAGGCCCAGATGAAGGCGAGGGAGGCGGCGGCCGCCAGGAGGTACCCGACCTCGAGATCGGCCGTGTAGAAGACGGCGATGACGGCGATGGCGCCGACGTCGTCGGCGATGGCGAGGGCGAGGAGGAAGAGCTTCGCCGACAGTGGCGCCCGGCGGCCGAGGAGGCTGAGGACCCCGATCGAGAAGGCGATGTCGGTGGCCATCGGGACCCCCCAGCCCGATGCATCGGGACTGGAGAAGCCGACGATGAAGAGGTACATGAGCGCAGGCACAGCCATGCCGCCGAGGGCGGCGATGGCCGGGAGGGCCGCCGCCTTGGGGTCACGCAGCTCCCCGACGGCGAGTTCGCGCTTGATCTCGAGGCCCACGACGAAGAAGAAGATGGCCATGAGGCCGTCGTTGATGACTTCGTGGAGCGTCTCCTCGAGGTGAATCGGCCCGAACTCGAACGTGAAGTGGGCCTCCCACAGGTGGAAGTACGACTCCCACGCGGGTGAATTGGCCCACACGAGCGCCACGACCGCGGCGATGAGCATGATGATGCCCGACGAGGACTCGATGCGAGCGAACTCAAGGACCGGCCTGACGTACCGGGAGCGAATGAAACGGTCAGGGTCGAGCCAGGATGCGTAGGCGCGGTCTGCCATGAGCGGGGAATCGTAGCCAGCGGGCAGTCGTAGCCGCCCTGGGAGCGGTCAGTCGACCTGCCCGAGGGTCCGACCTGCGCTCCGGAGCTGTTGTGCGGCAACCACGACCCGGTCGCTCATGGACCGTTCGGCGGCCCGGAGGTACGACCGGGGGTCGTACACCCGTTTGTTGCCGACCTCGCCGTCGACCTTGAGGACACCGTCGTAGTTGGTGAACATGTGGGCTGCCACGGGGCGGGTGAACGCGTATTGGGTATCGGTGTCGATGTTCATCTTCACGACGCCGTAGTCGAGTGTCTCATGGATCTCGTCGGAGGTGGACCCGCTGCCACCATGGAAGACCAGGTGAAACCGACCGGCGGCCCCGTACCTGGCCTCGACGGCTGCCTGTCCGTCGCGCAGGATCGAGGGGCGGAGCTTGACGTTCCCGGGCTTGTAGACGCCGTGGACGTTCCCGAAGACCGCAGCCAGCAGGTACCGGCCACGCTCCCCGGTCCCGAGGACCTCGGCGACCCGCAACATGTCCTCGGTGGTCGTGTAGAGCTTCTCGGCCGGCGCCCCTTCGTTGTCGATACCGTCCTCCTCGCCCCCGACGATCCCGACCTCGAGTTCGAGGATGACGTCGAGGGCGGCGCATTCGTCGAGGAGCGCGGAGGCCAAGGCCAGGTTGTCCTCCATGGGGATGGCCGACGCGTCGAGCATGTGGGATTGGTAGAGCGGCGCCAAGCCCTCGGTTCGACGCTTGGCCGACTCGGCCAAGAGGGGGCGGATGAACGCGTCGACCTTGTCCGGCTGGCAGTGGTCGGTGTGGAGCGCGACGTTGATGGGGTAGCGCTCGGCCAGGACGTGGGCGGCCTCGGCCAGGACCCGGGCGCCGGTGGGCATGTGTTTCACCGCCAGGCCGGAAAGGAACTCCGCGCCCCCGGTCGACACCTGGACGATCCCGTCGGACTCGGCCTCGGCGAAGCCCGCCAGGACGGCGTTGAGCGTCTCGGTGGAGGTGACGTTGATGGCGGGGAACGCGTAGCCACCGGCGGCGGCGGTGTCGAACATCGCGCGATACGTCTCTGGACTGGCGATTGGCATGGGCCTCCTCGGTCGGGCCAAAGCCTATTCGACCGTCTGGGGGTCGTTTGATCGCGATACGTCCAATGGGACGACCCGAAGGCGGTCAGGACCCGACGTGCTGTCGGGTCCGAGAGGGCATACAGTGCCGTGATGGCAAAGGCCCGCACCCGCACCGGCCGTGCGCTCTACATGGCGTTGGGGTTCCTCATGCTCGGGATCGCGCTCGTCGGCGTCGTTCTCCCGACCATCCCGACCACGGGTCCGGTGCTCCTGGCGGCGTTCTCCTTCTCGAAGTCATCGGAGCGGTTCGACCGCTGGATGGTCTCTCACCGGACGTTCGGACCGATCGTGCGGAGTTGGAGGGTTCGGCGGGGCTTCACACTCAAGGTCAAGCGCCTGGCCACGTTCTTCATCGTCCTCACGTTCGGCCTCACGGTCTACGCAACGGGCTTCCCGCTGTGGGCCGACATCGCCTTCGTGTCCTTCGCGGCCCTCCTCATCGGTTGGATCCTCACCCGCCCGACGATCAGTACCGACGACCGGGAGCGGCTCATGCGCCTCACCTACGAAGAGGTCATGGCGTAGCGAGGTACGAGGTACGAGGCGCAAGGTACGAGGTACGAG
>JBFKVA010000053.1:0-15351 GCA_041635475.1 Acidimicrobiia bacterium | reverse complement strand
CGCCGAGATCCCCTTCGTGAGGAAGTAGGACGACACCTTCCACCCCCAGGGCATGGGCTGGTCCGCGGTGTACACGACCCGCGGCGGACCGCCCGATGGGTCCCCGGGCGGGGTCGGACCGCCTGCCATGTCGACGGCGAGCCAGGGAGGGGCCGGTTCCGGGTCGTCGCGCCAGATGAGCGAGCCGGTCCGCTGTACCGCCGTGAGCGGCTCCAGTCCGGACTGGTCGGCCCCTTTGTAGAACACGGCCGGCCCGGTTCCCTGCTCCGGGGCGCGCACGGTCGTCTCGGCTGTGGCCACGAGGCGGGCGATCGCGGTTGCCGGGTTCTCGAGGTCCCCGGCGACGATCGCCTGTTCCGGACAGACCACGACACAGGCCGGCTCGATCCCGACTTCGACGCGATGGGCGCAGTAGTTGCACTTTTGGGCCGTGTGGTCGTCCGGGTCGATGTAGAGGGCGTTGTAGGGACAGGCCTGCATGCACGACTTGCAGCCGATGCAGCGGGCGGTGTCGAAGTCGACGATCCCGTCGGCCCGCCGGAACAGGGCTTTCGTCGGGCAAATGGCGACGCACGGCGGGTTGGAACAGTGATTGCAGCGCAGGACCGTGAAATGGCGCCGGGTGTCGGGCCACGCCCCTTTCTCGACGTACTTGACCCAGGTCCGGTTGACCCCCAGCGGCACGTTGTGTTCGGTCTTGCAGGCCACGGTGCACGCGTGACAGCCGATGCACCTGTCCTGGTCGATCACGAACCCGTACCGCATTGCCTATCTCCTCAGGCCCCCGTGGGTCCGCCCAAGAGGGCGGTGACGACGTCCGTGGGGTCGACACCCGGGGCGTCCACCCCCTCCATCTGCGACTTGACGACCGACAGGAGGTCGTCCTCCCGGTAGCGAGCCCCCACGAGGGCCTGCTGGAGCCGTTCGCGCGCCTCGGCCGGTTCCATGAAGAAGTCCCCCGACAGCCCCACGCCGACGACCGACCCGTCACTGGTGGCGACGGTCGCCCGGATGAGCCCTCCCGGGGCCTTGTGCATTCCTTCGGTCACCTCCACCCCCTCGGCCACCTTGCGGATCCGGCCGGCTGCCGGGAGTCCGTCGAGGTGCAGCCACTCATGGGAGGCGATCCGCTCCTCCTGCTCCGCGATGGAGGCGAGCTCATCGGACCGCGGCTCGTCCGGCCGAAGCTCGACACCGAGCGCCTCGGCGAAACACTCGATGAGGGTCGCTTCGGCGTCGGCGCGGGCGGGCGCGGCGTCGCCGAGCTGGCGGTTGATGGTGGTGAGGTACTCCTGCATCGTCGAGAAGAGCTTGTCCCGGAACTTCTCGGAGGGGACCTTGAGCACCCTCACCATGAGTTCGTAGTTGAAGTCGAACAGAAGGCTGCCGGCCACGACCACCGCCTCCCCGATGGTGGCGGCGCCGGTCCCTCCGATCTTGCGGCCGCCGACCTGGATGTCGTTGACGGGTCGGTGCACGGCGGGGATGCCGAAGCGGTTGAGGGCGGTCACCGGCCCGGCCAGGAAGCGCGTGTACACGTCCTCCAGCCGTCCGGGGACCCGGTCGTGGTGGAAGATCGTGTGCCAGAAGGTCTGACCGCCGTCGAGGTACACGGCTCCCCCGCCCACTTCCCGCCGGTACACCGGTAGCCCGGCTTCCGCGCAGTAGTCGAGGTCGACCTCGGTGCGGGCGTCCTGGTGATGCCCGATGCACACGTACGGCGTCGCCGGCCGCGTAAGGGTGATGACGTCCGGATGGCGGGACCGGTGGGCGTAGGCGACTCCGTGGTAGATGGCCTGGGAGCGGAGGGCGTCGACCTCCCCGAAGTCGAGCAGTCTGACGGTCATGTGGCGGTCTCGCTTTCAGTCGGCACACCGGAAACAGGAGACGTCGATCTCGTCGATGCGAGCGACATAGGCCTCGACGGCCTCGTCTCCGGCCAGGAGCGGTCGGTCGGGTTGTGTTGGGTCGTCGGGGCGGAGCAGGCTCACCCAGCCCTCCCCATACGGGTCCTTGTTGGCGATGAGGATGTCGGCGTCGAACGCGGCCGTGTTGGTGGCGACGATCTCCCCCGCGAAGGGTGTGTGGACCGGTCCCACCCACTTGGCGCTCTCCACCGTGGCAACGGATCCCCCTGCCCGCACCTGCCGTCCCGGCTTTCGGAATCGGATCGAGACGAGCTTGCCCATGCGGGTCTGGGCGAGGTCGGTGGTCCCAAGGCGGACGAGGTCACCCTCGAACCGGACCCACAGGTCGCCCGCGACGTCGTAGCTGCGGTCGGTGGGGATGTGACACCCTCGGTGGACGGTCATGGCTCACTCGGCACAGGAGATCCCCTCCGACTCAAGGAATGCGCCGTACGCCGTCACCCCCGCCTCCCCCGTCACGAGCGATGCCTGTTCTCCCGCCCAGTCGTCCATACGGAGCCGGGCGTACCACCCGGTGCCGTACGGATCACGGTTGATGACACCCGGATCCGATGACAGCAATGGGTTGGCCTCCAGCACCTCGCCGCTGACCGGTGCGGTGACCGGACCGACCCACTTCCCGCTCTCGATGGTCCCCAGGCTCTTGCCCCGGACGACCCTGCGACCCGCGCTCTTGGGCAAGGCACTGATGATCGCCCTGGCCAGGTGCTGGGCCACGTCCGTCACGCCCACGGTGCAGGTTCCGTCGTCGTCGGGGCGGGCCCACACGTGCTTTTCAGGCCAGTAGTAGAGGTCGTCGGGGATGTTGCATCCGCGTATCTCAGACACGTTGGTTCTCCTCATGGTCCAGTTGTAGGTGGTACAGCAACCCATCGAAGGCGACAACCCGGATCTCCCGGGCGTACTCGTCGAGGAACGTCGGGTCCTGGCTCCTGGGCTTCACCTGCTGCCTGTGCTCGGCTTCGCAGTACGGACACGGCAGGATGAAGGACATGGTGCCCATGGCGGTCCGGTGGGTTCGGACCGCGTCCGCATGGTTGTCCGTGAGATGGGCGTGAAGGTCGGGTCGGGTCCCGGCGTGGTCGCAGAACGGGCATTTCACGGCCTGCTCCGCAGGGCCGACGCGGCGACGTCGGTCGCTTCGTGGACCACGCGGACCACCTCGGTGCCCGAAGCCGACGCCAGGATCGCTCCGCGTTCGGGCAGTTTGACGAGCATGCCGCACGACACGAGGTCGCCGATGCGCTCGCTGAGGGCGAGTCGCTCGAGGGCGGTGGCCGCCACCAGCGCGTCGGGGGTGGTGGCACCGCCCACCACCGCTTCGAGGACTTCGAAGTTGGAGGGGATACAGGAAGTGGCCAGGGCCCGCAGGACCGAAAGACGTGCGGCCTGGCGCGTCTCGGCGTCACCGAGACGCTGCTTCCACTCCCCCGAGCCGGCCTCCAACCGGTCTTCGCGGTCGGCGACGGCAATGAGGTGGCCGAGGAGGGCCGCCGACCCCTCACCCAGGTGTCGGGCGAGGGCGTCAGAGGGCCCTTTGCTCACGATGGTGACGGGGGTGTCAGTCAACGAGTGCCTCCTCGGTCGTCAGGGCCCGCTCGAGGAGTTCTGCGATGTCGATGACCTCGAGGCGGTCCTCGTTGCCGGTCGACTTCACGGCGTCGGTGTACATGACCACATCCTTGGGACAGGCCACGACGAACCACCTCACATCGTCGCCGAGGGCCACGGCTTCGCGGATGCGGTTCTCTGCCGGGCGCTCTCCCTCCCACTCGTCGACCATGGAGATCCGGACACCACCGGCGCCGCAACAGAAGCTGTTCTCGCGGCAACGGCCCATCTCGACGACCTCGAGACCGGTCGCCCGGATGAGGCGACGCGGCGCCTCGTACTCCCCTGCGTACCGGCCGAGGTAGCAGGGGTCGTGGTACGTGGCCCGGCCCACGAGGCCGCCCGGGTTGAGCAGTCCTCGGGTCACCGCGTCGTCGAGTACCTGGGTGTAGTGAAGAATCTCGATGTCGAGGCCGTACTCGTGACGCAGTGTGTTGAGCGAGTGGGGATCGGTCGTGACGATTCGGGTGGGCGCGGCGGCGGCCACGGCAGCCAGGTTGTGGTCCCGCAGCATCTCGAAGAGCCCCTCTTCGCCGGCCCGTCGCACATCGTTGCCGGCGTTGCGCTCGCCGTCGTGGAGGATGCCGTAGTCGATCCCGGCCCTTCGATACAGTCGAGCCACGGCTTGGGTGACGCCGATGGCCCGGGCGTGGAACGATGCGTAGTCCCCGACGAACCACAAGGTCTCGACCTCGTCCGTCCGGGCGTCGGCCACCTCGAAGTCGAGCCCCCGCGTCCATCGGGCCCGCAACTTGGCCGGCTTCCCGAGGGAGTTCCCGCCCTTGGCCAGCGCCTGGAACGCATCCTGGAGTCCGGCGTTGACCTCCCCGGCGTCGACGAGGTGGCGGCGCATCCCGACGATGAGGGGAACGTGCTCGATCCCGACGGGGCAGGTCTCCATGCAGGCCATGCAGGTCGTGCACGCCCACAGGGTGGCGGGGGCGATGACCGGCCCGGGGATCTCGCCGGCTCCGGCGAAGCCCGGCTCCGCCCCGGGTCCGTACCAAAGCCGGATCCCGGCGTTCGAGTCGGCCAGTTCCCGCAGGTCGAGGACGAGGTCCCTCGGCGAGAGGGGGGCTCCGCTCGCCCGGGCCGGGCACACCTCATGGCATCGGCCGCACTTGGTACACGCATCGAAGTCGAGGAGGTGCTTCCAGGTCATGGCTTCCAGCGAGCCGATCCCCGGGCGGGTCAGGTCCTCGACCGGCGGAAGGCTCCGGGCCGAGGTCCGGTCGGTGACGATGAGATCGACGGGGTCGGTGAGCATGTGCACGCCCTTGGAGTACGGGAGGTAGGCCACGAAGGCCAGGGCGGCACCGGTGTGGATCCACCAGGTGACCACTCGGGCGGTGTCGACTCCCGACGACCCCAGGAACGTCGACGCCGATGCGACTGCCCAGCCGACGAGCGACACCCTCTCGAAGCTGGGGAAGTCGGTGGCGGCGATGCGGAAGCCTTCCAGCAGGTAGCCGGACGCCCCCAGGAACACGAGGATGGCCAGGAAGGCCCGGTCGTCGAGGGCGTAGCCGGAGCGGTCGTAGGTGTCGCGGTCGACGCGGGCGTAGTCGAGGCGTGGCGGTCGGGCACGGCGCCTCCAGCCGAGCATGAGGAGGCCGGCGATGAACGCCACGCCGAAGACGTCGAGTGTCAGCGCGTACGCCACGTAGAACGCGCCGTGCCAGAACTGCCATTCGGGCTTGACGAGCCCCAGGATGTCCTCGTCGACGGCGATGATGGCGGTACCCACGAACAGGACGAGGAACCCCCAGAACACGAGGCCGTGGGCGATCCCGACGTAGCGGTCCCGTCGTCCCACGGTCCGCTGGGAGAACACGTCGGCCAGGCCCCTCGCCAGGCGCTGCCACCCGACGCGGCTGACAGGTCCCCCCCGGCGGTACTTGCGGACCCGCAGCACGACGCCACGGGTGAACCAGACAAGGGCGATGAGGGTCAGGCCGTAGAACACCGCGATGGACACGGGGCCGAACCCCAGGAACACCTCCCGGCCCGCATCCGCTTCGCCGACAGCCAGCACCACGGGGATCAACCCTCCAGTCGGTCGGTGAGTTCGGGGAGGATGTCGAACAGGTCACCCACCCAGCCGTAGTGGGCCACGCCGAAGATCGGTGCCTGTGGATCGGAGTTCACCGCCACGATGGTGGACGAGTCCCGCATTCCCTCCACGTGTTCGGGAGCGCCGCTCACCCCAAAGGCAAGGTACGCCTTGGGTTTGACCGTGAGACCCGACTTGCCGACCTGGCGCGACTTGGGGAGCCAGCCCTGGTCGATGATGGGCCGGGAGGCAGCAACGGCCCCACCGAGGGCGGCCGCCAACTCGTCTGCCAGTTCGATGTTCTCACCCGAGTCGATGCCCCGCCCAACGACGACGAGGACGTCGGCGGCCGTGATGTCCACGTCCCCCCCGACGGGTTCGTGGAACTCGATGAACGTGATCTTCCCGCCGGAGAGGTCCACCGGGGATGCGATCTCCTCCACCGCATGGGCACCACCAACGCGTCCGTCATCAGCCGAGGCCGACCCCGACAGGACGGCGAACACCGCTCGATCGCCCTGCACGGCAACGTCGGCCTCGACCTTCCCGGCGTGGAGCTGGCAGGTGGCGGCGAGGCCACCGGCGGCAGTCACCCGGCGGCAATACGAGACAAGCGGAAGCTCACAGCCAACCGAGATGGCCGAGGCCAGGTCCATTCCGATCGAGGTGTACGGAACGAGCACGATGGCGGGCTCACGCTCATTGACGAGGGCCACGACCACGGCGGCATGCGCTTCGGGGTTGAACTCGCTGAGGTGGGGATCACCGACCACGAGTACCAGGTCCGCCCCACCCAGGGTGGCAGCGGCGGCAGGCGGCGCGCCGATGAGCGCGGCCACCACCGGGGCTCCCGTGGTCGCCGCCAGGGATCGGCCCATGGCAAGCAGCTCCAAACTCGACTCGGTCACCTCTCCTGCGAGGTGCTCGGTGACGACGAAGATCTCATTGGCCATGTTCACCCTCCTTGGACGACGCCCGCCGCCCGCAAGATCTCGATGATGCGTTCGGCCGCGGCCTCGGCGTCGCCGCCGAGCATCTCGGCGCCGTCCTCTGCCTCGGGGAGCCGAACGGCGGTGATCCTCACCGAGCCACGTTCTGGTGGCACGGCGTCGGCTTCAACGAGGCCCTCACCCTGCTGGGCTTGGCGGATCCGACTGATGGCCACGTACCGGGGGGCTTGGCGGGCCGCCTGCACACCGAGGACGGCCGGCAAAGTCACCTCATAGTCGGCAGTGATGCCGGCCCAGAACTCCTTCGTGACCCGGACCCCGGCGGCGATCGGCTCCGTGGCCGTCACCACCGAGATATGGGGCAGCCGGAGCATCGAGGCGACGAGCACCGACACTTGGCCATCGAGTTCGTCGGCAGCCTGGACGCCGGTGAGGACGAGGTCGAAATCGATGTCGGACAAGGCGTCGGTGAAAAGCCTGGCCAGGGCGTGGGCACTGAGCGGACCGACGTCGGTGCCGAGCTTCACGGCCCGGTCGGCGCCCTTGGCCAGGGCGGTGTAGAGGATGTCGTCGATCTCGTCTGCGCTACCGGGGGCGAGTACGGTGATCGTCCCTCCGACCTGCTCCTTGATGAGGAGTCCTTCCTCGAGGGCGTGCTCGTCGAACTCGTTGACGACGTAGCCGAGGTAGTCGCGATCGAGGTCGGCCCCGTCCGGGCTGATCTCCAACTCCTCGACCGGGTCGGGCACCGGTCGCATCAATACCGCGATGTTCACTGGTCTTCTCCTGCGTGTCGTGGGTCGTCGTTCGGTTCACCCCGTCGGGAGCCCCATGGCCGACGCCAGGAGCTCGGCGATGTCGAGGACCGCCAGGCGACCGTCGTTGTTGGTGGACTTCACCGCGTCCTCGAACCGGGACACCTCGTAGGGGCAGGCGACACACAGCGTGTCGGCGCCCGACTCCACCGCCTCCAGGACCCGCTTCTCGGACAGGCGCATGCGCTGGTGACCGGCGGCGTGGCCGTCGAGCCACATCCCTCCGCCACCTCCGCCACAGCAGTAGCCGTTCTCGCGGATTCGCCACATCTCGACGAACTCGGTACCGGGGAGGGCCCGGATGAGGTCACGAGGCGCCTCGTACTCGCCGTTGTGGCGGCCGAGGTAGCACGGGTCATGGAACGTGATCTTGGAGCCCAGGTCTTCGGACAGCCCCATCGCCTCGATCTTGTCGGCGAGGAACTGCGTGTAGTGGACGACCGGGTAGCTCCCGCCCCGTTGCGGGTACTCATGGAGGAACGCGTTGTAGGCGTGGGGATCGGTGGTGAGCAGCACGTCGAATTCGTAGGTGTTGAGAGCGGCGATGTTCTGCTCCGCCAGCATCTCGAAGAGGCCTTGTTCGCCCGCTCGGAGCATCGAGTCGCCGTCGTGGCGCTCCTCGGCGCCGAGGACCGCGAAGTCCACCTCGAGGTGGTGGAGGATCCTCGCCAGGGACTTCGATGCCTCGATTCCCCGCGGGTGGTAGGAGGGGTAGTCGCTCACCCACCACAGGACATCGACCTTGCGACCGAGGTCGGCGATCACGGGCACCTCGACGTCGAGGCCCCGGGTCCAGGCCATGCGTCGTTTGGGGTTCTGGCCGAGGGGGTTGCCGTAGCGGGCCGTCTTCTCGAACACGTCCTGCAGCTCGGCCGGCACGTCGCCGGCCAGGACAGCCTCGGCCCGGACCGCGGGCATGATCTCGAGCATGTTGACTTCTTTCGGGCACACCCGCAGGCAGTTGGCACACGTCGTGCACAGCCACAGGTCGGGGTGGTCGAAGAGGTTGGCGCCCACCTGCACGTCGCGGTAGAGCTTGCGCGGGCCGTAGCTTCCGACGTGGTCGACCGGGCAGACGGCGATGCACTGGGAGCACTGGTAGCACCAGCCGAACGATTCGCCACCGGGGAGGTCGATGATCCGGTCCATCGTCGTGAGGTCGTAGTCGAAGATGACCCGCTGCTCGAACATCCGGTTCCAGTGGCCGGAGATGTCCATGCCCTCGAGGGTGATCTGCTCGATCTCGAGCACCTGGCTCGGGTCGACCTTGGGATTGATGTCGGTCACTGGCCGCTCCCGGGGATGAGGGGAGAGCGGTAGACGCCGAGGAGACGCCGTACCAGTTCTCCCAGTTCGGGCATGATCTTCGAGAACTCCTGGGTCATTCGAAGGCGGAGGGTCGTGTAGATGTACATGCCGTAGACCGATGCCAGGAACACGTCGGTCCCGAACACGCCGTGCCCCATCGTCTTGAACCCGGCGGCTTCGCCCACCTCGTTGACAAAGGCCACCGCCACCCCCACCCGTCGATAGGTGTCGGCGACGTCCGAGCCTGCGAGCTCCACCTCGTCCATGACGACCAGCGGGAGCGAGCCCTTGCCGGTGACGGGGTCCCACATCCAACGGGTCCAGAGCCAGCAGCTGTCGGGACGGGTGAAGTGGAGAAGCTCGGAGCCGAGGTCGAACCCGGAACTGGTGGGGACATCGCGTCCCACCGCGGCAATCGTGTCATGGAATCGAGCCAGGCGCGCGGCGGCCGGTTCGGTACCCCACACGAGCTCTCCCACCTCGTGGCGGAAGCCATCGAGTGTGAGGGTGTCGAGGATGATCTGTGCCCGCCGTCGCACCGAGAACACCGAGCGCAGGAGACCCATGGCTTCCTCCGCGGTCAACTCCCCAACCCGGTTGGGAGCAAGGAGGTGCGAGAACGCAGTTGACTTCTCCTCCAGCAGGCCGGCGACGGCGCTCAACTCGTCGGAGCTGACCCTCTCCAAGGCGAGTTTCGTGAACTCGACCGCGGTGAGGGTGTCGACGACCTGTCCCTGGAGCACGCTGCCCTGGTTCAGACGGCCACCTCCGTCCTGTTCATGAGTGACACCGCCTTGGCGGCGGCAGCCCCGGCAGACGAGAGGACGTCGTCGAGGTCCGCCGGGCCCCGGGCCGAGCCGACCACGAAGATGCCGGGGACCGCCGTCGAGACGGTGTCGAGTTGGCCGTGGGGGAGATCGATGAAGCCGTACTTGTTCGTCGGGATCCCCATGAGCGACGCCATGGAGCGGGTGCCCTGGCTCGGCTCCATGCCGACCGCCAGAACGACGATGTCCATCGGGATCTCCATCGGTCGTCCCATGGTCGTGTCCTCACCCCGGACGAGGAGGCGGTCCCCCTTGCGGACGACCTCGGTGATGATGCCCTTGATGTAGTTGACCTTGTGCTGCTCCTGGGCGGGCCAGTAGATCTCGTTCTCCCAGTACCCGTACATCCGCATGTCGATGTAGAAGATGAACACCCGGGCGTCCGGGACGACTTGTCGAACCTCGATGGCCTGTTTCGAAGAGATTCCACAGCAGACCTTCGAGCAGTACTCGTTGCCGATCTGGCGATCGCGTGATCCGACGCACTGGATGAACGCCACCCGCTCGGGGGGTTTGCCGGTCGATGGGACGGCGAACGTGTGGTCCTTCAACATCGACTCGGCGTCGGCGAGCGTGATCACGTCCTCGAACTCGTAGTACCCGTACTGCTGGGTCTCGCGGCCCGGGTCGAAGTGTTGGAAGCCGGTGGCGACGATGACCGTGGCGGCATCGACCGCCGATGTCACCCCATCGGTGGCCACGGAAGCGACGAAGGCGCCGGCCGAACCGTCCAGGGCCACGAGCTCCGAGGAGGTCGCCACCTCGACCCGGGGGTGGGAGACGACCGCCTCGATCATCTCGGCCATGGCCTCCGACGCATCGCGAAAGCCGTGGGTGAGGGCGGCGTATCGGGCCGCCACGGGCATCCCACCCAGCTCGCCCCGCTTCTCCACGAGGAGCACGTCGGCTCCCAGGTCGGCTGCGAGTCGCGCTGCTTCCAGCCCTCCCGGTCCACCCCCTATCACAAGCACCCGGTCACTAGGCATCCGCATCCTCCCATGTCAGGTATTCGAGATCTCCGCGTTCGAGCCGCTTGAGGTCACCCTGGAACTCGGCCCAGGCCGCCTCCCAGTCGATTCCCATCTTCTCGAGCAACTTCGTGTAGTCCGTGGAGTGCCAGTGCAGCTGACAGACCCGGTAGGGGTGAGCGCCCATGGCGAGGGCCGCGAACTGGGAGTCGGACATGACCGGGATCCCGACGTCGCGTTTGTGGGCCTTGGCTGCGAACTGGCTCTTGTCGAGGGTCGTCACACAGCCGGTGTCGTGGGTGATCACGACGTCTGAGTCGGTCTCCTGCTTCATCACTTCGATCTTGCGCATCGTCGCAAAGGACCGGGTGAAGTCCCGCTGCACGAGGATGTGCCGGAACCCGAAGCCGCAGCAGTCGAAGAACGTCGAGTAGTCGGCCACCTCGGCACCCAGGGTCTGGATAAGGGCGGTCACGGTCGCCGTTCGCTGGCCCCCGTAGATCTCCGGGTCGTAGATGGCGTCCTCGGCCACGAGCTTGTAGTAGTGGCAGGCCGGGTGCACCGTGGCCACGATGTTCGAGAAGTCGAGGACTTGTCCGGCGGCGATCCGGTCACGCATGGCGTGGACCCACTCCGAGTAGTGGACGGTCTCCTCGGGCAGCACCAGCGGCTTGTTGAGCTTGCCCATGATGTCGCGGACCTTGTCTCGGGTCTCCCGGTGGTGGACGAGTTCGGCTCTCGTTTCCTTGTAGTGCCCGAACGACGTTCCGCAGTGGATCACCGGGAAGTAGCCGGTGGCGTACGCGGCAGCGAAGTTGCGAACCGCCACGGCCGCCTGGGCCACCGCGTTGGACGTGGCCGAGGCGTAGTAGTTCCAGGCGGTGCACGAGGTCTGGTCCTTGGGATCCATGTAGTCGAGTCCCAGCTTGCGGTTGAGCCAGAAGATCGAGGTCGAGTACCCGGGGATGTGACCGCACTGGCCACAGGACTTGTGGTGCCACGTCATCTCGACCGGGATCTTCTTCGTCCGACCGTGTTTCGTCTCCACTTCCACCCATGGTTCGGGGACTCTCTGCACGATGATCTCACCGGCGTCCTCGAGTTCGAAGAGGGCTTCACGGATGTCCTGGGTGGGTGCCTCGTCGGGGTTGGGGCGGAACGGACGGTGCTTGATCGAATCGACCGGGATGAGGCTCATGGGTGGCTCCTTTGCATCACAGTTCGTACCCGGCTTCTTCGAGGGTCTCCTCCATGACGTCGGCGATGATCATGTGGAGGCCCTCGTCGACCTCTTCGATCATCCCCATGACGTCGCTGTAGTGCCAGATCAGGTACAGCTCCAGCAGGGTGGACTCGGAGACCTCCCAACCCGTCGAGGTGGTGTGGAGGGTCTCGGGGGGAAGTGCCCGCCGCCACAGGGAGAGATGCTCAGAGACCTCCTCAACGTCGGGACCCCAGTCGGGGAACGCGTCGGGTTGGAGCATGTCCGGCGAGACCTGGGTGCCCGTCGTCATGATCTTGTAGACCACCCGGCCGTAGCCTTCGAGCGCCTCGTGGGTGGACGCCAGCCCGTTGCGGACCGCCACCTCCCGCAGCAGGGTGATGAGTCCGCCGGGTGAGTTCTGGCGGGGGCACCGATCGCAGGAGAAGCACTGGGAGCAGTTCCACACGTCGTCGTTCATCTGCTCGTAGAGCAGTTCGACGTCCTCGCGGGCGGCGGCCTGGGCGATGCGCCGTGGCGAGAAGTCGTAGAACCTCGCCGACGGGCAGGCGGCCACGCAGATGCCGCACTCGTAGCATCCGTAGAGGAAGTCGGGGTACCTGAGGTCGCTCTTGACCTCCTCCCACAGCCGGAGCTTCTCCTCGTAGGGGACGTCGGCGTACGTGTCGGGCGCCAGCGTGGCGCCACCGTTGGCGGTGAAGGTCACCGGAAGCGTCGCCCGCGACATCAGAAGCTGATCACCGCGTCGGCGGACACGGCCATGTCGTTGAACGCGGCCCCCCCGATCATCTCGACACCTTCGATCAGGTCGGTCATGGCCAGATCGTTGAGGTCGAGACTCGGCTGACAGACGAGCAACCGGACCCCGAGGTCGCGGGCTTGGTTGATGAACACGTCCAGTGGTGCGCCGCCCTGTTTGACGCGGAGCGTCTCCCCGGTGCCCTTGCGCAGCAGGGTCGGGCCGTGCATCGTGAAGTAGATGGCCACCTCCATGTCCATCGCCGCGGCCGCCGTGGCCAGGTAGAACGGCGTGGCGGCCTTCGACGGCTCGTCGTCCCCGTGGGTCTGCACGTAGAGGACCGACATCGCCTCGTCGTCGAGGAACTCACCGCTCATATGAAGAGGGCGACGTCGGCGCCGGCTGCGAAGTCGAGGAACGCGGTGGCCCCCAAGCACGACGCCTCAGGAATCACGTCCTCCTGGGAGACCCCCATGACGCCCATCGTGGTGGCGCAGGCGTAGAAGTTGACGCCCGACTCGAGGCAGAGTTCCATCATCTCCTCGAACGGCGGGATTTTGGAGCGCTTCATCCAGCCCTTCATCATGCTGGTGGCGACCATGTTCATCCCGGGGAGCATCCCCAGGATGGTGGGGACGCGCATCTCCACGCCCGAGAGTGGTGGCGGCGAGGCGGCGTTGCCGACGGCGGACACCTTGAGCCGCTTGTTGCGCTTGGGATTGACGATGTCCAGGCCGTAGAAGGTGCAGAAGACGCCCACCTCCCAGCCGATGGCGGCCGCCGTGGAGGCGAGGATCATGACGGGGTAGACCTCGTCGAGGCCGCCCTTGGACGCCACGAGCGCCATTCGTTTCGTTCGGGGTTCAGGCTCGGTGGACATGTCGTGTGTTTGGGGTGCGGTCATCGGGGTTGCCTCCTCACTTGGTGCGACGGAACCAGAACCGGTAGTCCCCGTCGCCGCTGCTACTGGCCACCATCTCGTGCCCCGTCTGGCGGGCCCACGCCTCCATGTCGGGTGGGGCGCCGGGGTCGGTGGCGATCATTTCGAGGATCTGGCCGATCTCGACCTCCTTGATCGCCTTGGAGGTCTTGACGACTGGGATCGGGCACAGCAGTCCCGAGCAGTCGAGTACTTTGTCGGCCTGGATGTCGGTCATGCTCACCTCCTGCCGGGCGCCCATTCGGCGCCGACGTTAGTTCCACACAAATGCGTTCCTGCGCATATGTGCATCTGTGAGTATGATCTCAGCGAGCAGCCGCTGCCGTGATTTCCCGGGTATTTCTTTCCGGCTGGATGAATCTTCTTGCCGGATCGGCGCCATGGGAGGGGCCACGGCCGCTTGGATATGCGAAGGCCCGGTGCCATAGTGAGGAGCGTCATGCAACCGCGAGAGACAGAGTTCGTCGAGATGCACGCCAGCATCTGCCAGGGCCTTGCCGATCCGAAACGGCTCATGATCCTCGATTCGCTGCGAGAGGGGGCGCGCTCGGTGAGCGACCTCTGCGACGACCTCGAGCTTCCCCAGCCGAACGTCTCCCAGCACCTCTCGGTCCTCCGCGAGAAGGGCCTCGTCAAGTCCCGCCGCGACGGACAGAAGGTCATGTACTCCGTCGCCTCGGAGAAGATCATCGAGGCGATGGACCTCCTGCGTGAAGTCATGGCCGAGGGCCGCCTCGCCGCCGCCACGCCCTGAGACCGAGCCCCGGACGTGACCGACGCCGACCCGGGGAAGCGCCTGCCAGCAACTCGCTGGTGGCACTTCGCGTTTCCACCTGACCCTCGGCGGAGCGGCCACGAACCCGACTATCGGTTCTCCTTCGCCAACGAACGCACCTTCCTCGCCTGGATCCGGACCTCGCTGGCACTCACGGCCGGCGGACTCGGCATCCTCCAACTCCTCCCCTCGTTCCTCGGACGTGAGATCCTGGGCATCCTCCTGCTCGGACTGGGACTGCTGGCGGCAGCCAGTTCGTACCGGCGGTGGGCCATCAAGGAACAGGCGCTGCGGGCAGGCGCTCCCCTCCCCCCCTCCCGCCTGCAGGGAACGACGGCGCTCGGGGTGGCGGTGGTGGCCGCCGTCGCCCTGGTCCTGATCATCATCGAATTGTGAGCGAGCGACCTCCCTTCGCCTTCGATCCCGGTGTCCAACTGGAGCGAACGGCGCTGGCCTGGGAACGGACCGGCATGGCCGTGGCGGCGGCCGGCCTGCTCTTCGTCGCCCACGTCCCTCGACATCTCATGGCCGTGCTGGTCCCCCTGGGAGCCGGCTTCGTGATCTACGGTATCGGCCTCCTTGCCTGGTCGGCTCGGCACTACGAGGACCTGCATGGACGTCTCCCCGAGGGGGCGTCGGTGGTCCACGTCGGATCGGTCCGGGTCGTGGGCATGGCCACGGCGGTCTTCGCCGCGTCCGCGCTCGTCCTGGCCGTCCTCTCACTCTGAACCATTCCGGGACCACTCGTCGGTGCTCGGGCGGCCCTTCCACTCCCGGATTGCCCTGCGGCGCCGCACGAAGAGCGCCGTCATCTCGCCGCAACGGGGGGCCTGATCGATCACAGAAGAGGCCCTATATCCTCCGACGATGGCCCTCTTCACGTCCGCTCGGGAGCGTCGACTCTGGACCTGGACAGCGATCGTCGTCGCGACGATCTACTCCACACTCGGCCTGGCCCGGACCCTGTCGAGCATCCTCCGGGATCGGGGCCTCTTCGACATGCTCTTCGTCGTCGGCTTCATCCTCCTCGTTGTGGCGGTGGTACTGCAGGCGCTGCGGAATCGCCCGAGCCTCGCCGTGGTCGGCACCGCGGTGGGAATCGCCGGCGTCTACGTGATGGTCCTGGCCCGGATGGCGATCCCCGAGGAACGCACCCATCTGTTCGAGTACAGCCTGGTGGCCGGCCTCATCCTTCAAGCCCTCACCGAGCGCCGG